>JAMOVU010000074.1 GCA_027067555.1 Candidatus Aminicenantota bacterium | reverse complement strand
AATAAAATCTTAGTTAATTTTTTCATCTTTCTACCTCCTAAAGTCAGATAAAATCATCAGGAAAAAACCGTGCCAGTTTTCTGAAACTTTTATTAGTATAAATAAATTAAGGAGAAACGGCAAATTTAGATTCTTTAGAAAGTGTTGACAATCGCAAAAATTTGCGAAATGAAACAATTCTTTGCGACATATCAAGAGCACAACTTTATAGAGAAGCTTGAAAATAAAAGCATCTCACAAATTGGCACGGTTTTTGGTTAGAAAATCGCATTAAAAAACATGGAGGTAAAAATGAAAAAACTCACAATAGTTTTTATTGTGTTACTTTTTGTAGCAACATTTGCTTTAACTCAAAATTATTACAGAAGAAATGCCAATTATCCTCGATACTTTAATCCGGAAACTATAACCACTGTAGAAGGTAAAATCATCGCTATTGATTCTGTGAAAATCAGAACATATACCACAACAAGATTAAACATTCAAACAAACAACGGACCTATCTATATCCATGTGGCCCCCTACTGGTTTCTTGAGAATAACAAGATTTTATTTAAAATTGGCGAACCAATAAAGGTTACAGGCTCAAAGGTAATTTATAATAATGAACCAGTTATAATGGCTTCCCAATTAAAATACAATGGCAAAGAGCTCAAGCTAAGAGATTCCAATGGTTTTCCCCTTTGGGCAGGGCAGAGAAATAATAATAAAGGCAAAGGAATGGGCAGAGGACAGGGAAGAGGTCAGGGAAGAAGAAGGTTTTAAACAGGCATATACACTTCCTTATAAAGTTCAGGGAGAGGGAGTGTTCATCCCTCTCTCTCCCTTAATAAAAAAGGAGAAAAGATGAGAAGAAAAGATTTTCTTATAACTCTTCCGATATTAGCCTCTGTGTTAAAAGGCTGTATAAAAAAAGGATACACTGAGGTAATATTAATAGATAAGGAACTTTGCGTAGGATGTGGAGAATGCCTAAACTATTGCAGTTATAACGCAATTTACCTCCCTAAGACAAGCAATTTTTGGGTGGTTGAGGAAGAGTGCGTAGGGTGTGGGAAATGCGAGGATGTCTGCGAAGATAATGCAATTTATGTTGAACAGAGAGGATTTGATATAAATTCGGATAATTGCGTGGGATGCGGTGATTGCGCAAAGGTATGTGAAGGTAATGCCATTACCTTTGATCCGGAAGAATATCATGTAAGAAGAGGAAGGTGTACCGGCTGCGGAGATTGTATTGAAGCATGTAAATATGATGCAATTTACTGGGCTGGAGGAAAAGCTGAAATTAATACTTCAAAATGTGTGAAGTGCGGTGATTGCTATAAAGCCTGCTCTTACGGAGCTATAGAAAAAGCCGAAGCCCATATTAACCCTGATAAGTGTACTTACTGTGGTAATTGTTATGAGGTTTGTAAGTATGATGCTGTGATAAAAGGGACACCTGCAATTATGGATAAAGAGAAATGTACGAATTGCGGTAAATGCTATGCTGTATGTCCGACAGGAGCAATCAAAGGAGAGCTCTATAAAGCCACAATTTTGCAGGAGAATTGTGTCGCATGCACATCCTGTATTTCACATTGTGAATTCGGAGCTATAAAGAGAGGATAAAATGAAAAAAAGAGTTATTATCTTTACCATATTTTTAACCTTTTTCCTCGGCTTTTCACATCTTCATTCAAAAGACTGCCCTTCAAGACTCTTTGCAAATTTAAAACCCATAGGAGATACAAACTTTTATTGGGGAGTGGAATTAAAAAGCTTTTTTTATAATTATAATGGGGAGAACTATCTCTTTGGTAGCATATCATCGGCAATAAGCTATGAAGGAGAAAGTTCTTCTTTCCAGTTCGAAGGTATTTACAAGGATAAAAAATACACTCCCTGTAAGGATCTTCCGGAGATTTCTCCCTTGCAAATAAGAAGATTAAACTTTGAAAAATATTTGAGTGATAATTTTTCAATTAATCTCGGAAGACAGGAAATTACAGTTGCAACAGGTCTTGTTTTAGATGATTTTTTTGATGGATTAAGCTTTAAAATAGGAGACAGGTCATATCTGTCAGGTGGAGCAGGTGTTTATTCAATCTATGTTGCAAAAGAGGCGATAGGGTGTCAAAAATGCTTTTTTTACAATTACAGGCCCTGCTGGAAAAACCTGGTACATACTGAATGGGGAGATATTCTTATGGGTTTCCTTCAATACAATTTAAGAATCAAAAAGAGTGAATACGGACTGCTTTATGTAAGATCACAGACCCAGGATCCAAACATGAGAACAAACACTCTAAGTCTTTATTCAAAGATAAGAATCACAAGAAGTTTTCAAATTTTCTCGGAATTTGCCATCCAGCATTTTGATATCGATAATGATATAGCCTATGGAATTAATACAAGCGTATTAAAAACAATAAGATACTCTTCTTTTGGTTCTCTCTCTCTGAAACTCTCTTACCTTCACGGAAGTACAGGGGAAAATTCAATGTTCACCCCTATCTTTGGGACCACGTATTTTGGAGAAAGACAGCATTTTACCGTAAGACAGGGAAATATTTACGGAGCAGTCCTAAAATACATTCCCTCTATTTACAAAAAAAGCTCAATAAAATTTGCTTACTATCTTAATTCCGAAAAAAGTGCCTTTGATTTTATATCCGATGAATTTGACGCTACTTTGGAATTAAATCTTGATAAAAGAGAAAAGTACAAAATACTCGCCACTTACTCTGTCTGGAGTGGTGTTTACAAAGGCTCACAAATAGCCGTAAATTTGAGAATAGTTTTTTAGGAGGTTAAAATGAGAAAAAAAATATTAATTTCATTAATTCTTTTTGGTCTGGTTATACTTTCCGGTCTCTCCTGCATAATTGAGTTCGAACCGGAATCATTGAAGCTTGCAAAGGGAGAGACTGCAACTGTAAAGCTACATTTAAAATATGAGCACAGAAAATGTGAAATAACCCTTGATGATACTGAATACGAAACAAAGGGTCTGAAAATCCTTGAAATGGGCAAATGGACAAAAATCAAAAGAGGAGATTTTTCAAGAGAGATAAAGATAATGCTAATCGCAGAAAAAGGAACTTTAAGAATCATAAGAGAATGCACAAAGAAAGGAATCTCAGAGGGAGTTTTAAAGGTTAAGAAAAAATGAGTAAGAAAGCAAAACTAATAACAGGAATAACCATATTCGTAGGACTTATTGCACTTGCCACAAAATTAATTTTATTAAAAGGCAGCTTTAAACTTCCTTTTAAATTCTATGTGCTTTTCGGGATTTTAGCTGTTGCAACCTTTGGTTTTTATAAAAAGATTTATTGGCTAAGATATGTCACACTAATCTCCTCCCTTGCTTACTTAGGCTTTTATCAGGGAAGCTGTCTTTGTTCAACAGGCTCTCTTGAATCAATTTTTATGTATCTCGGAATGGGAAGATATTCAAACATAGGGGTTTCACTTTTCAGGCTCGCCATTTTAACCGGAATAGTCTTTTTCTTCGGAAATATTTTTTGCGGTTGGGTCTGTCATAAAGGGGCAGTTCAAGAATTTCTCTACAGGGAAAGTTTCGCAATAAGGGTACCCCAAAAATTAGATAATATTTTAAAAAAATTCAGATATTTTTTTCTCTTTCTAATAATTTTCTATCCGATAATTAAAGAGCACAGAATTTTTAATAAAATGGACCCTTTTAAAGTTTTATTTAACCTTGAAGGCACTACATTATTAGTAATCTTATTGGTAATCTTGCTCGTATCATCCATCTTTATTTACAGACCATTTTGCAGATACGTATGCCCCCTTGGCGCTCTATTAGGAATTATAAATAAAATAGGTTTTTTTAACATAAAATTGAAAAAGCCCGAAAGATGCATACATAAAAATATATGCGAGAAAAAATGTCCTGCTCAAACATTAACAATGAAAGAAGTTCCTGAGATTAACAAAGAGTACTGCTTTTCCTGTCTTGAATGCGAAAGAAGATGTCCTATGCATTGTCTTGATTGTGAGAAAGCTTTTTAGATGTTAAAATTACAAAAACAAGGAGGTTTAAATGAAAAAGAGAGGAAGCTTTAATTGGAGAGCATTTACAAGCTTTATGATGTTTATGAGCTTTACAATAGAGGTGTTTACAGGAATAATTCTCTACATAGTTCCGCCCGGAAGAGTAGCCCACTGGACAAACTGGAGACTTTTATGGCTTGAAAAATCCCAGTGGGAAGCATGGCACACAGTTTTCGGGTATGTGTTTTTGTTTTTTGGGATTCTTCACATTATATACAATTGGAAACCTTTAATGCACTACTTAAAATCAAAAGCAGCAGGAACAGTAAAAAACAAAAAAGAAATTGCTGCCACCATCATTGTTGTGTTAGTTTTTACAATAGGCTCAATTTTTGAAATACCTCCCGTATCCTATGTTTATGATCTAAGTGAATACATAAGTGAATCATGGGAGAATAAAGAGAGCAGTCCTCCGGTCCCACATGCTGAGAGATTAACAGTAGAGGAGTTTTCAAAATACATTGAAATGAAACCCTCTGAAATATTTGAAATATTAAAAAAAGCAGGAGTAAAGGTAAGTGACCAAAATAAGACAATAGAAGAAATTGCGCAGGAAAATAATATGACTCCGAGCGAACTTTTTAAAAAAATCAAAGAAAAAACAGGGAAAAGCATAGAGTTAAAGCAGAGTTCCGAAAATTACACTCCCCGAAGGGGTTACGGAAGAATGACATTAAAAACAATAAGTATTGATTTAAAAATACCTGTAAAAAAAATAATAGAAACATTAAGTGAAAATGGGATAAAAGCAAAAGAAGAGGAAACATTAAAAGAAATAGCTGATAAATATGATAAAACACCTTATGAATTATTTGAAATTATAAAAAAGTAAAAGATTAACAAAACTCAATAAAATTCCTTATAACACTTACTAAAAAAAGAAGTATTTTTCACTTTTTACGAGTTTTTTATAATAAAAAAATATTGTCAAAACAAAAAAAATGATTTATTATTAAATCAGAGAAAATGATTAGAAAAAAGTTAGCGGCTATTTTTCTTTTCCTTTTAATCATTTTTATTAATTACACTTATGCATCTCAAAAGATAAAGGGAAAGTTATTGATTATACAACAGAAAAAGGTATCTCAAATCTTGTTATTAAATTAAAAAATTACAACATAAGTACAACAACTAAAAAAGACGGTAGCTTTAAAATGGTTGTTCCCTATAATTTAAAAGAGACTAAGTTTGAAGTTGGCAAAAAATTTAGAATAAAAAAAACTATCTTCCTATCAAATAATGAGATTCTATTAATGGAAGAAGAAACTGGAAAAGCTAAGATTGTAGAGCTTTCCTTAAAAGAGTTAATGAATTTAAAAGTCTATTCTACAAGCAAAAAACTCGAAAAAATAATGGAAACCCCAGCACCTGTTAATGTAATTACCTCAAAAGATATTGAACTTCTAAATTTCAATACTCTCGAGGAAGTTTTAGAATATATTACCGGCCTTGCCTCAGGAAACGGAGAAGGTAATATTTTTACTACAACAACTATTCGAGGGAATACTCTAATAAATTACAACACCAATACTCTTCTACTTTTTGATGGCATACTGCTGTATAATCCTTACAATGGAAGTTTTGACTTAAACAGCATCCCATTAAGCTCAATAGAAAGAATTGAAATAATCAAAGGAGCAAATTCCGTACTTTATGGTACAAATGCAATCAATGCTGTCATTAACATAATTAGTAAAAGAATTAAGAAAGACCGAAATTCCAATGTAAAGGGAAGAGTTAAGTATGGCAGCTTTGATACATTTTATTTTCAGAATTCTATTATGATGAAAAGTGGAAAGCTGGAATTTTATTAATTTATCGATACTTTAAGAAGCAGAGGAGAATCTTTACCCTTTAAGGATGAAAAAGGGCAAACTCTGGAGTTAGAAAAATCATATAGAGGAATTAGTTCAATTTCCAAAATTGTATATGGAGATTTTAGTGGCCTTATAAAATACTTTTCTAAAAACTTACCTGGAGTAAGAACAAGGGAATTAAAAAAAATATACACTTCCCCAGAAGACAAAGAAGGAATTCTTAAACCTGAGATTAGTGATGAGAATTCTTATCTTATTAACATAAGTGTTAATAAAAGAATATCAAAAAAAATAGAGATGAAAATTCAAAGTGACTTCTTTAGATGGAAGCTAAAAAACAATTAAATGACGAATATTGTGAATATTCATCAAAAGGATTCTACAATATTTTCGAATTGATTTTTAGGGCAAGTGAAAAGTTTTATAACAGAATAGGTCTAAATTACACTCATTATATTGGAAGAAGATACAAATCTCAATTAAATAATTATGATATAGGAAAAAATAATGTTTGGACTGATGATTTTGCTTTTTATTTAAATGGGGAATATAATATTTTCGAACAAGTAAAACTTTTTTACGGCGGTAGATATTATTATGCAAGATATTACAAAACCACACTCAGCAATTTCTCACCGAAACTTTCCCTTGTGTATACACCAAGGGAAAAACTCTCTTTCAAAATAATATACGGTAAATCATTTAGAATTCCAACATATTTCGAAAAAGAGGGGTACGCTGAGAAGATGTTGGGCAACCCGAATCTTCTACCAGAAAAGAATAATCCTTTTGATTTTATAATATCAAAAAAGTTTAAAAAGGAGCTCCAATTTAATATCGATTTTTTTTCCACAAAAATAATTAATAAAAATAAAATAGAGAGAGTTACCTATCCTGAAAACCCTGAATTCAAAATTTAAATATAGGAGAAGAGAGATTCTGGGGAACAGAACTTAATGTTCGATTTGGAATAAAAGACAAAGTTTATGGGTTTGGCTGATACTCTCACATTATCGGACATGACAAAAACAAAGATAAAAGACTTAAATATACATTCTCTAATATGATAAATGCCGGAATTAGTATTTATCCAACCAAAAACTTAGAGATAAATTCTTCATTAAAGTACATGGGGAAATGGGGAGACGCTGAACCTTATACCTTGATCAATATAGGATTAAAATTCTTTCCGAGCTTGAGCTCAAAGTTTTCTTTTGAATTAAAAGGAGAAAATCTTTTAAATGAAAAGGTTTATCTACCAAAGATAGTAATACAGTCTCCAATTGTACCAGTAATACCAAAAACCTTTAGTAAAAAGTTTTACATCAGTTTTTCCTATAAATTCTAAGCTTGTAGGAGGTGGACAATAAAATTTGTATTGCAAACAACATACATAAAAAATCAATATGAATAAAGAAAGGGAAGGACTTTTACCAATAATTACAATCTGCTGGCTAATTAAGAAATTTCTTATATGTTGTGTAAAGAAAGAGGCTTTTAGATGTTAAAAAAAGTAGCGATAGTCACAGCTCTTTTTTTATTTATTCTCTCACACTCTTATTCCAACAAAAAAGGATACGAAGCTCTTTATAATGAACATGAGGTTAAAGCAGTAATGTTATGGAAAATTTCAATGTTTGTTGAGTGGCCTAAAGAAAAAATAGAAAAAGAGAAAGATTTTAATATATGTTTTGTGGGAGATGAAAATAGATACAAGATATTTAAAAAGATACTGGAAGAGCTCACTATTTTAAAAAAAAAGATTAAGTTTTTAAGATGTAACAACACTTCAATTCTAAAGGAAGCAAAAAGAAGCTTTATCCTCTTTTTAACTAATAATCAACTGATAGAAATGATAAAAGAATTATCACTAAATTTTCCGATCCTAATTGTGGGAGACAATGATTCATTAATAGAATACGGCGCACACATATGCTTTTATTTACATGAAGATAGAATTAGATTCAAATTAAACTACAAAGGATTAAAAGATTCAATGGTAAAAGTGAGCTATAAACTTTACAATATTGGTGAGGTAGTTAATAAATGAATTCACTAAAAAAGAAATTTCTAAAGCTTTCCATAAAAGAGCAGGTAGTTTTTATATCTTGTTAACAACAATAACTGCTCTAATTTTTGGAATTTTAATATCTTCCTACTATGCAGTACAACTTGCAAAAAATTCCCTTATAAAAAATTTTCTACTCCAAGCAGAGCTTTTTGCTGAATATCTCGTGTCTCCTCTCGTGTTTGAAGATAAAAAAGGGGCAAAAGCTGTCTTAGAAAAACTCAGAGTATTAAGAAACATCAAAGAAGCTGTGTTAATAAAGTCTGACGGAAAGATTTTTGTTTCTTACAATCTTTCCAATAAGGATTTTTGGAAAACAATAAAAATCGAAAAGAACTCCTACAAAATAGGGAGAAAATTCCTTTATATTAATAAAGAAATCTTCTTCAATGATAAAAAATTGGAGAAATATACTTCGTTGAAGATATAACTCCTTTTAAAAAAGAAATAATAGGAATTTTGTTTCTTGATATAATAATTTTTGCATTTGTTGTAATTTTAGCTTATATTTTAGCCTTAAAATTACAAAAACACATAACAAATCCAATACTTACATTAACAAAAATCGCTCGCACTATATCATCAGGAAAGAATATAAAGATAGAACAAAAAAAAAGATGAACACCTCAATACTGAGATAAAAACTCTCTACGATTCCTTCACAAATATGCTCGAAAATCTTAATCAGAGACAAAAAGAACTTGAAAATGTTGTTTCTATGCTAAAAGAAAGCAAAAAAATACAGAGATTTCTTCGAAATGGATATTAACTCTGTCTTAATAATAAGCAAAGAGGAAAAAATCCTTGATCATAATTCAACTTTTATCAAAATGTTTGGATATAAGGATTTAAAAGAATTGAAAAAGACAAATTTTTGGAACCTTTTCCAAAAGAAAGAAGAAGCAGATGAAATAAAAAAGGAATTGGAGGAGAAAATGAAAATAGAGAATAAAGAACTTGTTATGAAAACTCATGAAGGAGAAGAAATAATTGTTCTTTCAAATATGTTTATTGAAAAAAAAGATAAAAAACCAAAAATTATTGCCTATATTTTCAACATTACTGAAAGAAAAAGATTGGAAAGGCAACTTTTTCATGCTCAAAAGATGAGCACAATTGGGACCTTTGCAGGAGGGATAGCTCATGATTTTAACAATATGTTAACAGTAATAAAGGGTTACTCAAGTCTGATTTTAAGAGAAGCAGATAAAAACACAAAAATTTACAGGCTTAAAAGTCCTCATAGTAGAAGATGAAGAGTATGTAAGAGAATTTATAAAAGAAATTCTTTTAAGTATTGGATGTATGGTTTATTCTGCAAGTGATGGAGAAGAAGGATATGAAAAGATAAAAGAATTTGTAAAAGAAATTGATTTAATGATTACAGATATAATAATGCCGAGGATGAATGGAAGAGAATTAATAAGAAAAGTAAAAAGTAAGTATAAAAATATGAAAATAATTTGTACCTCTGGTTATACCGATGGTTATTTAAGAGACAAAAATGAATTAACGGAAGATGTTAAGTTTCTCCCTAAACCATTCTCATTTGAATCTCTTATTAAAACAATCTCAGAACTTTTTAGTTAAACAGTATAAATAAAAGAAATTTTACAAAAGCGGGCTCTTAAACTTCTAAAACAATAAACTATTATTTGACACAAAAACTTTTTTTTGGTATTTTAAATGTGCTGTGGTATTAATTAATTATTCTAATAAAGAGCTAAGTGTAAAGATTGTCTATTATGGCGCAGGTTTGAGCGGAAAAACTACAAATTTATATTATATTTATAAGAAAACGCAAAAGGGTTTTAGGGGAGAATTAGTAAGTCTTGACACAGATACAGAAAGAACACTTTTCTTTGATTTGCTTCCAATGGAAGTTGGAAAGATAATGGATTTAACTACAAAAATCCAATTATATACGGTTCCCGGTCAGGTTCATTATGATAGTACCCGAAAACTTGTCTTAAAGGGAGTTGATGGGATAGTTTTTGTAGTTGATTCCCAAGCACCTCTCCTCGAAGCAAATATTGAAAGTTTTAAAAACATGGAAAAAAATTTAGCCGTTTATGGTCTAACCATTAAGGATATTCCTATAGTTTTTCAATACAATAAAAGGGATTTAAAAAATGTACTTTCTGTTGAGACACTAAACAAAAAATTAAATCCATACGGATTTAAATACTTTGAATCAATTGCAATAGAAGGGAAAGGTGTTTTTGAAACATTAAGGGAAATCACAAAGTTAACTCTCGATTCAGTAAAGAGTATAATTGTTGAAAGAGGGAAAAAAAGCATAATAGAAGAGGAGGTAGAAGAGCTCAAAAAGAAAGGAAAGGAGAAACAAGAAGAGAGGCTAAATGAAGAAATAAGGGAAAAAGATAAAATAAAAGAAGAATTAAAAGGAGGAGAGATAAAAGATAGTAAAGAAAAAATTGAAGAAAAGTCGGAAGATAAAGAAAAAATAGAAAAAATTGAAGAAGAGATACAGGAAAACGAGACGATAGAAGTAATTAATAATAATATAGAAGAAGGAAGAGTAGAAGAAGATAAAGAACAAGAGATAGAAGAGATTGAGGAGATTGAGGAAATTGAGGAAATTGAGGAGATAGAAGAGATAGAGGATATTGAAATCAAAGAAATGCCATTGGATGAAATTAAAAGCGAAGAAACAAAGGATAAGGGAAAAAGCAAAGGTAAAAAAAAGCAGACCAAAAAAGAAAGTAAGAAAATAGAACAAAAAGAGTCTTCTAACAAAGAAATTGTTAAACAAGAGGAAATAATACCTTCTTCAAAAAATATTATTGAAAAAAACTTAAAATTTTCAATAAACAAAAAACTTTTGGAAGAATCATCACACCTCTGGTTAGAGTTTAGCACACCGGAGGGTGTGGTAGTAAAAAAATGGAAAATATCAAAAGAAAAAATAAAAGATGGAGCAATTCTTAAACTTAATATTGAATTAGATATCAAATGAAAAATCTAAAAATCATTTTTATTATAGCAGTTCTTTTTTTAAGCAGCTGTAATTACCTAAAAGAAGTCAAAATAAGACCCGATAAAGTAGAAAAAAACGAAATAGAGGTTTTACTTTCCGATGCAAAGGAAATGTTAGGAAAAGCTCAACGGTCCTTTGCAGAGGGGAAGATAGAAGAAGGAAGAAACTTGTTAGACGATGCTGTAAATGTATTTATAGATGCTCCGAAAGAAATCAAACAAAACAAAAAATACAGAGAATACTTTAACCTAATTGTTACAAAGGCTGCTGATATTGAGGATTCCATAGAAGAACCAGATAATGCAGATTTATTGATGAATAATACGAATCTTCCATCCATAACAAAAACAGAAGCAAAAAAGATTGAAAAAGAAGTGGAAGAAGAGGTTAAAAAGATAAAATACGGAATTCCCGTTGTGATGAATAGCTATGTTGCAAAATTCATAAAAGTGTACAGTGAAAAAAGAAAAGCTTCTCTGGAAATGGGAATAAGAAGATCGGGTAAATATCTCCCCATGATTTTAAGGATTTTGAAAAAATATAATATTCCAGAAGAGCTTGCGGTTTTACCTCTTCTTGAAAGCAACTATAAGATAAAAGCTGTGTCAAGAGCAAGGGCAAAAGGGCTCTGGCAATTTATGAGAGGAACAGCCCTGCTTTTCGGTTTAAAAGTAAACTGGTGGATAGATGAAAGATATAACCCTGAAAAGGCAACCGAAGCCGCGGCAAAATTATTAAAACATCTCTACACAAAATACAATGATTGGTATCTTGCCCTTGCAGCCTATGATGCAGGCGAAGGGAAGGTCGACAGAGCGTTGAGGAGAGTAAGGGGAAACAGCTTTTGGGACCTTCAACGAACAAGATATTTGAAGAGAGAAACAAAAAATTATATTCCGGCATTTATTGCTCTTGTGATAATTACAAAGGATCCTCAAAGATTTAATATAAAGGTGGATAGAGATGAGCCTCTATCTTATAAAAAAATATTGGTACCTTCTCCCATTGATCTCAGGATTGCTGCAAAAAGGCTTGGGATTGATTATTACACATTAAAAAAATACAATCCAGAATTATTAAGACCTATAACTCCCTATTTTTTAAAACATTATGAATTAAAAGTCCCCGCAGAAATACCCGATGAAAAAGTTTTCACTCTCAAATCTCTTCCAGTTAAAAAAAGAATAAGATGGATAGAGCATAGAATAAGGAGAGGGGAAAGTCTTTACTCTATAGCCAGAAAATATAGTGTCTCAGTAAAGTCAATTAAAATTTACAATAACCTCAGATCAAATCTAATAAGGCCGGGTAGAATTTTACTTATACCTTCTCCTGGAACTTATTCTTATGGAAGTAGAAATTCATATAGAAAAAACAGAATTGTCTATAAAAAGCTTAATAAAAAATCTTTTTATTATAAAGTTAAAAAGGGTGATACCCTTTACAAAATTTCAAGGGAATACAATATCCCGGTTAAAAAAATTAAACAGTGGAACCATTTAAGAGGAAACCGAATTTTCCCGGGAGATAAACTAATAATTTACAGGGGGTAAGATGCCTTCATCGGTTTTAAGCTGTTATTTTGTAGGCATTGAAGCCGAAGAAGTTATAATAGAGGCGGATATCTCAAAAGGTGTCCCTCAATTTAATATAGTTGGACTTCCCGAAGCAATGGTAAAAGAGAGCAGAGATAGAGTTAACTCCGTATTAAAAAACAATGGATGGAGTCCTCGCTTAAAAAAAATAGTTGTAAACCTTGCACCCGCAGGTGTAAAAAAGAGCGGGGCACATTTTGACCTCCCGATTGCAATATCCCTTTTATTAGAGCAGGGATTAATAAAAAAAGAAAACATTAATAATTATTTTTTAATGGGAGAATTATCTCTCGAAGGAAAGTTAAGAGGTGTTATAGGGACACTTTCTGCAGCAATTTTTGCTAAAAAAAAGAATAAAACACTCATAATACCAAAAGAAAACCTAAGAGAAGCCCTTTTAATTAAAGATTTGAAGGTATTGGCATTCAATAATATTAAAGAAGTCGTGAGCTTTTTAAATGGAGAATTTTATCCTGAAAATACAACAGAGATACAAATAGACCTTTCTCCTGATTATGAAGTTGATTTTTCAGAGGTAGTCGGGCAGTATCATGTAAAGAGAGCTCTTGAAATCTCTGCAGCCGGTGGCCATAATGTTCTCATGGTTGGACCACCGGGATCCGGCAAATCAATGCTTGCAAAGAGAATCCCGACAATTTTACCAAAGATGTCATCTGAGGAAATAATAGAAACAACAAGAATTTACAGTATTGCAAAAAAATTAAATAAAAAAATGCCTGTGATTAAAAGAAGACCATTTAGAGCCCCACACCATACAATATCCGATGTTGGCCTTATTGGCGGAGGACAGCCTCCTTCCCCCGGCGAAGTAAGTCTTGCTCACAATGGAGTTCTGTTTTTAGATGAATTCCCTGAATTTAAAAGAAGTGCTCTTGAGGTTTTAAGACAGCCTCTTGAAGATAAAAAAGTACAAATTGTAAGAGCATCATCAAGTGTGATATTTCCTGCAAACTTTATCTTAATAGGAGCAATGAATCCCTGTACTGATACCGTTTCCGGAGAGGAATGCCCGCATTACATAAGAAAAAGATATTACACAAGACTCTCAAAGCCACTTCTGGATAGAATAGACATAATAGTGGAAGTTCCACGTGTGCCAATCAATGAGATTCGCTCGGAAAAGAAGAGGGAGAGCTCTTCTGAAATAAGAGAGAGAGTGGAATTCGCAAGAGAAATTCAAAGAAAAAGGTTTGGAACACCTCTTAAAACAAATTCTGATATGAGCAAAAAAGAGATAAAAAAACACATAGAGTTAAATAATTCATCACAAAAACTTCTTGATTTTTCCGTAGAAAAATTTAAACTTTCCGCAAGATCTTATGATAAAATATTAAAACTCTCAAGAACAATTGCTGATCTTGAAGGCGCGGATAAAATTGAAGAGTCTCACATTGCAGAGGCTATTCAATACAGAATTTACGAAGACTCTTTATTATTTTGAAGAAGGAGTAAGAAATGGAAAGAGAAATAATGAAAGACTTTTATTACGGAGGAGATAGCTCCTTTTCCTTTTATCTTTTAAAAGGTGAAAAAAACATTTTAGTTGATAGTGCCACTTTGAATAGAACTAAAAAATTAAACGATTTTTTAGAGAAAAATCTCAAAGATGGAGAGAATTTGGATTATGTTTTATTAACCCATTCCCATTATGACCACTGTGGTGGAATTCCAATGTTAAAAGAAATTTTTCCTAAAATCGAGGTTTGGGCATCGGAAAGAGCAGCCTCCATTTTTTCAAAGGAAAAGGCGAGAGCTTTTATAAAGGAGATGAACAGAGCTGAGGCAGGAAAAGAGTTTAAATATGATAATTACGAAACATTAAAAGTTGATAAAATTTTAAAGGAAGGAGATTTAATTTCAAATGGAAATTTTGAATTTACTATTTTTGAAACTCCCGGACATACAAAGTGCTCAATTTCATTTTATGATAAAGAGAAGAGAATACTCTTTCCCGGCGATGCAGTGGGTATTTTTGAAAAAAACGGCAAAATTAAACCTCTTTTCTTTTCAAACTATTCAACTTACATAAATTCACTTAAAAGATTAAGTGAACTTGAAGTTAATATATTGGCACTTCCCCATAACAGACCGGTTGAAGGTAAAAAGGCAAAAGAATTTTTAAAAAAATCCTATGAGAAAACATTAGAAATCGGAGAAAAAATAAAAGAGCTTCTATTAAAGGGAGATAATGAAGATTCAATTGTAAACAATTTTCTTCTTAAAATCTTCAAAAAAGAGGATGCAATAGATCAACCAATGGAAACTTTTATGCTAAATTTATATTCTCTTGTAAGGGCTGTGGCAAAAGAAATTTAACTTATCTCTAACTCCTTTAACTTTGACTTTGTAGGTATGCTTGTTTTGGGATCCCAGCCTCTTTCTATATAATAATTGTGTAAAAGTTTTCTGTAAAATCCTTCCTTTGTAAGGACCTTCCCCTTTCCCGCACCATAGGAAAGTGGCTCTTTAAAAAATCTTTCGGGTAAAACATCATCTTTTATATCAAACCCTTCCCTTACATTAAACATTTTTTCAGTATTGAATATTCTTTCGCCTACCTTGAGAAAATCCGCTTCAGTATAACCTATACCGGTTATCGCATTTATAAAGTTTCTTATACCATCATTCCTGTATCCGAAAAATGCAAATCTGCAAATCCCCAATGAATCAAGAAGAGCGCCTCTATCCTGACTTCTTTTGCTGCCACCATTAAGATGACAGGCTCCTCTGTTGGAGGTAGCATAACTTATACCTGTTCTCGGGCTTACATGAACATTCCATGCGGCAAGTTCATGTCCTTTTACATGAATTGCAAATTCAGAAGAGCCTTTTCCAATTTTTTCAGATAAAAATTTAACTCCATGTGAAGCAAGCTCTCCTACGCCATCCCTGTGAACAATCTTTTTCATCATTTTTAATATTGCATCAACATTTCCCCATATAAGATCAATTCCATCAAGAAATTTTATGTCAATTAACCCCTTTTCATAAGCCTCCATTAAAAACCCTATTGTGTTTCCTATTGAAATTGCATCTACTCCATAATCGTCAGCATCAAAGATCTCCTTTAAAAGCCCGGCAAGATCAGACACCAAAAGATTTGCTCCTAACATTGTCCCTGTTTCATATTCGGGCCCATCGTGGGAAATTCCCGCATAAGGTCCGTCGGTAATAACCCCACTCTTTTTGCATGCAAGCATACAAGTGTAGCAAGCATAATTTTTGACCCAGTACTTTTTTCGAGCGGCTTCAGCCCCTATTTTATCTATCTCCTTAAATGTCCCCTCTCTGTAGTTTTTTACTGCCTGAGAACCTCTTCTGCTTGATGAGACCAAAGCTCCTGCAGTCCCATTAAGCCTCCAGTTTAATGTTTGCCCCGAGCTTTTAAAAATCTTCCTATGCTTTTCAAGTAATTCCACAAAATCCTTATGATTGCTCACCGGAGGCATTTTTGTTCCTCTTACTGCAATTGCTTTAAGCTTTTTGGAACCCATAACAGCACCAACACCTCCTCTCCCGGCAGCTCTTGAAGCTGTGTGTAAAACGCTTGAGTACTCAACCAAATTTTCACCCGACGGACCTATGTAAATCACTTGAAACTTTTTATCATCAAACTCTTCTTTTATTTTTTTATCAAACTCATTTGTTCCCATTCCCCAGAATTTCCTTGCATCTCTTATTTCAACCTTATCATTTTTTATATAAAGATAAACAGGATATGGAGATTTACCTCTTATAATAATTCCATCATAACCGGCAAATTTAATCTCAGGAGCAAAAAAACCTCCCACACTGGAATAACTCAGAGTGGATGAATGGGGATATTTTTTCTTCACCGGAGATGTGTGAGGGGATTTTGTAATAACTGTTAATCTTGAAGCTGAAGGGACAGGAAAACCTGAAAGAGGGCCAGTCATAAACATAAGGAGATTATCCTCTCCGTATGGATCCGTACCGGGTTTAAGGTTATCATACAAAATTTTTGCCCCGAATCCTCTTCCTCCCAAATAGTTTACTATTAAATTTTCACTCACAGGTATTTTCTCAATTTTACCTGCGGTAAGATTTATATCAAGAAAAACACCGTAATATCCTTTTATTTTCATTGTACCTTACCTCCTTTGCCTTTGTACCATTCTTTAGCCAAAATTTCAGCAATTTTATCAGGCTTCATCTTATAAAATCTTCTCTTATCAATTTTCCCCTTTACAAAATGCAAAGCTCCGTAGGGACAATATTTTACACACTGGGGGTCTCCTCCGCACAAATTACACATACCTGTAGGTCTTCTGTTTACCTCATCAAAAATGATGACTCCTGCGCTCTTTTCCTTACATGCCCTTGCACAATTTCCGCAATGCATACAAACAGTAGGATCGTAAACAATATTACCCAATACAGTATCTTTCGAAAGAGCTTTTTTACCAGTTTTTTTATTAATAGGAGAAGGACATGCATCAACACACGGAGAATCCGTACAGAATTGACAAACATTTGGTACAAAAGTATCAGGGTTGTAAGAGTACACCTTTATATTCGCAAGATAAGGATTACCAAGACCCGGATACTCTTTACCTGCAATCCTAATCGGATGATTTGAAGCAGAGCATACGGTCTCACAGGTTCTACATCCGGCACATTTTTCATATTCAACTATTATCATGGAATAAGAGCCATCTTTCCCAAAGGAGAGGGAAACCATACCAACTCCTTTAAAAAGAAAAAGGGCTCCTCCGATTGCCACATTTTCAATAAATTTTTTTCTTGAAATTGTTTTTCTCTTTTCCTGCTTAAGCTCCTCCATCAAAACCTCCTTATTGTTTTTTATGCAAAAAACAAATTATCCAATAACGAACATAATCAAAAAAATTTTCCTTCATCAAAAATTTACAAAAAGATACTTTTCATAATTATCCACTTTATACTTTTTCCCCTTTCTAATAATTTTGAACCCTTCTCTTTCCAGGAGCTTTCTTTGATTCTCAAGCCCCCCTGGAAATTTTTCATTTAGGACCCCACCTTCTTTCAAGGTTCTCCAATAAAGAGTTATGTTTTTTTCACCTTTTTCTCTTCTTTCCTCAGCAGCATAAGCTGAAATTTTTGCGAAAATTCCAGTAGTTATCGGACATCCAATTGTAGCACCATGTTTTTTTGCTATTATCTTTCTAATTATATTTATAGTAATGAGTTTTCCAGGCGGTACTTTTCTCATAATAGAATCAACTTCAAGCGGAGAAGGAATGGCAAGAGTATCTCCTGATTTTGTACCCCACTTACCGATCATTTTGCCGCTTATTGGAACTACTTTAGGAAGATCTTTACTATCATTAAGCTTTTCAACCCAGCTCTTTTTCTTTACCATTTCAAAAATCTCCTTTTTATATTTAACTATAAGAATTTTAACTTTAATTGTCAAACAACAGAGATGATATGTTATAATTCTTCAAATGCAAACAACTATCGTTTCCGTAATCATCCCTGTATTTGAAAGATACGAGAGATTTGTTGAAGCGATTGAGTCTGTCTTAAGACAATCTTTCAAAGATTTTGAATTAATAGTTATTGATGATGGTTCTGAAGATCAAAGGATAGAATGGTTTTCTCTATTAAATGGTATAAGATATTTAAAAATAGAGCATAGCGGTAAACCAGGATTTGTAAGAAACAGAGGAGTTGAAATAGCAAGGGGAGAGTATATAGCTTTTCTCGATTCGGATGATATGTGGAATTTTAAAAAGCTTGAAATACAGCTCTCATTTATGAAAAAAAACTCTTTCAAAATCTCCCATACAAAAGAATTGTGGGTAAAAAACGGAAAAATAATGAGTCAAAAAAAGCAAAAGCATAAAAGAGAAGGAGATATATTTAAGGATGCCTTAAAGAAATGTATTGTAGGCCCTTCAACTGTAATGATGAGAAAAAGTCTTTTTGAAGAATTCGGAGGATTCAGGGAAGATCTTGAAATAGCAGAAGATTATGAGCTATGGCTTAGAATTTTGTCAAAGTATGAGATAGGGTATGTTAATACTCCTTTAACCATAAAAAGGGCAGGAAATTGGCCACAACTTTCGGAAAAATACGGACAAATAGAAATATTCAGAATAGAAGGGTTGAAAAAACTTGTCGAAGAAAAGTTCTTTCAAGGAGAAAAAATGAAAATAGCAAAAAAAGAACTTTTAAGAAAAATAAACATCTACATGAAAGGATTAAAGAAAAGGGGGAAAGAGGAAGAATATGAAAAATGGGGACAATACTTAAATAAGCTCTCCTCAGAGCATCCTTGATATAAAAGGCTATTTGTGTTATAAATCAAAGTTATGAAAAACAAAATTTTGAAAAAACTTCTTAAATTTTCCCTGTGGACATCACTTTATATCCTTATCTTTCTGTTTTCAGCTTTTATAACAATGTTTATGCTTATAAAAGGAGAAACTTATCGAGTACCAGACCTAAGAGGGAAAACAGAAGAGGAAGCAATCAAAATTCTCACTAAGAAAGAACTTTATTTGAAAAAAAGAAGAGAAGTTTTTAGTATAGATTATCCGGAAGGAACAATAGTAAATCAATACCCTGCACCGGGAGAAAAAATAAAAAAGAGACACTTTATCATTGTTGATATAAGCAGCGGAGGAGAAAGAGTTAAGGTTCCGGATCTTATTCAAAAAAACCTAAAAGCTGCTCAAATGGAATTGGAACAGTATGCTCTTAAAATCAAAAGGATTTCATCCATTCATTATAAATTCCAATCTCAGGACATAATAGCGCAAAACCCCCCTCCGGGAGCAGAAACATTCAAAAAAAGTGGGATTGATGTGCTTGTCTCAAGTGGACCACGCACCCTATCTTACATAATGCCTGATCTCATAGGAAAAAACATTGCAGATGTTTTAACAATTTTTGACAAATACGGATTAAAGATAGAAGGTATAAGAGAGGTACAGTACGAAGGAATCCCGAGAGGTACAATAGTAAGACAAACTCCTCTTTCAGGGTACAAAATAAAAAGAGGGAATATTATAATTCTGGATGTGGTAAAATGATAGCACCTTCAATTTTATCAGCTGATTTTTCAAAACTTGGAGAAGAGATAAAAAAGGTTGAAGAGGGAGGAGCTGATATGCTTCACCTTGATATAATGGATGGGCACTTTGTTCCCCAGATTACTATGGGACCACCAGTTGTAAAATCAATAAGAAAAATTACAAAACTAACCCTTGATGTTCACTTAATGGTAACAAATCCTGATGATAATATAGATTCTTTTGTCAAAGCTGGAGCAGATATGATTTCATTTCATTTTGAAACAGCCCATACCCCTTTTAGGACTATCTCCAAAATTAAAGAAAGTGGGTTAAAGGCAGGAATAGCGTTAAATCCATTAACACCAATTTCTTCAGTACTGGATGCTTTACCATATATAGATTTTGTTCTTCTTATGAGTGTTTCTCCAGGTTACGGAGGGCAGAGTTTTATCCCATCTGTTTTGGATAAGATAAAAAAGATGAGGACAATAATAGATAGAAATGGATATAAGACACTTATAGAAGTAGATGGTGGAGTAAAGGGAGATAATCTTGAAAGCTTAAAAAAAGCTGGAGTTGATATCTTCGTGGCAGGAAGTTATATTTTTAAAAGCGAAAATCCCAAGGAAACAGTAAAAAAAATGAAGGAGATTTTAGGATGACAAAAAAGGTAGTTATATTAGTTTTATCAATATTTTTGATTTCTCTATTTTTTACAGGATGCGGAAGCAAAAAAGATGAAATTGTTATAAACAAAGGGGCAACACCGAAAGCACTTTTTGAAAAAGCTTTTAAAATGAGCAAAAGACACCCTGAAAAAGCAAGAAAGTATTTCAGAGAAATAGTACAACTCTTCCCGAACTCAAGTTACACCCCGGAAGCAAAATACCAAATTGGTTACACATATTATAGACAAAAAGGGTTTGATAATTATCTTCTTGCCATTCAGGAATTCAGAGACTTTGTAGCAACATATCCTTCCCACCCACTTGCACCACAGGCTCAGTTTTTAATTGCTTATTGCTATTACAAAATGATGAGAAAGCCGGGAAGGGATCAGGATAATACTTATTCCGCAATAAAAGAATTTAAAAGGTTGATTTCTACTTACCCGCTTACCCCACAAGCAAAGGATGGGAAAAAGTATTTGAAAAAATGCGAAGATAATGCAGCTGAAAGCATCTTTCTTATAGCCCATTTTTACTACAAGACAAAAGCATATGTTGCATCAGAAAGAAGATTTAAACAATTAATGGCAAAATATCCCAATTATTCATACATGGATAAAGTTTACTGGTATCTTGCAAAACTTTATCAAAAAACAAAAAGATACAAACTTGCCCTTGAATACTTCAGAAAAGCAGCAAAAGAGTTTCCCCATTCAAAATATGGATTTAAGAGTGCCCGGTATCTGAAAAAACATGAAAAAGAGCTTAAAAGTAAAATTAATAAGGAGGAAAAATGATTACTGAGGAAAAAGTAATAGAAAAACTCAAAGAGATTCTTGATCCTGAGCTCCATATAAGTGTTTGGGATCTTGGCTTAATCTATAAAATAGATATAAAGGACGATATAGTTTACATTGATATGACTTTAACAACTCCCGGATGCCCTCTAATGACAACCCTTCCGCTTTATGTTAAACAGGAATTAGCAAAATTGGAAGGAGTTAAGGATGCTGATGTAAAACTTGTGTGGGAGCCCAGATGGACACCTGAAAGACTTACTGATGAGGCAAAGAAGAAATTGGGAATAGAAACATAAAAGAAGAGGGATGTTAATCCCTTTTAAAGAAGAAAGTTTAGTTTCCATACCAGAAAAAAGTGGTATCTATTTTCTCTACAATATAGAGAAAGAATTAGTTTACATTGGGAAAGCTCTAAATCTTCGGAAAAGACTTTCTTCGTACTTTAAGTCAGACTATTCCCACGGGATTCTGTTTCCCGAAAGCATAGAATATGTGGAGTATCTTATAGCAAAAAATGAGAAAGAGGCATATTTTCTCGAAAGAGATTTCATAAAAAGTAAAGCTCCTAAATATAATATAAGACTTAAGGATGATAAAAATTTTCTTCTACTAAGAATTAAAATCAATGAAGAATTTCCATATATAAGAACAGCAAGAAGAAAAACAGACTCTGATTCACTTTATTTTGGTCCTTATATACCTGCTTCTTATGCCTATAAAATTTTGAGAATCATTGGCAAAGTTTTTAAAATAAGAACCTGCAAAGAAAAAATCGGGAGGAGAAAAAGGCCGTGCTTGGATTATTTTTTAGGACTATGCTCTGCACCATGCGTGGGAAAAATCTCAAAAGAGGATTATGAAAAAAGCGTAAAAAATGCTATAAATTTTTTAAATGGCAAAATCGAAATATATATAGAAAACCTCAAAGAGGATATGAAAGAAGCATCAAACTCTCTTGAATTTGAAAAGGCCGCTGAAATAAGGGATTTGATTTTTGCTATTGAAAGCATTGAAAAGAAAACTTATAAAAATACCGAAATAAGGGAAAATTATGATATCTGGGGCTACAAAAGAGACAATAATTCGGCTCTTTTTTTTCTCTTGAGAGCCGATAAAAATGGAAACATAAAAGAGAAAAAGGAGTTTTATTTAAGAGATGTTTTTATTTCAGACAAAGAACTCCTTTTCTCTGTTTTATCAGACTTCTATTTTAAAGAAAGTATTCCTGAAAGGCTTATAATAGCCTCTAAATTTTCAAAGGAAATAAAAAAGAATTTAACTCCCTTTTTAAGTTCAAAAAGTGGTAAAGAGATAAAAATAACCGAAGGTAAAGGGGGGAAATTTAGTCAAATCATGGAAAGCTTAAATGAAAATATAGAAATAAAATTTAAAGAATTTGAAAAAGAAGATGCCCTAAAAGAGATGAAAAAAGAACTAAAATTAAAAAGATATCCTGAGATAATAGAAGCATATGATATATCTCATCTAAGCGGAACAAATATAGTAGGTTCAAAAGTATCTTTTTACAGGGGCGAGCCTGACAAAAAAGGTTATAGAAGATACTTTATATCAAAATCCGAAAAAGCAAATGATCCTGAAAACATATATAGAATTGTAAAAAGAAGATTATCTTCCAAAAGAGATAAAAGATTACCAGATCTTTTGCTAATTGACGGAGGTATTGCTCAGCTCAATGCCGCAAAAAGAGCAATGGAGGAAACCGGGGTTAATATAGAAGTAATTTCAATATCAAAAGAAAAAAAGGATACTATTCATCTATTAACAGGAAAAAATATCAAAGAAAAAAATGCCAAATGGTTTAAAATCTTAAAATTTGCCCGCGATGAAGCTCATCGTTTTGCAATAAAATATCAAAAAATGAAAAGAGGAACTTTTTAAGTCTTTACAAATTAAAAGGAAACTTCTCTAAAAAACATAAATAAGAGCAATAATACTTGCTCCCCACAACACTATATCTAAAATTAGAGGCCAGTCATGAATTAAAAGATAAGTGGGATCTCCAAATGTATCCTTATTATATATAATGTAAAGATATCTGAAAATACCATAAACCACAAAGGGAACTGTTAAATAAAAATAATTAGTCCCAAAATATGTATTAACTTTGGGAGAGAGAGTATAAATTATGTAAGAAATTAAAGTTGTTGATGTTAAAATAGGAATTATTTGATCTATCATGGAGAGAGAATAATAGGATAGAACCTTTTTGTGTTTGTCAGCATCCTTAAGTTTAATAAGTTCCTGTCTTCTTTTTGTAGCAGCAAGGAAAAGAGCCAGAAGAAAAAGGTCTATTACCAGCCATGAGGATAGTTCCACCCTAATTGCATAAGCTCCAACAAGAGCTCTTATGTCAAAACCTATCGCAATTGTTATCATGTCTATGAAAACCATTTTTTTGAGAAAAAGAGAATATAAAAGTATCAGAAAAAAATAGGAAAGGGTAAAAAGCGCCACACCTTTATCAACTATATAACTAATGTAAAGACCCGCTACAAAAAGGAAAATAAAAAGAAAAGTTGCTTCTATAATAGAAACTTTGCCAGATGCAATTGGCCTGTTTTTTTTAACAGGGTGTAGTCTGTCTTTTTCCCTATCTACAATATCATTAAGCACATAAGAAGAAGAGGCAACAAGAGAAAAACCTATAAAGGTTAGAAGGATTTTTCTCCAATCATTCGGGTTGAAAAAATTTTTGGAAAAAATTATAGGAGAAAATATAATTAAATTCTTTATCCATTGGTAAATCCTCATAACCTTTACATATCCTTTTAGCTTATCCACTTTTCTCTCCAAAAAAATAAAAAGATATTCCGAAAAAATTTTTCACAATTTTAATTTTAACAAATCCGATTTTATTAAGCAAACCCAAAAACTCGGAAACATTAATAAAAGTAAAAATTGAGTTTGAAAAATACTTTACAGGTAAAGAGTCTTCATAAAAAATTTTATAAAAAAATGGGATCACTATTCCCAAATAAAATTTGTAAAAAAACCTGAAAAAAATATTTTTGGGAGGAAAAAATTCCAAAATTATCATTTTACCACCGGGTTTTAAAACCCTCAAAGATTCACTTAAAGTTATTTCAACACTATCGAGATTTCTCATAACATAGGCAGATACAATGTAATTAAAACTTTCATCTTTAAAAGGTAGTTTTTCTCCAACCCCCAAGACAAACTTTATAAATTCTCTCTTTTCTCTACCTCTCATAATCATTTTAAGAGATGGGTCTATACCTATTATAATTCCCCTATCCCTGATCTCCTCCGTAAAAACTCCTGTCCCTGTTCCTAAATCCAGAATAAGATTATTTTTTCCATCTACAAATTTTTTTAATTTTTTCCTCCAAAACTTTTCTATACCAAGACTCGAAACAAAGTTAAATTTTTCATAATGATCTGAAATTTTATTAAATATCTGGACACTTTTTGGCATTATGCCTGTTGTTTAATCTCTTTCAACCAAACCACATCATAGGGCATGATCTTAAGATATATTTTTCCATCTTCATCCGCCATCCACTCCATTTCACTAACCAAATCTTTCCAATTCTCTCCCCCGTACTCCCTGATAGGAATTTCAAGCTTGCAAATTTCCTTACTAATATTAATAAGAGCAAGTATAGTTTCATCTCCTTCCGGAGACTTTCTCAAAACAGAAAAAACCTTTGGTGAAAGTTTGATAATCCTCTGTTCACCATTAGGATGAAAAACCCTTTCCTTTGTTCTTATCTTAACAAGTCTTCCAAACTCTCTACTTATCCTTGATACCTTCGAAAGAGGATCCTTTAAAGCATTCATTATAGCTTCATAGGAAACCACTGTCCTGTTAATAGCTCTGTTCGATTTTGTCTCCAACACAGCGTGAATATCATTCTGAGTACCTATCATACTATGAAGATAAATACCGGGAACTCCTGCCAGAACCATGGCTATGACTCTTGATGCAACAAATCTTTTAACCTGAAAGGCTATATCCTCAGTTTCATCATTCTCATCATTAAGAGCACTAAACCATGTGATATTAATTTCATAAGGCTCTTTGCCACCTCCAGCAACAGCTCTGTAAGAAATTATCCCTCCGTGTTTTTTTGCTCTCTCTATGATTAAATCTATTTCCTCTTTAGGCAAAATATCCTTTATTGCCATAAGGCCAATTCCATCATGGGAATCCAAAAAATTAAAAAATGTGTTTGTTTTTGATTTCAATTTTAATCCTGATGCCCAATCACTTATTGCGGTTGCATCCTCTTTGTAAAAAGTATAAAGTACCAAAGGAGGAAGTGCAAAATTATATACCATCTGAGCTTCATCATTGCCATTTCCAAAGTATGAAATATTTTCCTTATGGGGAACATTTGTTTCTGTTATTAGAGCAACCCAGGGGGCAACAATTTTAAAAACATCTCTAAAAAGTTTTACAATCTCATGGGTTTGATCAAGATGAATACAACTTGTACCCGGCTCAGCCCAGAGGTAAGTAACAGCATCCAACCTTATTATACTTGCTCCATGTCTGACATAAAAAAGAAGGATCTCGATTACCCTCATCAAAACTTCAGGGCTTTTATAATTCAAATCTATCTGATCATTGGAAAAAGTTGTCCAAACATAAACAGGCCCATTTATTGATTGATATCTGGAAAGGATATCAGAAGTTCGTGGTCTGAAAATTAATTTTCTCTGCTCAGGTGTTATTTCATCCGGCGATTTGAAGGAGATAAAATATTCCTGATATCTTTTATTTCCATTCAAAAATTCCTGAAACCATCGGCTTTTTGAAGAAACATGGTTAAAAACACCATCAAACATTAATTGATATTTTTTTTCAAGTTCTTCTATATCCTCCCATGTCCCCAGTCTTGGATCCACTGTTGTAAAATCAATTACAGAAAACCCTCTGTCAGAAGAATAAGGGAAAAATGGTAATATGTGTATCGTACTTATCTCTCCTTCCAGATAACTATCACAAAATTTTTCAAGCGCTTTTAAAGGCTTATCATCACCTCCCACAATTAAGTCCCCATAAGTAATTAAAATTATATCTTTTTGAGTGAACCTTTCTTCAGGAATAAAATTCTTTTCTCTCTCTTTTAATTCATCGGGTTTATGTGCATAGTACACCTTCAAAATTCTTTCAAGCTCAGGTAAATACTCATCAGCTTTTTCCTTTCCATAAAGAAATTTTAATCTTTTGTAAAGTTGTTTCCTTTGCTCATCGGTAAGTTTAAGAAGTGGCTTTGTGTAGTCAGGTTCGGGATTATGCACTGTTGAAACATAGGAAAATTCTTTTTCCCCATTACTCATATTTTTCCCTCCACATTATTATAATAATTAAATTTAACTTAAAATTAAAAAAATTTCAAACAATATCTTAAAAATAGTGTTAATCATTATTTAATATTGAAAAAATAAAAAAAAGGGAGTATAATTTTTTTGAAATAAAATATTAAGAGGTGAAGGATGAGGAGAAGTGTTGTTTTATTTGTAGTCTTATTATTAGCAATACCTTTAATTTCTTCGGAATATGGAAATTCAGGGTTATTTCATCTTTTTTACGCAAACTCAATAGGATCAGGTAATTATATTTTAACTCTCGGACTTGACAACCTGGACAGAGAAAAACAGGATATTGACATTAATGATTTTTACCTCAGTCTTGGATATGGACTCTCCGACAAAGTAGAAATCGGAGCAAGGCTGAATTTTTGGAGAAGGGTTGACCCCGACAATTTAAATGATACTTATTACAATGGCACCCCATATGCTCATTCTCCTTTCTATGAAGGACTCGGTTATGCAGATTTTGGTATCAAATTTTCAATTTCCAAAAACTTTGCTATAAGGGGCTTTGTTGAAATGCCTCTGTCCTCAAAAGAGACTGCAACGACCACCACAAAACCAGCCTTCGGTGGAAATCTTATTCTTTCAACAAACCAAACAAAAAGCGGAATTTTAACTTTGAACGTAGGTTACAAGCATAATGGAAAAATTGATAAAACCGAATATGTGAACTTTATGAATACCAACCTTTCTACATTTGTAACTCCAACAGGAACAGAAATAATAAGTGACGAAATTCTTGCAGGGGCAGGTGGAAAATTAAGAATTGCAAACAGAGTTTATACGATCGGAGAACTTTATTACACAGGATACCTAAACTCTGATACAGAGCAAAAGAATAATCTTGATCTTGCTGTAGGTTTCCAATTTCTGCTCAGCGAAAAGGTAAAGGTTAACATCGCATATAAAAAGAATCTACTCTTTAATGATGGATTGGCAAGCACTCAGGGAGGAGCTATTTCAATTGTTTACACATCAATTCCCGAAGAAATCAAAAAGAAAGTAGTCGTAAAGAAAGAGGAACCCAAGCCCGTAATTAAAAAAGAGGTAAAAAAAGAGGTTGTAAAGCCTGTGTTAACTCCCTTAATCTTTAAGGATACTTATTTTGCTTTTGATAGCTATGAACTCACAGATGAAGCAAAGACAATTCTTTTAAAAGAAGTAGAAAAGCTTAAAGAGAGAAAGGATGTTAAAATTATAATAGAAGGGCACACCTGTAATATTGGAACAAATGCTTACAATCTTGCCCTTGGTGAAAAAAGAGCTCAGGCTGTAAAAGATTTTATGGTAAGCAATGGAATTGATCCCTCAAGAATTGATATCATAAGTTACGGTGAAGAGAGACCTGCTTTTGACAACAGTACAGAAGAAACCAGAAGATTTAATAGAAGGGCCCATATAAAAAAGAAAAACGGGTAATAGGAGGCAAGAATAATGAAGAAAATAGCACTATTAATAATATTAGTTTTTGTTTTAACCTTCTTTCTTTTCTCATATGAAAGGAATTTAGGATATATCTATTTCCCGAGCTTTATTCAAAAGGATACCCCTCATAATAAAGGAATGTACAAAGTTATAGTTAAAGAAGAGGATGGAAACTACTACTTTTACCTTTATAAAAAAGGGAATTTTGTACTTAAGGAAATGGCTGTTGTAAAACCATGTAATAAACCTTTTAAGGGTGTAAGAAAAGCAATTTTAAAAGGAAAGGAGTATTTTAGAATTCAAATTTATCACAATAACAATCTAATAATGGGGTATTTCGAGTTAAAACAATAAATGAAAATATTAATCCGCATCCCCAACTGGATTGGGGATGCGGTAATGTCAATCCCGGCAATTGAAACCATAAAACAAAATTTTAAAAACTGCGATATTTACTTAATAGGAAGAAGTCCAGTCATTGAAATTTTCGAAAATTACAATGGAATAAAAAAAATAATAAAACTTAATAATAAGTTAATTCCGGAAATAAAAGCTCACTTAAAACTAAAAAAAGAGAATATTGATAAGGCTTATCTTTTGCCAAATTCTTTCAGATCAGCTTTTTCTATGGCTTTTTCCGGTTCAAAAGAAATCATAGGCTACTTAAATGAGGGGAGAGGAATTTTTCTTACAAAAAGGATCAAAAAAAAATTTAATCCAAATGAACACTTTTCAAATTATTACAAAAATCTGGTAATAGCAGCTGGATTACTTCACACAAATATTGACAGAATTTCTCTGATTACTTCAAAAAGTGAAAAGGAATGGGCTGATAATTTTCTTTCAGGGAAATTAAAAGACATAAATATTGGAATTTCCCCCGGTGCTGCCTACGGAAGTTCAAAAAAATGGTTCCCTGAGAGATTTAAAAAGGTTGCTCTCTATTTTGAAAAACAATATGGAGCAAGAATTTTTATTTTTGGAAGCAAAACAGATGATAATGATTGTGTAAAAGCATCCACAGAAGAGTCTATAAATCTTTGCGGTAAAACCGCAATAAGAGAGGCAATGGCTTTAATTGAAAGAATGGATATTCTTATTTCCAATGACTCAGGGCTTATGCACCTTGCTAACGCTCTGGGAGTACCAGTTATAGGAATCTTTGGTCCAACAATCCCAACATCCACTTATCCATTCAACAAAAATCACAAAATAATTTTTCACAAAGCTCCTTGCTCCCCGTGTAAATACAGAGAATGTCCTCTTGAAAAAAAGATTTGTATGGACTCAATTAAAAGTGATGAAGTAATAAAAACAGCAAAAACCCTTTTAAATCTTACTTGAATAAACTTCGGTACATTGAAGATTTAACCCACTTTGCTTCGTATTTATATTTCGTAAAATAGACAATTAAATCAGCTTCATACTTATATTTTGTAAAATAAACCTTTGCATCAGCTTCATATTTGTAAGGCGTATAGTACCAAATTTCATCTTTGTTAGAAGCCTCATACTTATATCTTGACACATAAACAATAAGATCAGCTTCATACTTATATTTTGTTCTATACACTTTAACATTCGCATCATATTTATATTTTGTCTCATAAATAGTACCACTTATCAACAATGATAAGCCGAAAAAAAAGATAAGAAAAAAGAGGGGGAAAAATCCCCCCCTTATTTTATGGTCCAACATGGGTCATAGGCCAATTTATTTCATAATCTTCAGCCTCTTCAATAGCTCGCCTCTCCAACTCAAGAAGATTATAGTGTCCTTTCTCCATGTAAGCAATGTAAGTAAGCATCTTTTTTGTTTCATCATCTCCGAATTTTTTAGAAAGCTGCATATAAAAATCAAAAGCTGCCATCTCCGCTTCCATAGCTTTCCCAAAAACTTCACTTAAAAAAACATTCTCTTTGTTGATTTCTATTTCCGGCAAAGGCACTGGGCTTTTTTCTGGAAGAATGAGTTCTTCTCCCGGAAATAGTTTTTTAAATAGGGCTTCGAAATATTCTCTGTGTTTTACCTCTTCTCCGGCAAGGAAGAGCAATCTGTCCTTTAGCATCATATTATTTACCTGCTTTGCTAATGATTCATAAACAGCTTTTGCTTCAATTTCGCTTTTAATTGCTGTGAACAAACAATCTTTAACTGAATACTTACTGTAATCCATTGTTCTATAATTCAAGGTCAATGGAATTTGACCAAAGCCCATGAATATTGCAAAAAGAAGATGCAAAAAGTTTGCCAGGTTTTGATGTTTTAAAATAAAAGGTAACATCAGGCTCAGTATAAACAGAGCTCGTATTTGGTCCCTGAGAGGAGGCACCATGTGCTGAAAAGTCAAATCTTCCCAAATGATAGGTAAATTTTTCTCCCTCAGGTAAAAAATAAACTTCAATCCAGCTTATGTGGTGCTCTGTTGTGTTAGGATGCGGAATTTCCTTTCCAACACTAACCCTAACCTTAATTTTTTCTCCCTTTTCTAAGATTTCAATAACCGGTGAATGCTTCTCATTTTTCCAATCACCCGTTTGAAACAAATTTCCTATATTCATTTTATCCTCCTTTAAAATTTAAACATATTTTTATGTTTTTCAATTATTATATTTGCAAATTCTCTTATCTTTTCTCCATCATCTTTTTTTGGCAAACCTTTTATTAAAAGAGGCTCCACAAAGTCAACCTTAAGATTCTTCATAATGGTCGTAAGAATATCCACTGTTTTTCCTCCCCAGCCGAGAGATCCTACAATTGAAGCCATTTTTAGTTTTGGCCTGAGAGCATTTACAAGATAAGCAGCGTATACAACAGATGGATGAGGGCCACCAAGCACTGTGGGAGTTCCTATAATAAGAGTTGCCGCATCAACTAAAGCCATAGCAAGCTGTCCAACATCTGTCTTTGTAAGATTAAAAGGCATTACCTCAATTCCATTTTCAGTGAAAATTTCCACAAGTTTCATTACAATTGCATCCGTACTTCCATGCATTGAAACATAAGGAATTAGAATTTGATTTTTTACCTCTTCAGATATCCACTCCTTATAAGCAGTGATTATTATATCAGGATTATTGTAAACCGGACCATGACTCGGTGCTATATATTTTATCTCCTTTAAAGAAATCTTATCAATGTTCTTTCTTATATGGTTTCTAAAAGGCATCATAATCTCAGCATAATACCTCTTTGCATCTTCTATCACTTTATATTCATCCTGTACAAAAAGGCTTGAAGTCGCTCTATGAGAACCAAAAAAATCACACGAAAAAAGAATTTTATCCTCAATAAGATATGTAGACATTGTCTCAGGCCAGTGAACCCAGGGGGTATAGATAAATTCAAAAGTCCTCCCCCCAAGAGAAAGTGTCCCTTCATTCTCTATCTCAATAAACCTATCCTCAGAAATGTGCAAAAGATCAATTAAAAAACCTTTACATTTAGGATTTGTCACAACCTTTGCTTCCGGATAAATTTCCAAGAGTTCGGGGATTGTACCAGAATGATCCTGTTCAGCATGGTTAGCTATAATATAATCAAGCTTTTCCACTTTAAGTCTTTTAAGATTATCAATAAGCTCCTTGCTTTTTTCAGGGTCAACCGTATCCACTAAAGCTGTTTTTTCCTTTCCAATAACAAGATAGGAATTATAACTTGTTCCATCAGGAAGGGGAATTAATTCATCGAACAGTCTTCTATCCCAATCCACCACACCTACTGAAAATACTCCTTCTACTAACTTTTGTATTGCCATTTATACCTCCAAAAACTATTTATATTTTAATACTTGTTTAGTATCCCGTACTCTCCTCCAACTTTATCTTACCCTTAAAAATCTTATATATATAGATTGTATAACCAATAACAATTGGCATTCCAATAAGTGCTATTATCAGCATAACAGTAAGGGTCAGTTTACTCGAAGAAAACTCATAAATACTCATACTAAGAGCAGGATCCGTGGCTCTCACGAGATAAGGAAATTGTACTGCCGCAATTAATCCCCAAATTGCCACATGAATGAGAGATGAAAAAAGAAAAGCTTTTCCATCCTTACCATTTTTAACACTTGATAGAGTAAGATACCAGAAAATGATAGTTAAAATTGCAAAAATCCACCCGATCACATTTGAAGCAACCCCTTTGATCTGCAAAATACCAACAATAATAGTAAGTATAAACAATATAATAAAAGCTATCAGAAATTTTTCCGCAAGAGAATGGCCTCTTTTTCTTATATTACCTTCTGATTTTAGTGCGGCATAAACACTGCCGTGTATCAAAATCATGGTAAGGCCTAAAAGTCCGGTAATAAGTGGAAATGGCCTCAGTAAAGTAAAAAAGTTGCCCGCAAAATCATGAGCTTCGTTTAAAGGGATTCCTACTATCACATTCCCAAGAGCAACACCATAAAGAAGGGATGGCAAAAAGCTTCCCAATACAATAGCTTTACACCAAATTTTTCTTGTTCCCTCATCATGAGCCCAATATTCAAAAGACACTGCTCTGAAAATCAGTGCAAAAAGAACTAACATAAGAGCAAGATAAAACCCGCTAAAAACAGTTGCATAAACAGCTGGAAAGGCTGCAAAAAGAGCTCCTCCCCCTGTTAAAAGCCAGACCTCATTTCCATCCCAGACAGGACCTATGGCATTAAACAGAATTCTCTTTTCAGTATCATCTTTTGCAAGGAAGGGAGTTAGAATCCCTACTCCAAGATCAAAACCATCAAGTATAGAATATCCTAAAAAAAGTATAACTATTAACAAAAACCATATTATTTGTAATACCTGCATTTTAACCTCCTCAATAACCCTGGATTATGTTTTCTTCAGGTCCCTTCCTGATAATCTTAAAGAAGATTTTCAGAAAGATAGCAAAAAGGAAAGTATAAATTATTATAAACATTATCAAAGAAAACAAAATCTGCCCTGCCGGAACCACTTTTGAAATCGCTTCAGAGGTTTTCATAACATTATAAACTATCCAGGGTTGTCTTCCTATCTCGGCTGCCATCCATCCTGTTTGGACGGCGACATAAACAAGAGGAGTTGTTAAAATCATTAATCTTAAAAACCATTTTGTATCCCAGATCTTTTTTCTCCAATAAAGATAAATCCCTATTAGTGAAACAAAAATAAAGAAAAACCCAAGACCTGTCATTATATGGTATACAGTGTAAGTTAATAAAACGGGTGGTATGTCTTTTCCAAATTCATTGAGTCCCTTAATTTCTCCATTTGTATCCCAGTAAACAAGAAAACTCAAAAGTCCTGGTATCCCTATTTCATACCTTGTAACCTTATTCTTTTCATCGGGAATTCCAAAAATATCAAGTTGAGCATGAGTTGTGGTTTTCCAGATGCCTTCAAAAGCAGCTAACTTAGCAGGTTGTGTTTCCGCAACTTTAACCGCCCCAGCATGTCCTGAGACAAGTTGAAGAAGCGAAAAAATTATAAAAACAATCACACCTACATTAAAAAGTTTTTTTGCTTCTTTCTCAAACCTCTTTTTCAAGAGATAATAGGCACCTATCGCAGCTACAACAGCGCCTCCGGTTATCCAGGCAGATAGAACAACATGGGTATATCTGTTCAAGGTAGAGTGATTTAAAGCAGCTTCAAAAAAGTTCGTTAAAATTGCCTTCTTTTTCCCAGCAATTTCTACAATTTTATAACCAGCAGGTGTTTGCATCCACGAATTTGCTATTATAATCCAGAGGCCTGAAAGATGAGAGCCGAAGAAAACAAAGAAAGCTGACCACCAGTAAGCTTTTTCTGAAACCTTGTTTCTTGCAAAAACAAGAACACCTAAAAACATAGATTCAAGAAAAAAAGCAAAAACGCCCTCCGCTGCTAATGGAGCTCCAAAAACATCTCCAACCATCTTCGCATACTCAGCCCAATTATTTCCAAAGGAAAATTCCATTACAATTCCTGTAGCAGTACCAATCACAAAAACAAGCCCTAAAATCTTAACCAAAAAAGCGGATGTCCTTTTGTAGATGTCCTCCTTGGTTCTAATATAAAGAGTTTCAAGAATAAGTATAATCAGAGACAGTCCGAGTGTTGTAGGGGGGAAAAGAAAATGGAAACCAATAGTTACTGCAAATTGAATCCTTGCCAATAAGGCAGCATCCATTAATTACCTCCTTTTATTTATAATTAATTTTTTTCTTCAAACATATCTTTTCCAGCACCACACATCGGGCAAACCCAATCCTCAGGAAGTTCTTCAAAGGATGTACCGGGATCAATTCCATTGTCAGGATCCCCTGTCTCAGGATCATAAATATAACCGCAAACAGTACAAATATACTTTTTCATGACACGCCTCCTTAAAATAATTATTTATATAAAATGATTATACTTTTTATCTTTTTTGTCAAGAAATTTTTGAATTTTGGCATTCATTACAAATACCCTCAAAATAAACCAATGCTTTGTTTATTCTAAAACCATTAATTTCTTTTTTTATAAAAACATCACAATTAAGTTCAATATCATATATTTTGCCACATTTTGTACACTTAAAGTGTGCATGGGGAGAATTTAAATATTCGTATCTAAGCTCATTATCACCTGCAATTGTAAATGCTTGTGCTATCCCCTTTTCCAAAAAAAGATTTAATGTGTTATAAATTGTAGTTTTTGAAAGGGTGGGGATTTCATCTATAAGAGCCCTGTAAATATCATCCACCGAAGGATGTCCCTTCTTTAATAAAATTTCAAGAATTTTAAGTCTTTGAATAGAAGGTTTAACTCCCTTGTTAATTAATATTTTTTTAAGTTCATCCATATTCAGAACTTTACCACTCATTTAAAAATCTCCCCTGTCTCTTTGTACCACAACACCAAATCAAGTTCATCCATTGGAATATTAAGTTTTTCAGAAAACCTCTCCATTTTCTCTTCAATTTCAAGGTATTTATTCCTTGACAAAGTTTTAGGAACTTCTTTTAATACACCAAAATTGGACAAATTTTTTAGAATATGCCTGTCCAATATTGCAAGTTTCTCCCCTTTGCCAATATTCCTTAAAAAATGACTCGCCTCTTTAAAACCGTATCCCTTAACTTTTTCAACCAACCAATTTCTTAAATACAAAATTTCAGTTTCATAAATAATTTTCTCAAAGAATTCCTCATTTTTAAAAAACATATTTCTAAGTAAAATTATGAATTCACTTTTTCTTTTATTAAATCTCACACCTTTTATATAATCCCTGATCTCAGATGAACTCCCCTTATACAAAATATCATCTTTTTTCATATTAAGAACAGCTTCCCATGCTTTTTTTGCTTTAGATTGAGGAGTAAGAATACAGAATACCATCTCTTCAAAAATCATTTTCTTTTCCATCGAAGTGCCTACCAATTTGAACTCCTTTAGCCTCTCCTTTACCAAGGGTTTTATTTTATTATAAATTTTTTGGATTTCCTCACTATTTCTTAGGCACATAATAACATCTCTTTGGGGATTCTATCTCACCCTCTTTTTTTAAACTGCTTATTATTTTGGAGACTTCATTTTTTGATATTTTTGAAAGCTCGGCAATTTCTCCTGTTTTAAGAGGTTTATTTGCATCAATCATTACTTTCAAAATTAAATCTTTCTTATCCATTTTTACCTCCACTTAAAATAGCAAAAAGGGGAGAGAAAGCTCTCCCCTTTTTTAACTAAATCTATTTTTTAAAGCAAAGCCACCAGTCTATACACTTAAACTTACCTTTTTTAGAATCCTCAAGTCGCTTCATCTTAGCTGAACAGGAGCTTGCAGGAGGTATAATAACATTACTTCCTCCAATTTTGGGAGTATCATTGTAAGGCCAATTTGCTGGAATTGCCACTTTTCTTGAATCTGAGACTTGAAGTCCTTTAACAATCCTTAAGATCTCATCCATATTTCTTCCCAGTTCCTGAGGATAATAAAGAATCGTTCTGATAATCCCATTCGGATCCACAACAAACACAGCTCTTACAGTGTTCGTTCCTTTGCCGGGATGAACAAGACCGAGAGCTTTTGCAACATTCCCCATATCATCAGCTATAATCGGAAATTGAATTTTTACTCCAAGATTATTTTTAATCCATTCAACCCATTTCATATGGGAAAAAACCTGATCAATGCTTAAACCAATGAGCTCAGTATTTAGTGCCTTGAATTTTTTATACCTTTTCTGAAAGGCAACAAATTCAGTTGTACAAACAGGAGTAAAATCAGCCGGATGGCTGAATAAAACAAACCACTTGCCCTTATAATAATCAGGTAATGTTATTTTTCCATGGGTTGTCTGAACATTCAGAGTTGGGAATCTATCTCCCAAAAGGGGCATCCGATGTGAAAACATAGCTTTCACCATCATTTTATGACTCTTTGGGACCATCTTTTTTTGAGCAAAAAGTGGTGTTATTGCAAATATCACCACTATAAAAATAATTAATGTATACTTCTTCCTCATTTTTACCTCCATGAAATTAATTTTGTTAAAAGAAAAGAGGAAGTTTAAACTTCCCCTTTTCTACAACCTTTAAAAATTAAATCTTTTTATGGCAAAGCCACCAATCATAACACTCTATCTCACCTTTCTTCTTGCTTTCCTCTCTTTCCTTAATCTGGTCAACCGTACCAGCAGGTGGTACAATTGCCCTATCCCCGATAAGCTCATTCTCAGGCCATTTATGGGGAAGAGCTACTTTCTTTTCATCGCTAATCTGAAGAGCCTTAATCGCTCTTAATATTTCATCCCAATCTCTACCAACCTCAGCAGGATAGTAAACTATAGCTCTAATAAGCCCTTTTGGGTCAACTATAAATACTGCTCTCGCTGTAATTGATGCCCCACTGGGAATCATACCCAAAGCTTCCGCAACCATTCCTCTGTCATCAGCAATAATTGGAAATTCAATTTCTGTGTCAAGATTATCTTTAATCCACTCCGCCCATTTTAAATGTGAAAACACCTGATCCACACTAAGACCTAAAACTTCAACACCCAACTCTTTGAATTTGCCCAACCTTTTCTGCATTGCATAAAATTCAGTTGTACAAACAGGTGTAAAATCAGCCGGATGACTGAATAAAACAAACCATTTTCCCGATAAATCATCGGGTAATTTTAGATTTCCGTGGGTAGTTTTTACCTTAATTTCGGGAAATCTCTCTCCTAATACGATCATTTAAAACCTCCTAAAAATTTTTTTTTCATTAAATTAACCTCTTTGAGAAAGTTCTCTATCAACCATAAAAAGTCCACCTTTGTAATCCCTTACCATTTTTAGCTTTTCATAAATAGCAAGAGTAGAAGCCTCTTCTTCAACCTGCTCATCAACAAACCAATTCAAAAAACTCTGAGCAGCATAATCCTTTTCAGCCACTGCAAGATCCATTAATTTATTAATTCTTCCTGTTATATACTTTTCATGCTCGTAAGCCTCTTTAAATGCTTCTTCGAGTGTTTTCCACTCTTTTTTTGGCTCTTTGATTGCCGTAAGAAGAACTCTTCCTCCTCTCTCTTCCAAATAGTGATAAAATTTCATTGCATGTTCAAGTTCCTCTTGTGCCTGCTTCTGAAACCATTTAGCAGCACCATCCATATTTATTGAACCTGAATAAGCGGCCATAGAAAGATAAAGATAAGAGGAAAAAAGCTCAGCATTAATCTGCTCATTTAATTCCTTCTCAAGTTTTTCACTTATCATTTTAACCTCCATTCTAAATTTGTAATCATAACATTTTTAATATAATACAATTTTTTAAAAATGTCAAGATTTAAAATAATTTTAATTTAAAAATTTTTAAACCCCTTTTTAAAAACGCATAGAATAAAATTATTCACAAGGCTCTATGTGTATGTTGGTAATAATATTTTCTCTATATCTTTCTCTTAACTCATTTTCCACTACGGTAGAGATTTCATGAGCCTTTTCAATACTAAGTCCCCTTTTTACCCTAATGTGAACATCTATTGCTACCCAATTTCCAATTTTTCTTGTTCTCAATTTATGGGGATCAAAAACCCCATCAACAGAGGAAATAATCCCAATTATTTTTTCCTCTTCCTTCTCATCCAAAGATTTTTCAACAAGCTCATCAAAAGATTCTTTTATTATTTTAATAGCCACTTTTAATATTAAAACACTCAAAATAAGAGCCGCAAGAGGATCCAGAAAAACCCAATTAGAAGGTAAAATCTTCGCCCCTAAAATACCAATCATTACCCCCACAGAGGAGACGGAATCACTTAAATGATGATAAGCATTGGAAATCAGCAAATTACTTTTTATTCTTTTACCAACCTTTACGGTGTAAAGATATATTATTCCTTTAAAAACAACAGAGACAAAAGCCACAAAAAAGGCTATCCATCCGGGAGTAGGAATAGAACTTCTTTTAAAAAATAAAATAAGTTTTTTAATTGACATATAAAAGATTTCAGCTCCTGCAAAAACTAAAAAAACACCCAAAATAAAATTAGCAAAAGTCTCATATTTCCCATGTCCGTATCTATGCTTTTCATCAGAAGGTTTAGAGCCAAATTTTAAACCCCATAACACAATAATATCAGAGCTTAGATCTGAGAATGAGTGAATAGCATCAGCAATAAGTGCAGAACTTTTACCAAAAATTCCAACCACTAATTTAATCACAACAAGAAAAATATTTATAAGAATTCCAATAAATGTAACCTTTTTTGCTTCTTTGAAATAAATATTCTCATGCATGATTTTTTATAATATAATATAAAATTCGTTAAGTAAACAAAGACATTAATTATAGAGAAATTGTTTTTGCTGATTGGCTGAAAGAGCTTTAAGCTGCTCGGCTATAAAAGGAGGTGAAAATGTATTTTGCTCTTATTCTCTTTTTGATAATTGCAATTGTTGCAGTGATTTTCGGTGTCCAGAACACAGCAGTTGTTACTCTTAAACTCTTCGGATTTAAATTAGAAAGTTCCCTTGCCCTTATTCTTTTGGTCTTTATGGGAATAGGTGTTATTCTCACTTTGCTCTTTTCAATTCCATATTTTCTTAAAAATAAAAAGAGGATTTCATCCCTAAACAAAAGAGTAAAGGAACTTGAAAAAATACTCTCTGAGTTAGAAGAAAAGAACAAAGCTCTTGCTGAAAAATCGGAAGAAGCTGAAAATGATGAAAATAACATTTAAAGATATTTCCTATTGACTTTGTAGGAAATCATGATATAATTCTTTTAATTTAATTTCAGGAGGTTTAAAATTTTAGAAATAAAAAATCTTAAAATTGAGATTGAAGATAAGGTTATCTTAAGTAATGTGAATCTAACAATTAGAAAAGGAGAAACCCATGTGTTATTCGGTCCCAATGGAGCAGGTAAGAGTACTCTTTTAATGGCAATAATGGGTTTTCCCAAATACAGGATCACCGAGG
>JAMOVU010000073.1 GCA_027067555.1 Candidatus Aminicenantota bacterium | reverse complement strand
TAATGTATGGTAAAAGCTATTTACAAGAAGGTGCTTACCAGTTATAAAAAGTCCCTTTATTGTTTCAAAAAAGTATAAAAAACCTCTCATTTTATCCTCACAATAATGCCACCACTATTGATGTTATTATCAGGTTAAAAATGGATATGGGAACAAGTGTTTTCCAGCCAAGTTCCATTAGCTGATCAAACCTGAATCGCGGAAATGTCCATCTTACCAAAAGGAGAAAACCGAAGACCAAAAATGTTTTAACCTGAAATGCAATTATCTCAAGAGCCTTCACCCAATTTACCGAAAGATGGGCTCTTTCTATAAAAGGAATATGCCATCCTCCCAAAAAGAGAACTGTTACAAGAAGGGAAAGCATAATTGTTTCTATAAAATCCGTTAGCATATAAACGCCAAATCTTATTCCACTGTACTCAACAAAAAAGCCTATTATTTCCGATTCGCTCTCTGGCAAATCAAAGGGAGCTCTCTTTGTCTCCGCTATTGCAGCAATTATAAAAACAACAAAAGCAAGAGGTTGAATAAAAATACCCCATCTTGGAAGCCATCCCCAAAGATAGGCTTTTTGAAACATAACAATATCATAAAGCTTCATATTTGAATAAACTAAAATTAAGGAGAGAACCGAAAAGATAAGAGCAACTTCATAGGAAATTATCTGAGCAGTTGCTCTCATTGTACCCAAAAATGCATATTTGTTTTTAGAGCTCCATCCTCCCAGAATTACACCGTATATACTCATTGAAGAGAGAGCAAAAATTAGAATCAAAGCAATATCCGGATTTATCAATTGCAATGATATGAGTTTTCCACCTATTTTAATTGGTTCTCCGAAAGGAATTGCTATTATTACAAGAGCAGAAAAGAAAAATGTTATCACAGGAGCAAATTTAAACATTTTCTTATCCGCAAAATCGGGAATAAAATCCTCTTTAAAAAGCATTTTGAGAGCATCGGCAAATGGTTGAAATATACCAAAGGAGCTAATTCCCAAAATACTCGCCCTGTTCGCTCCGTGTCTATCCTGAATAACCGCACTCTCCTTTCTTTCAAGAAGGGTAGCATAAAGGGCAAAGAGCATAAGCCATGCAAAAAGCACTACTATTTTTATTATTGCAATTAAAACGGCTGTCATTTTTCCCTCAAAATTGATTCCATTATTTTCAGGATTTCAAATTCTGACTTAACTTTATCAGCTTTAAAAACCTTATCAACTCTCTGAACTCTTCCTTCAAAATTCGTGTAAGAACCTTCCTTTTCAAAAAAGTTTGCCGCTGGAATTAGTAAGCTTATCTTTTCCGGATTGGAGGGTATATATGGAGTAATCATGATAATAAAACTATCATCATTAATTTTACTTAAAAGAAAATCATTATCATCAAAAAAGTCCCCGAAAATAACCGTACTCCCTTCCAAAGTAAGCCTGCTTTTAGAGGAAAGTCTCTTTATCTTTTTATTGCTTAAATAATAAGAATTCGGGTTTTTATCTTTTTTTATCAAAATATTATCCTCATCCCCATCCTTTTTTCCCCAATAGTATATATTTTTTATACTAAGAAAATCTTTGAAAAGTGAAAGAGCAAGATCAATCTCTTCATTTGTCATCCATGCTGACAATATCACTGTTTCGGTTGTAAAAAGATGTTGTTTGAGAATTCTTTTTATCTTCTGCCATCCAACTTCCTCCATCTCATAAATTCCCTTGTAAATCCTATTTTCTTCAAGTTCAAAAAGTTCATATCTTCCCCTGTCACAGATAAAGGACTTGTTAACTTCAGGATTATCCCTTGAGATTATCCTTTGAATTCTTTCGTACATTTTCAGATATGGTCTGTCCTTTGGTGTTTCAACATAGATATTACAACCTCTTTCACAAAGAGGACAGATACTTTCTCTCTTTTCAAGAAACCAGTTTCTTATTTTAAACCTGAATCTTCTGTCAGTAATAGCTCCCACAGGACAGATTTCAGCAAAGTTTCCGGAATATGGAGTATCAATTTTTTCATTATCATATGTGGATATATAGCTTCTGCTTCCCCTTTCAAAAACAGCCAAAAGTTTTTCTCCCAAAATCTCCTCTGCAAACCTTACGCATCTCTGACAGAGAATACACCTTTCCCTGTCAAGAATTAAATTATCAGATAAAATAATATCCTTTTCAAAATGGGTTCTTTCTATGTAAAACCTTCTTTCATAAAGTCCGTATTTATCATAATACTTCTGCAGATAACAATCACCTGCCTGATCACATTCAGGGCAGTCAAGCGGATGATTCGCAAGGTGAAGTTCCAAAATCTCCTTTCTTGCTTTGACAACAGCTTCACTCTCAGTATAAACTTCCATTCCCTCTTTCACCGGCGTTGTACAGGATGTCTGAAGTTTTCTTGCACCCTTTATCTCTACAAGACACATTCTGCAAAGACCGGCAGGTTTAAGGTATTTATGGGCACAAAAGTGTGGAATCTCTATACCCACTC
>JAMOVU010000072.1 GCA_027067555.1 Candidatus Aminicenantota bacterium | reverse complement strand
TAATTACTCTTTTTATCATCTTAATCTTATATCTCATTTCTTCCTCATACACAACTTTTATTTTACTTCCGCCACCACAATCAACACTTGGCGTGCAATTAATATCAGGATCTGTACAACAAACATTAGGATCTGTAGTTAATGAAGCATAAGAAAAAACACTGAACAAAACACTGAACAAAAACAAAAATACTATGAATAAACCCGCATAATAATTAACTCTCACCCTCATAACCACATCTAATATAGAACTAATATAAAAAAGTTTCTTATTTTAAGAAATTAATAATTAAAAAACATATTTAAATAAAAAATAACAGATTATACCTAAAAAAAATAACAAACTAACTATAAATATTATCCAATTATTTCCTGAAGGATTTTTATCAATAATCCTATACATTGCTGTAACCCATAGATTAACTAAAGCACCGCCTACCAACAAACCAAGCAAAAAAAGAACCATTTCATCCTTCGATATCATAAAAACAAGAATACAAAAATAATATAAAAAATTTATTAAAATAATAATCATAAAGATTAAAAATACTAAAAAAATTATTAAATAAAACAATTTATCTAATCCTATCAAGTGTTAACACTTCTACAGCCACTGCATATGCTCTTCCTATCCTGTTGAAGTGGCCATCACTGCTTGTTATCAAAGTAAAACTCGTCCCATTATTAGCCACATCCTCAACTCCGGTATGAAACTCCCAAGCCTCTTCTCTCAAAACACGCATAATCAACTCAAGATCATGAATCCTGTTAGTGTCTACAAAAATAGAAGTATCAGAGTTGACACCCATAGCGCCGTAAGCATCTCCTGCGCCAATAAGAAGATCAGCACCAGACTTATGATAAAAACTAACCTGCCTATCACTGCCAACCATGCTATTATACGCATCAAAAATATGATTAAACTCATCCACCATGTCATCAATCACACTCTTATCAATTGTCCTACCATCACGATTCAAAGAATACTCAAAAGCATGACTCACACCATGCAACTGAGCAGGATTTTCAACTTTACTATAATCAATATCATCTCCTTCAAGCAGGAAAACAACATAACTCCTACCACCTTCAGTAACAGCATAACTCTCCCCATTCACAGTCTTAAAAACTCTCGGACCACTACTATCAAAAACAACCATGTACCTATCATTAACATCACCAATACCCAACTCCTCAGCCTTAGCAGGGCTTATAAGAACAGGATTAGTTGTGCTCACCTCAGGATAAACCTGCTCAACCTTCCCACCATTAACTGCCTCAAAATAAGTCACCCTCACATCCTTTAACTCCTCTTCTACACTATCTCCGCTCTTACATCCGTTATCATATACAATAACTAACGTTAATAATAAAATAATTGTCAATCTTTTTAATATTCTCATCCTTTTATCCTCTATTCAATTTAATAAATATTTTTATCATATAAAAAAAAGATTATCAAGGGAAGAGAAGCCATTAAGCCCAAAGCCCCGAAGCAAAAAGCTGAGATTCTCTAAGATTTGCAAAACCCTTATAAAGCCAAAAGCTGAGATTCACTAAGATTTTAGAGTCCAAAAAGAGCTTACTTTTATTTTAATGTTTACTTGCTTATGAACAATCGGACATCGTGAGTGAAGTTGCAGACAGCCGAGCCACTTAAAAAACTGATTTTTCGAATCAAGGATCTTTTCCCGTGCCTTACCCTTGTTAATTTTTTATAAATGTTATTATGGCAAAATTTTACTGTTTGACGAGGCGTAATCCGTAATAATTTATTGTATCCTTTTTTCTTATTATTTACCTAACGCCGAGGAGTTTAAAATTCTATGGAAAAAATCCGCAAGATGAGAAAAATAACTATCTGAGCGAGGATGTTCAAGACAAGCGAACGATGTGCGATTGTGAAATATCAGTAATTGCTGAATTTTGGCGGAGTCGTGTTCTTCGAGGCGGGGGCAAGGAAAACCGTTAAATATTAAAATTTAAACACAAACTCTTTAAAACACACTTATTACAATCAGGCTTTCTTTTACACACATTTTTTCCATGCTCCACTATTAATGCATGATATTCATTAAAAACCTTAAACTTTTCATTTTGTGGTAATTTCCGAAAACTTTGCTCAAATAATTCTCTCATAATATCATAATACTTAAAATCCTTTCCGAATAATCTTGAGAAAATTCTTTTTGTATAAGCATCTATAACGAAAAGAGGGTTTTTATAAGCATAAAGAAGAATGGAATCAGCAGTCTCTTTACCTATTCCCCATAAATTCAAAAGATCATCTCTTGAAGGTGTTTTACCATTTAATTTTACAAAAAACTCTGTAAAAATTTTAATCTTCTTTGCTTTTTGATTAAAATAACCGGATGGCTTTATCAATTCAGCCAATTTATCAACAGATATATCCATTATTCTATCAGGATATATTAAATTATTCTTATAAAGATTTTCCAATGCCTTTTCAACCTGAATCCAGGATGTGTTTTGAGTTAAAATT
>JAMOVU010000071.1 GCA_027067555.1 Candidatus Aminicenantota bacterium | reverse complement strand
ATCATTTACAACCTTTCCCAATTTTTTAAAATTTTTCCCGTCATTTGAAATGTAAAATTCAACATAAAGGGGCATAAATATCCACGCATTTATATCCTGCAAAAATCCTATTGAAACAGAGTGAATCTCTTTTTCCTTTCCGAAATCAATGGTTGCATCAAGGTCCGCCTTTTCATAACCCTGCCATGTGCCTGTTCTGAAATCCCCTTCTCCTCTTATTCCGTCTATCAGAGCAAGATTACCGGATGCAGGATAAAGACTGCTGTATTTATACTTAATTTTTATATCCCAATTGTGATTAACTTTAAAAAACTTTGATTTTATAATTTTGCTTTTAACACTTTTTTTTACAGCATAAAACTCAATTTCAGAGTTTTTATTAATATAAAAGGGAGCCTTAAATGACTTAAATTTTTTATCCTGAGGTAATTTGAAATAGATCTTTGAATTTTTTTCTATTGTTTTAAATTCTATTTTTTTCGTTTTTTTGAAAATCTTTTTAGGATTTTTAAGATAAGGAACAATTGTTATGGGATTATCAGAAATTACCGCTTTCGGTATATTCTTTTCTTCCGCTCCCCATTTTTTATTGGGCTTTTCTCCCATTGTAAAAACCAATCTTCCGCCTTTGAGAATATCTTTATAGTCTATATAAGATTTTGAATACGGTTTTCCATTTAAAACGGCAGACTGTATGTAAAAATTCTTGTCCGAAATGTTTTTGGCAATTATTGTGAATTTTTTACCATTTTCAAGATTGATTATTATTTTTTCAAAAAGAGGGATTCCAATTACATAATAGGGGAGTCCTGGAGTTACAGAATAAAAACCCATGGCACTTAATACATACCATGCTGACATCTGACCGCAATCTTCGTTTCCGGCAAGCCCGTCGGGGCTATTTTTGTAAAGCTCCGAGCCTATCTTTTTCACAATTTCCTGAGTTTTCCACGATTTTCCTGCAAAATTATAAAGATATGCTATGTGATGGCTCGGCTCATTACCGTGGGCATATTGTCCTATTAAACCTGTAATATCAGCCTGTTTTCTCCCTTCAAGTTCGGGAGATTCTGAAAATAATTTGTCCAATTTTTCCGAATACTTTTCCTTTCCTCCCAAGAGTTTTATGTGAGTTTGAATATCCTGAGGTACAAAAAAGTTGTATTGCCAGGCATTGGCTTCAGTATAGTTTGAGTTCACCTCTTTCGGATTAAAGGGAGAGACCCAGCCTCCGTTGGTTTTTGGTCTGAAAAATCCTGTTTGAGGGTCAAAAAGATTCTTATAGTATTGTGCTCTTTCAATAAAGTTAAGATAATCATCTTTTTTACCAATAAGTTTTGCAAATTCGGCTATGCACCAGTCATCATAAGCATACTCAAGTGTTTTTGAAACTGACTCAGAATCCATATCTGCCGGAATATAACCGTATTCTTTGTAATATTTTAATCCCCTTTGATCTCTCATTGCACTATGCTTCATTGCTTCAAGTGCAAGCTCAATGTCAAAATTCCTTATTCCTTTTACATAAGCATCAACTATCACGGGTACTGAGTGATAGCCAATCATAGTATCCGTTTCATTTGCCGAAAGCTCCCAGACGGGTAACCTTCCTCCCTGTTTGTACTGGAGTAAAAATGTTTTTATAAAATCAAGGGTTCTTTTTCTCTCTATTATTGTAAAGAGAGGGTGCTCTGCTCTGAATGTATCCCATAAAGAAAAAAGAGTGTAGTAGTCAAATCCTTCGGCTTTATGAACCTTTAAATCTCTTCCTCTGTAAAATCCGTCAACATCAGTGTACAGGTTAGGATTTAAAAGTGCATGATATAAAGCAGTGTAAAAAATGATTTTTTTATCTTTATTATCAGAATAAACATCTATTTTCGAAAGAGCTTTATCCCATACTTTCTCAGCATTGTTTTTTATTTTCTCAAAATTCCATCCCTTAATTTCCTTAGCTAAATTTTTCTTAGCTCCTTCAATACTCACCGGAGAAATTCCTATTTTCACCAGGATAACTTTGTTGACATTAGTGTCAAAATCAAAAACAGCTTTTATATTTTTCCCTTTAATTTCTTTCCCTGAAATAAGAGTATCATCTTTGAAAAGTTTAACTGATTTGAAAGGCTTTGAAAATTTTATTACAAAAAATAGATACTGTTTTTTTGCCCAGGAATCCGAAAATCTGTATCCCTCAATTTCAGTGGAACTTAATATTTTTAATCTTGAATCTATTACCTTATCCCTGTGTTTTAAGTCAAGAAGAATGTGGGAGGAGCTATTTTCAGAAAATATGTATCTGTGAAAACCACACCTTTTTGTTGCCGTAAGCTCCACCTTTACTCTGTAATCATTAAGAAAAACTCTGTAATATCCTGCATGGGCATACTCATTTTTATGGGAAAAGCGTGAGCGGTAACCTGTGTCAGGATTTTCTTTTTTTCCCGGATTAATTTTAACCTTTCCTGTGATTGGCATTAATAAAATATCACCATAATCAAGACAACCTGTTCCGCTAAGGTGGGTATGGGTAAACCCGATAATGGAATTATCGGAATAATGGTAGCCTGAGCATCCGTCCCATGTTCCGAGTCTTGTATCAGGGCTTACCTGAATCATTCCGAAGGGAAGACTTACTCCCGGGTATGTATGACCGTGACCTCCCGTACCTATAAAGGGATTAACCAATTTATGTTTTCCGGAAGAATATAAAAATAATGATATGAAAAATAATAAAACAATGAATAAAGCTCTTTTTTTCATAAAGCCCTCCGAAAATTTATTTATATAACTTAACTGTTTTCAAGTGCATTTAAGGCAAATGCATAAGCTCCTATTGATACTGCTTTTGAAGTCCCCAATTTTGATATTCCGATCGCTATTCTCTGCATTGAGTCATATTCTATTTCCCTTTTTGAATAGGGAACCTTAATTCTTTTGATTTCACCTTTTAAAAATTCATCTCTTTCATCCTCATCTTCAATATTAAACACTTTAATCTCAAGCCTATCGATTTTTTTACCCGAATAGGTTTCATATTTTTCTCTCATCTCCTTAATCACATAGGGCATAAAAAGTGAATGAGCTCCCGATAATCCTCCTCCTATTACAACGGGAGAATCAAAAAGTGTTACTGCATTGGATAGAGCATCCCCTATAAGCTCTCCGAAAATCCTGTATGCTTTCAAAGCTGCCTCTTTATTTCCATCTCTTTTCCCTATTGCAATTTCATAAATTTCCTTTGGTTCGGGGGAATTTTCAAAAGGGATACTGCTTTCTTCAGAGTAAACCCTTTTTATTGCTCTTATGCTTATACCTTCCTCAGCATTCATATTTTTTTCTAATTTATTTCTCAAAAGCCATATCTCTCCCGCTGCGGAATTGTCTCCTATTAAAAGTTTTCCATCACATACAAAGCCTCCTCCGAAGCCTGTTCCCAGAGTTATACCAAAAAGGGAACCATATCTTTTCGGAGAGCCGCTTTCTTTTAGGAGTTTGTTTAAATAGGGGAGAAAGCCTGAAATTGCTTCACCGTAAACAAAGAGATTTCCGTCATTGTTAATAAAAACAGGGATATTGAATCTTTCTTCCAGCATATCCTTTAATGCAATATTCCTGTATGCCGGCAAATTTCCCGGAGCTACGATTATTCCTTTCGGATAATCCGAAGGACCCGGAAATGCAAAGCTTATTGCAACAGGCTTTTCATCTATTTTTGAAATTATTGTTTCAAATCCTTTAATAATTGAATTAAGGGATTTTTCCAGGTTATCCGCGTAAGAGCTTAATCTCACCCTTTCAACTATCTCCTCATTCCCCTGAACAGCTGAAAACACAAAATTTGTTCCCCCCGCATCAAGGGTTAAAACGACTCTTTTATCATTTTTATAATCCATTTATGCTTTAACCTCCATCTTTGTATTATTTAAAGAGAGCCAGAGGATATAGAGTATTGCTCCCACGGGAACCAAAAATCCGGCTGTTGTTGAAAGAGCATCAGATAAAATTCCCATAAGAGGAGGAAGTATGGCACCTCCTACAATTGCTGTAATCATTAATCCTGAAAGTTCATTTGTCTTTTCAGGCATTTTTTCTATTGTAATTGAAAAAATAAGAGGAAATATGTTTGCAAAGCCAAGACCTATGAAAATCACGCTAACTATAACTATTAATTTTATTCCTGTAAAAAGTCCCAAAAGCGATACTATTGAGACAAATGAGGTTATTACAAAGAATTTTTCAGCTTTAATCCAGTTTAGTATCACTCCTCCCAAAAATCTTCCTATGACCAATGCTGTGAAAAATAGTCCTGTTCCCAAAAGTCCCAATTTTTGAATATCAATTCCAAATCTTGATTTCAGATGAACCGGAATACCCGAGCTTATGCTAACCTCTGCTCCAACATAAAGAAATATACCTATAACCATCATAAGCACATATCTGTTTTTTAAAAGGGAAAGACAGGATTTGAATGAAGCAGGCTTTTGCTCTGAGTCCCTCTTCTCTTCTATTTTAAGTGTGGCTACACTAATGATTGTTATCAAAATAAAAAAGCTGTAAATCGGAAACATTACTCTCCAATCAGCATTAAAGTATCTTGCTGCAATCACAGGAATTACAGGTCCCGAAAGAGAGCCTATTGCTTTAACGAATTGCCCTAAAGAAAGATTTCTCGAATACTTTCCCTCTTCCGAAACATCCCTCATTATGGGGTTTCCTGCAACCTGAAGAATTGTTGCTCCTATCCCTAAAAGAAGAACTGTCAGTAAAAATTTGGGAAAGGAGTTGAGCCCGAAAATAGGTATGATTAAACCGATTAATGCTATTGCAAGCCCGAGCTCTAAGGTGAATTTTTTCCCCTTTCTGTCCTGAAAGATTCCCATTGGAACAGAAAGAAGTCCGAACATAAGAAAGCCTAAAAACGGAATTATAAATGCAAGGGTATTGCTCAAATTAAACTCATTTTTTGCAAGCCCTACAAAGGGTCCAACAGCATCACCGAAACCCATTACCAAAAAAGCCAAAAATATCGGAATTGTTTTTTTGCTCATCCTTTACTCCTTTATTTGATTTAATATCCTATTGCACATCCATCCTTTCTTGATTCGGAAGCTCCTCTCAAAACTCTTTTGTCAACATCAATCCAGATTCCCTGATATCCTCCGTATCCTCCTCTTGTAAAAGAAACTCTGTGTCCTTTTGCTATTAATTCTCTTATTGTTTCAGGAGATATTCCGCTTTCAAGATAAAGTATCCCGCCATCTTTCATTATACCTCCCTCGGGCTGGGATGATCCTGAATGTCTGAACCTCGGAGCATCTCCCGCTTCCTGAATATTCATCCCAAATTCAATTATATTTAATAATACCTGTACATGTCCCTGAGGCTGCATTGCTCCTCCCATAACCCCAAAGCTGAAAACAGGTTTATTGTTTTTAGTAACAAAGCCGGGAATAATTGTGTGGAACGGTCTTTTGCCAGGGGCTATAACATTAGGATGTCCCTCTTTAAGACTAAAAAGAGCACCTCTATCCTGAATACAAAAGCCAAGACCATCGGGGACCATGGCAGAGCCGAATCCCGAGTAATTACTTTGAATTAATGAGACCGCATTATAATCTTTATCCACCACAGTAAGGTAAGCCGTATCTCCATGCTCTAATATGGAATCATCATATGGTATTTCTTTTAAAGCCCTGTTGGGATTAAATAGTTTTAATCTTTCAATAGCATACTCTTCGGATAATAGTCTCTTTATTGGAATTTTTGAAAACTTAGGGTCAGCGTAAAATCTTGCTCTATCTTCATAAACTATCTTTTTTATTTCCACCAAAGTATGAAGATAATCAGCCGAATTGTGCCCCATCTTTTTCAAATCAAAATGCTTTAACATATTAAGCATTTGTAGGACAGCAATCCCCTGTCCGTTCGGAGGAAGTTCCCATACATCATAGCCTTTGTAGTTTACGCTCAAAGGTTTAACCCATTCCGCATGATAATTTTCAAAATCTCTCATCTGAAAAAAACCACCGACTCTTCTTGAATAATTTACGATTTTTTTGGCTATTATGCCCTTATAGAAAACATCTCTTCCGTACTTTGCAAGGAGTCTGTATGTATTTGCAAGTTCCGGGTTTTTAAAAATGTCTCCTGTTTTCAAAATTTTTCCACCGGGGGCATAGAGTTTTTGAAAGTTTTTGTACTTTTTGAACATTTTAACTGATCTCTGCCAATAGTAAGCAATTAGTTCGGGTACGGGAAAACCCTCTTCAGCATATTTTATCGAAGGGGCAAGAATCTCTTTCATAGGAAGTTTACCGAATTTTTTATGGAGCTCAAACCACCCATCAACACAACCCGGTACTGTCCAGGGAAGTGGTCCCCTGTAAGGTATTCTTTTTATTCCTCTCTTTTTAAAGTATTCAAGACTTATTACCATTGGAGCAGTTCCGCTTGCATTTATTGCGTATAGCTTTTTTTCTTTGTTAATCCAGACAATTGCGAATAGATCTCCACCTATACCGGAACTTGTGGGTTCCATAAGTCCCAGTGCGGCATTTACTGCAATTGCTGCATCTATTGCATTTCCGCCCTTTTTGAGAATATCTATTCCAATCATTGCGGCAAGAGGGTGACTTGTGGCAACCATTCCGTGCCTTGCTATGACTTCCGAACGAGTTGCAAACATCTTACCTGTAATCCTATCCGCTGAAAAAGAAAGAGAAACAATAAAAACCAAGAGAATTATGAATGATTTTCTCATAATAACACCTCTTTATTATTTCAAATTTAATAATATCCGAAAAAAAATAAGCTATCAAGTTTTATTTTTGTTTGATAGAAAAAAATTGTTTTTATTATTTTTCTATGGTGCTATAATTTTAGACTTATAATGGAGGTGTTATATGAATAAAAAAGTCGGAATTATTTTTATTGTTTTTATCTTTTTGTTTGCTTCCTTATCTTTTTCAAAAAGTATTGAAATTAACAGGTGGTTGGTTATTGAAAATGTTCCGGTAAATCTTCCGGCATTTGTAAAGGACTCAAACTCATCTAAGATTAAATATCTTTTGAATTTCAAACATTTTAACACATCCGAGCTTTTTCCTTCAGAAGGGGAGTTCCAATTTTTATTTAATGGGAAAAAGTACTTCTGGAAAAGCTCAGTCTTAAGGCATTCTTCTATGGAAAACTCAGTCTTTTATGCTGTTTCCTATTTAAATACTGATAGATTTTTAGAAGGAAAGTTAAAAGTTTTATCCGGTTCTCCCTTTTTACTCTATTTTGATGGAAAAAATGTTGCGAAAAAAGGTGATTTTTCGGATAAAAAGGAATTTACGAGCTCTACATTAAAAGTTGAAACAGGAAAACATATTGTGTTTTTAAAGGTTTTAAATCTTTCGAATAAAATATCGGATATAAAGGTTAGCTTTATTCCAGATGAAAAATTTGAAAATGCCAACATTAATTTTTCAATTTCACCATTAAAACATGTAAGTTTAAAAGAAATTTTGGATGTTGAGAAAGTAAATTCTCTTAAAATAAACCCGGATGGTAAAAGTTTTGCAATGATTCTTTCGAAGAGGGTAAATGGAAAAGCTTTTAGCTGGATTGAAATAAGAGATGTAATTTACGGAAGGCTTTTGAAATCATACAAATACATAGGTAAGCTCTCCAATTTTAAGTGGAGACCTGACGGAAGAGCTTTTACTTTTGTGATTTACGGAAAAAATGAAGCGGATTTGATTTTGGTGGAAAATGGAAATGAGCCAAGGAAGATTTTAAGTGGTGAAAAAGATCTTTCAGATTACAGATGGAGCCCTGACGGAAGCTTTATAGTTTATTCGAAAATTGAAAAACATAAAGAATACATAAACGGATTAAAACAGCTTTTGAGTACTGAGGATAGGCAAAGAGGAAACAGAAACAAGAGCTTTCTCTATTTACTCTATCCGAATGGCGGATTTAAAATGAGAATTACAGCGGGTGAAAACTCTGTTTATCTTCTTGATATCGGAAAAAATGGAAAGATTCTTTTTTCAACAATGGGGATTGATTATAAAAAAAGGCCTTACACATATTCAACATTTTATTGTCTTGATACTAAAACCTTGAAATACAAAAAGCTTTTCAAATCATACTGGACGAATTTTGTAAAGTGGTATGATGATAATACTTTGATAGCTATTGGTGGACCAGAGAGTTTTGATAAAATCGGAATGAATCTTAAAGTCAACAAAATACCAAATCCATATGATGTTCAGGCATACTTTTATGATTTGAAGACAAAAAAAGTTACTCCCCTTACAAAAAATTTTAAACCTGCTATTGATAATGTGTTTTTCGGAAAAAACAGAAATAAAATTTATTTTATGACAACTGATAAATCTTACAAAAGACTTTATGAGTATGATGTAAAGAAAAAGAAATTCAGAAGTCTTATAAATGATATTGAGTATATGGCAGGTTTTAGTTTTGCCAGGGAGAAAAATCTTGCGGTTTTCTGGGGTAATAATTCAAACACACCTCCTAAAGTTTACTCCATTAATCTTAAAAACGGAAAACATCGAATGATTTATTATCCGGCAAAAGAGGATTTTGCAAAGGTAAAATTCGGGAAAACGGAAAATTGGAATTTTAAAGATAGTGATGGTTATACGATAATCGGAAGAATTTACTATCCTCCGGATTTTGATTCCACGAAAAAGTATCCTCTTATAATTTATTATTACGGAGGAACTGTTCCTGTGACAAGGGATTTCGGAGGAAGATATCCTAAAAATTACTGGGCTGCCAATGGATATGTTGTCTATGTGCTTCAGCCAAGAGGAGCAACGGGATTCGGTCAGGATTTTTCCGCCTTTCATGTTAATGGATGGGGAGGAAAACCAATAGATGACATCATTGAAGGAGCTAAAAAGTTTTTGAAAGCCCATCCTTTTGTAAAAAAGGATAAGGTTGGAATAATCGGAGCATCTTACGGTGGCTATACTACAGAATATCTTATTACAAAGACAGATATGTTTGCCGCTGCCGTATCCCATGCGGGAATAAGTCTTTTGCCTCATTACTGGGGTGAGGGGTATTGGGGGTATACATACAGTGCGGGTGCAACAGCCTTCAGTTTTCCGTGGAACAGAAAAGATATTTATGTTGACAAAAGCCCGCTTTTTAATGCTGATAAAATTAAAACACCTCTTTTATTGCTTCACGGGGATTCTGATACAAATGTTCCTACAGGGGAGAGTGATCAGCTTTATACAGCTTTAAAACTTTTGGGAAGACCTGTAGAATATATCAAAGTGCAGGGGCAGAATCACTGGATAATGGATTATAAAAAGAGAATTCTCTGGAGCAAGACTATTGTTGCATGGTTTGACAGATGGCTAAAGGATCAGCCTGAATTCTGGTATTCAATGTATAAAAAGACAAAATAGGTGGTTTGTTGATATTTCAGGGGCCGGCGACATAGTCGCCGGCCCTTTTTTTATTTGAAAAGCGTAAAAATTCGGAATAATATTCCAAAAATTTACAGGAAAATTTGGAGTATTGTTCCAAATTTTGACAATAGAAAAAAAATGTGCTATAAAAAATTATGACTTATATAAAGAGAGTTTATGAAAATCTTAACAAGCATATAAAAGCAGGAAAGGTACTAATTATTTATGGACCGAGAAGGGTTGGGAAAACAACACTCGTTAAAAGATATTTTGATGGTTTACATCTGAATAAAAGATATGTAACTGGTGATGATATTATAATTTCAAACCTATTGTCTTCAAGGAATTTACAAAGGATTTCGGAATTCGTGGAAAACTTTGACCTCTTAGTAATAGATGAAGCTCAGAATATCAAAGATATTGGTATGGCTTTAAAATTAATTGTGGATAATTTCCCTGAGAAAAAAATCATTGCAACAGGTTC
>JAMOVU010000070.1 GCA_027067555.1 Candidatus Aminicenantota bacterium | reverse complement strand
CTTGTTCCCATATCCATTTTTAACCTGATAGTAACATCAATAGTGGTGGCATTATTGTGAGGATAAAATGAGAGGTTTTTTATACTTTTTTGAAACAATAAAGGGACTTTTTATAACTGGTAAGCACCTTCTTGTAAATAGCTTTTACCATACATTAAACTATATTTTCAGGATAAAAACAAAGAGAAAAGGCTCGGTTACATATCAATACCCTGAGGAGAAAAAGCCTCTTTATCCGAGAGACAGGACTCTTCACAGGATGATGTTCAGAGAAGATGGAAAACCGCGCTGTGTCGGATGTATGCTTTGCGTAACAGCATGTCCTTCCGATTGCATATATGTTAAAGCGGAAGAGGTTGATGGGGAAAAGGTGGCAACAAAATTTATTGTGAATGTTAACAGATGTGCTTTTTGCGGCTATTGTGTGGAGGCCTGCCCTGAGGATGCAATAAGGATGGATTCAGGCAAGCTTGATTTTGTGGGCTATTCAACCAATGAAATGATTCTGGATTTATTGAAAACCAAGTAATTTTAAAAATATCTTCCCCCTATTTATAATCTCAAAGGATACTATCTTTTATTATTATAATTTATTGTAGAGCCGTAGAATTCTACGGCTCTACTTACCTTTGTATCTTTTTATATTTCAAATATCTTTTACTTCTTCCTTAAATTTTATCCCTATATTCTCAAGCTCTTCAAGGATTGGTTCATAAATGGATGGAATAACCGGGATATGAACACCTGTTGTTTTAATCTTATCTTCCAGAATCATTTTTGTTGCTATTGCTGCAGGAAGGGCAACTGTCCTTGCGACAGATGTTTCCTCACCCTCAACTCCGAAATCAACCATCAGAGAGGTATAAAGTTTCTTTTTACCTCCGAAATCTCCTATTATCTTGTGAAGGAGAATTACCATATCCCTTTCTCCTTTCTTATAGTACATTTTTCCGAGAAGGAGATCAGTGAGAACATCTATCGGAGCGATTTTTCCTTTGTTAATTTTTTCATCTGACAAAAGTCCCATCCATTCCATCTTTTCAATTATTTGAGGCTTATCTGAAATATTGAATTTTTTCACTATATCATCTTTAAGTGTTCCCGCATTAAGACCTGAAAGCTCGGCTGTAAGCTCAGCATAGGATTTTCCATCGGTTTCCCTTTCATCAAGAGAGAGCCAGTTAAGTTTGCTTACAACACTCCAGAGCTCTGACCATCCTGGATATCTTATTGTTCCCCTGAACATAGTTTCAATCCCCTGAAGATTGTAAAGCTCAATGTATGAGACTGAGTCTCTGTTGGGATAATATTCCATCTGTTCCACACCTTCCACCTCAAGGGGATGATGATCATCAAAAAGATTTTCAGGAGCTATTTCCACCAATTTGCCATTTTTCAAATACTTTGCACTATTTCTTCCGGCAAGCAAAACTCCTCTCGGACTCCACGAAAATTTATATTTTAGAGGATTGTCAGCTGCCTCAGGTGCGGGAAGTGCTCCGCAGAATGATTCAAAACTTACAACCTTTCCACCTTTGTTTTCAATATCGTGGATTAATTTCATTGCTGACATGTGATCTATACCGGGATCAAGACCGATTTCATTGAGAAATAGCAAACCCTTTTCCTTTGCCTCTTTATCAAGGGCTTTCATCTCAGGTTTTACATAGGATGTTGTCACAAGGTGCTTTTTAAACTCAAGACAGACCTTAGCAACTTTCAGGTGATAAATATAAGGGAGAAGCGAGATTGCAATATCATTTTCCTTAACCAATTCTTTGAGTTTATCCTCCTCTTCAACAACCCATCTGATTGCTTTTCCATTCGGATGACCTTCAATAAGAGCTTCTGCTTTTTCAAGTGTTCTTGATGCTACAGTTACCTTAAAATTGTTTTTTAAAAGATAGGTTACCAAAGGCTTTGAAACAAGCCCTGCTCCTAATAATAATACCTTGTCTTTCATATTAATCTCCTATTATGAATTTTTTAAATAATTTTCAATGTATTTATAATCCGGAGTAAGCTCCCCTCCGTGAGCTATAACAGCTCTCTTTATGGGGGCAGGAAGGTTGAGTTCTTCAAATGACACTGAGTAATCCGCTTTAACTATGTCGGGAATGAATTCTCTCAGAACATGGGAAAAATATTCTGAAGCCTCCTTAGGAAGCTCGCTCGGCAAAATATCAACCATTAAAACAGCCGGTCCGTCTCCCTCCACTCCAAGATGGTAACTATCTTTCAGAGGCTCGTAAACAAGAGAAGGTTTATCCGGCTCTCCGCATTCAAAGGTAAACTCAACAGCTCCCTCTATATCACAGCTTATATCAGCTATTATTTTCAATTTTTTATTTCCCTCTTTCCAGAGTTTTTTCATATCATCCTTTGTAACAATGCGGGGATACCTTTCTTCCCAGTAAATTGCATTAACAAGAAGATTAAGATAGGGAAGATATCTGCTAAAGACCCCCCTGTATTTTTCCGGGTTATTGTAATAATCGTAAAGCTCAAATTCATAACCATCCTCTTTTGGCTCAACCATATGCTCTTCTTTGAAAACCACTTTGTATATTCCCTCTTTTTCATATTTTCCGTTTAAAAGCTCTTCAGGTGTAATCTCTTTTGGTCCCAAAAGATCAAGAATCTCCTGAGCTCCCTTTGATACATTTCCGTACCCTGCAAAACCTATTATAAATGGTTTTAAACTTTTCGGAAGCTCTCCGTTTTCAATCTTATTTTTTAATTTTGAAATTTCCTCTTTTGCATCCTTCAAAGAGGGATAATCGTATGCTCTTTTGACAGATTCAAAAATGTTTGACTCTCCTTCACTTTTTAGCTTTTGTCCCAAAAGATAAAGTGCATCTATTGCCCCTGCAAAACCTGCAAATTTTCCGAAGAAAATCAATCTTCTTCCTTTGTCATCGGTTATTTTTTCATAATCTATTAATGTATCCTTAAGCTCCAATATTTTTTTAAGCATTGGCATATTATAGCTCTGTCCCTTAATTGTGTGGGAAAAGAAAACATAAGTTTTTTCAGGCATCAATTTTTCCTTTGGAATCTCTTTGACTCCGAAAATAACTTTTGCTTCAGAAAGATCCTTTTTAAGCTCTGCTCCGGCTTTTTCAAATTCTGAGTCAGGAAAAATTCTGTGGGAAGAAGGTTCTACGATTACCTTAAAACCCTGAGAAACCAACTCTTTTACAACATCCGGGGTAATTGCAACCCTTCTTTCAAAAATTGATTTATCCTCTTCTCTTATTCCTATAATCATGCTCCCTCTCCTTAAAGCTTTTTTGAAAATAAGTTTAACAATAAGACAATTTCCTGTCAAGGAAAAATCTGTCCCTTAAAATTATTTGAATAAGTAAAGAATAGATTTTTTACTCAGTTTTTCAAATCTGGTATAATTTTCGATGTCATTGGGAGTACTTTGGTTTGAGTTTATTATTATTCTTCTTTTAATATACTTTTCAGGGGAAAAGCTTTCCTTTTACGGAGACCGTCTTTCCTCACGCCTTGGGATAGCAGAGGGGCTTATTGGTGTAACTTTGATTTCGGCTGTCACATCCCTTCCCGAGCTTTTTACAGGTATAAGTGCTGTGAATATTGTTAAGGATAATAATATGCTTTTCGGTGAAATTCTGGGAAGCTGTATTTTTAATCTTACAATTGTTTCCATAATGAGCTTTTCCCTTAAAAAAGCCAATCTTTTTAAGATAATATCGGAAAAATTCAAAAGAACTTCTATCCTTACGGGTTTTCTTCTGCTCTCCGTGGCTTTCTTTTTAAAAGTTGAACTTCCTGTTTTAGGTTTCATAGGGCTTCCCTCTGTCTTTGTGATTCTTTTTTATTTTATAATTTTAAAAATTATTTACAAAAAAGAATTTAGCTTGGGAGAAGAGACAGAGAAAAGCAGTGAAAGCCTTACCAATATAGTGCTAAAATTTTCAATAGCATCCATTGTGATAATTCTGACAGGTCTTTATTTGCCTGTACTTGCTAAAAAAATAGCTATAGGAATGAGCTGGAGCTCAACCTTTATGGGGCTTCTTTTCATAGCAATGGTCACATCCCTTCCTGAGCTTGTTGTCTCCTATTCTGCTGCAAAATCAGGGTTTTACGGAATAGCAATCGGAAATATATTCGGAAGCATTATATTCAATATTTTGATTTTCTCAATAGTTGATTTTGTCTCTCTTAAAAGAAGTATCTGGAACATAGAAAGCTGGTCTAATTTTTGGACTGCCATAATAATCGCTCTTATATCCTTTTTTGCAGCTTTTTCGGGCAAATTTGTTAAAAACAGATTTTCACAGGTTCTTGTTTCTGTCTTTATCATTATTTTATACATCTTTGTTCTCTATCTTTCCTTCTTTTCTTAAATGAAGAAAGAAGATTCCATAATAATTAAGGGAGCAAGACAGAATAATCTTAAAATATCCGAACTAAAAATTCCTCTTTATAAAAATATAATTATAACCGGAGTTTCCGGAGCGGGAAAATCATCCCTTGTGATGGATACTCTTTATGCGGAAAGCCAGAGGAGATTTTTTCTTTCTCTTTCTACATTTGCAAGGCAGTTTTTTGAGAGAATTCCCCCTCCCGAAGTGGAGAGTATAAATGAGCTTCAACCATCTATTGCGGTAATAAGAAAAGGTTTTATTAAAAACCCAAGATCCACGGTTGCAACAATAACAGAGATTTATGATTTTTTAAGAATTCTTTTTGCCAAAAAAGCAACTCCTTTTTGTCCCTCCTGTGGAAGGGAGATAAAAAACCACAATCCGGAATCCCTGAAGAGTGAAATTATCAATAAATTTTCAGGAAAAAAAATTGACTTTGGTTTTATAACGGAAAAACCTTTAAAGGAGATTTACGGAGGAGGGTTTCTCTATGCTCTTTTGAATGGAAAAAAAGATTCTATTTTCAAAGTGAAAAAGTTTCCCGCCTACATTATTGTGGATAGTTTAAAGGTTAAAAAGGAAGAAGAGGATAGAATTTACGAAGCTGTATTAACAGCCTTTCATTGGGGAGAGAGGTTTTTTGTAAAAGAAGGGGAGGAACTTTATCTTTTTTCAAAGGAGTTTGAATGCCCTTATTGTAATATAAAGATATCTTCCCCCGAGCCCACTCTGTTTTCATTTAACTCTTCAAAGGGAGCATGTCCTGTATGCCGGGGTTTTGGTGATATAATTGAGATAGATGAAAGAAAAATTGTACCCAACCCTAATCTCTCAATAGAAGAGGGAGCTATTGAGCCTTTTACAAAGCCAGCTGCAAAGGAGCTGAAAGAGGAACTTTTGGATTTTTGTAAAAAAAGAAAGATTCCGACAAACATACCTTTTGCAAAACTTAAAGAAAGTGATAAAAAACTCATTATGGATGGAGACGGAGATTATTATGGGGTTAAGGGTTTTTTTGATTGGCTTGAGACAAAAAAGTATAAAACCCATGTGAGGGTTTTTTTGAGCAAATATAGAAAGTATACGGAATGTCCTGAGTGCAAAGGCAGTAGGCTGAACAGAGATGCTCTTTCTTATAAAATTGAAGGTAAAAGCATTGGTGATATTATAAAAATGGATGTTGAGGAATTTTATGAATTTTTGAATAGGGTTTCTAAAAAGTGGAAAGATGATAAAGCTATAAAAACTGTGGTTGAAGAGTTAAAGGAGAGGGCTAAGTATTTGATAAAAGTAGGCCTTGATTATTTAACCTTAAAGAGGAAAACATTTACCCTTTCGGGAGGGGAAGCTCAGAGAATTTCTCTTACGACTGTTCTGGGAACGACCCTTTCGGACACCATGATAATTATTGATGAGCCTTCAAGGGGACTTCACATAAGTGATTTTAAAAATCTACTCAGTATCCTTGAGCAGCTGAAAAAAAACAGAAATACCTTAATTATGGTTGAGCATTCGGAAGATGCCATGAAAATTTCCGATGAAATCATAGAGCTCGGGCCAAAAGCGGGAAAAGAAGGCGGTAAAATTGTTTTTCAGGGACATTTAAAGAAGTATAAAAGGAATGAGACATTTAAAAATACTTTAAAGCTCTACTCTAAATTAAAAAAAATCAGGGAAAATAAAAAATTTTCTTCCTTTTTAAAAATTAAAGGAGCTAAAAAATTTAATATAAACGGAGAGGATTTTAAATTTCCTGTGAATGCACTGACAACGATTACCGGAGTTTCAGGTGCAGGTAAGAGCACCCTTCTTTATGAAATACTTTACAAAGGGTTTTCAGGAGAGAGCTTTAATTTTGAGAATTTGGATAAGAAAGGCATAGTGAAAGCAATCTACATAGATGATTCTCTTCCTTCAAAAAGTTCCAAAGCAACCGTTGGGACTTATTTGAAACTTATGGAGCCAATAAGAGATTTTTTTGCCGGGCTTCCTGAATCAAAATCCCGCGGTTTCAAAAAGGCTCACTTTTCTTTCAATAGAAAGGAGGGGCAGTGTCCCGAATGTAAAGGAAATGGATTTATTACGGTTGAACTTCAATTTTTATCCGATATAAATCTTGTTTGTGATAGCTGTAAAGGGAAAAGATTTAAAGAAGAGGTGTTAAAAGTAAAATACAGGGGCCTTAATATTTATGATATTATGGAGCTTACCCTTTCAGAGCTTGAGGATTTTTTCAGAATAGAAATACCTGAATTTGAAAAGAGGATAAGAATAATAAAATCTTTGGGGATAGATTATCTTAAGTTGGGGCAGACATTATCAACACTATCCGGAGGGGAAAGTCAGAGGATAAAGCTTGCGAAATATTTCGGAGGGGAAAAGGTTAAAAATATTCTTTTTTTAATAGATGAGCCAACCGTGGGACTTCATCCTCTTGATATAGAAAAACTGCTAAATACTTTCAGAGAATATATAAAAAAGGGAGCTACGATAATTGCGGTTGAGCATAATCCTCTCTTTATTCTTTCTTCCGATTATATAGTGGATATGGGTCCCGGAGGAGGAAGGAAAGGAGGAAAACGCATATTTGAGGGAAGAGTGGATGAGCTTCTTAAAAGTGAAACTATTACCGCTATGGCTTTAAAAGAGAAAATTTTACCTATAGAAGTGTAATTTATACAATATTTAGTGGTATCTCTTATTTTTAATGCAATATATTGAGTTTTATTCCCTTACATAAAAATCCCCTTCCCACAGGAGAGAATCATTGTAAAAGATAGCATAGAAAATCTTCCCTTTCATCCTCTCTTCCACCCTATCCCAGAGAAAGATTGTTTCATACTCTTTCCCTTCTTTTCCAAAGAAAAAGCTTTTTTCATAGGTGAGTTTATCATTTTTATAAAGTTTTATTTTAAGAGTTCCTTTCCCTCTTGTGTTTTTCAGTTTTATGAGAATAAAAAACGGATTTCTTATTTTATCTTTAAAAAATATTTTTGAAATTTTTCCATTATCAAATTTTACCTCTTTTAAAAAATACACCTTTTCTATGTAAGGCTTTTCCAGATTCGGAAGCTCTTCAACTTTTATTCCGCAGGAATTAAGAAGAGCCATTAAAATCAGTAAGGTATTAATTTTATAAAAAATCTTTTTAAAAGTAATGAATAACCTCCCTGTATTTTAAAACTATTTTTTATTGTTTTTTCAAGAAAGATTTCGAATGTGGTAAGTTTTTTAATTTTGTTGTAATAGATTGAATATGAAGATAGACACCAATCACTGAGAAAATTCAGTTCAAGTTTTGATGTTATATTTTCCAGACTATAATTATTGTCAAAGTAAAAATTCAAATAAAAATCATACTCGCCCATTTTTTTCAAACCTGCTCTTATATTCATGTTTTTTAAATTATTTCCCTCTATCCAGAAAGCTTTTGTTTTATAAGAGGAAGAGATTCCATAGTTAATAATAAGAGAAAAAACACCCTTTCTCTTTTCTATGTTCAGGAAATAATTAAAATTTGTTTTTGATTCCCTATCCTTCTCCCAGAGCTGGTAAACCGAAAAGTTCGGATATAAAGAAAATCCAAAGGGAAGAATCACTCCCGATGAATTTATTGAAAAATTGAGTCCAAAATTATTTTTTTTAAATATTTGATCGGATAATGGATAGGAGGAGAATGAGTAGAAAGGAGAGATGTTGATATTAATATTGTTGATTAAAGAAATCGGAGGAGGAGAGAGATTTAATGCAAAGTCCTTTTTCATACTATCTTCAATCAGATCCTTTGTTAAGTTAAAAGAACTGCTTCCGCTTAAAATTGATGAAGAAAAATTAATAGAAGATGAAAATTTTGATGTATCTGATATAAAACTATCGTTAGTCTTTTCCCTGAGATATGAGAGAAAGATATCAGTGTTTTTAAGAATATTAAGAGGAGTGGATATTAAATAGGAATAACTTTTTCTGTAATCATATTTTAAATTTAAAGAAGGGGATAGAATTTTCAGTCCGTTTATTGTGAATAATGTGTCAAGAAGATAAACTGCCTTTTCGGAAGATGTTTTGCTTATTGTTTGATTCAAAGAAAAACTTATGGGTCCTATTGAGCTTTCGTGGGAAAACGATAAATTTGATGATTTTGAATCCGAGCTGAAAAATCCGTTCATCTCAAAAATTTTCCTGCCTTTTACCTTGAAAAGTTGATTTGCGGAGATATTTATTCCTCTCTTTTCCCCCCTAATATTGAAAAGCTCTCTTTCGAATAATTTGAAATCTATGTCTCCAGATAAAACTTTTGTTCTTATTGCAAATGATGGTGTTATTGAAAAGCCGTAAAAGCCATCATAATTAATGCTTTTGAGGTAAAATGTTGTTTTCTCAAAAAACTCGCTTTTGTTCAGAATGAGCTTTTTCAAGGGAAAGGAGGGAATTCCCATTACATAGGGAATCACATAGTATCCGATTATCTTTCTGCTCTTATAAACTCTAAGTTCTCTTGTTTCATAATAAAGAGCCGAATTTTTTAAATTTTTTAAAGTTTTTAATTTTATTTCTTCTGCTTTACCACTGCTTTTTATCTTTTCTCCGAATGATATTGATTTGAAATTTAATGGGATAAGGGAAAATGAAATTTCATCAAAAATACTTTTTGAATCCATACTTGCCTTGCCGAGAACTTTCCCTTTTAATGTTTTAACATTGAAAAAAAGATAATCCCCGGAAATTTTCTTTTCCCCGATTTTAACTTCAATTTTTCCTGCTCCGAATATGTAATGATGGTAATCACTGTAAATAAGATATTTGCCCTTAAATATGGCTATCGGATCACCTGCCCGGCTTAGGTGAGGAAGCAGAAGAAAGAGGCTAAGGAAGAGTAATCTTGTAAATTTTCCCATCTGATGATGCAAGATAGATATATGAGTTTTCATCAACACTTATTCCAGAAATGTCTGAGATCGGGGATGAGTAAACTTTTTCAACTTTCCCATTTGTGTTAAAAAGGTAGATTGAAGCAGAGTTTTTTTCCGTTATTATGAGAAAACCCTGATAAATTGAAACACCTCCAATATTGAATCCTGTGAGTTTAAAGAGCTCTTCGCTTTCTCCGCTTTCAGGGTCAAAAAGAAAAAATCTTGAACTTTTTTTATCATAACCGATTATTTTATCTCCTGTTTTTGTTATGAATTCAAAGTATTTTTCTCCTGTGAGCAAATTTGAGATAAAATCTCCTGAGAGAGGATTTACAATTGTCAAATAGTTTTCGGAAGAGGAAAGGTAAAGATAATCATCCAAAAACACAAGCCCTTTTGAGGAAGGTATAAAAAGCTCTCTTATTTTTCCCCCTGTTTCCCTGTCAAAGGCAACTAACCTTCCGCTTCCGTATATCTTCCAGAGCTTTTCTCCGTCAAAGGCAAGCTCCCCTTCGCCCGGAAAATTTGTATTAAGAACCTTTAAAACAATAACTTCTCCTTTGGAGGCTTCGGGATCAAGGGGATTGTTAAAAATTATATCTTTGCAGGAACTAAAAAGTATAATAAAGGCCAAAAGAAAAGCCATTCTTACGGATTTCACCTTTCACCCCTTTTGTTTTATTATTAAAAAACTGAAGATCAATGAGATGTATTATCCAGACGGAGAAAGCACCAACTAAAAAATAATTCCTTTTTCTGAAAGAATCCTCTGTTTTTCTTCTCATTTCAACAATTTCCTCAACAATTACAGAATTAAGATATTTCTCATAATAATCATTTCCCCTATTATTGTTAATAATTGCACCTGTAATGCAACCTGAAAAGGAAGTGAGTAAAATAACCCCTTTGAGATAATCCTTATGCTTAATCTGTTCAATCCCCGGAAGAATATATGTAAAAGGAATTTTGCTTGTCTCCTCTTTATTTTCTCCCGAAAGAGGGCTTGAAAAAATTATGAGTGCTAATAATAGAAAGATGATTATATTTCTCATAAAATAGCTTACGATTTTTTAGGAAAGTTTTCAATCCTTTTATTTCTCCATTAATATTTTTGAGACTATTTCCGAAAGTGATCCGAAAGAAAATGGTTTTGATAAAAAGTTAACACCTTTTTGAATCTTCCCTTTGTCTATAAGATAACCATCCGTATAACCTGACATAAAAATCACTTTAACATCCGAATAAATTTTTTTTACCTCTTTAATAAAATCATATCCATTCATTTCAGGCATAATAACGTCAGTGATTATCAAATCAACCCTTCCCTTGTTTTTTATGAATTCTAACCCTTCTTTACCGTTTGTTGCATAATTAACATCATATCCAAGGTCTTTTAGAACATCAATTGCAAAATTTCTTACATTTGGATCATCTTCAACAACTAAAATTTTTTTTCCTTCAAAATGTTTTACTTTTTTTACTGTTTTCTCTCCATTTTTTCCAACTTTAACTTCTTTTCCAAAAACAGCGGGAAGATATATCCTTATTGTAGTGCCTATCCCTTTTTCACTATAAAGATGAATTTTACCTTTGTTTTGCTGAATAATCCCGAAAACAGTGGAAAGTCCCAATCCTGTTCCTTTTCCTCTTTCTTTTGTGGTAAAAAACGGTTCAAAGGCTTTTTTCTTCACTTCTTCACTCATTCCTATTCCATTATCGCTTATCGAAAGAACAACATAGTGTCCACTTTCAAATATATTTTCCTTAAAAGTTTTTTCAATTTTTTTCACATACTTTGTTTTGATGATAATTTCCTTTTTTTTCTTTTTTGTTTCATTAAGAGCGTCTCTTGAATTTGCTATAAGATTTATCAAAACCTGCTCTATCTGGCTTTGATCAGCATAGAGATTGGGGAGATCCTCAGCGAGCTCTGTTTTAAGTTCAATTTCCTCTCCGATAAGACTTTCAAGCATCTTTTTCAGGTCATTGATAAGCATATTTAAATTAAAAACCTTAGGCTGTGCAATCTCTTTTTTGCTGAGAAAAAGAAGTTTTTTTATTAAATTTTCTGCTTTTTCACTTGCCTCGTATATTGTTTTTAGGTTTTTGTAATACCTGTTTTCTTTTTTAATGTTTTTCAAAACCATTTCAGAGTAACCTTTTATAGTGGTTAAGATATTATTAAAATCATGGGCAACTCCTCCAACAAAGGTTCCTATACTTGCCATTTTCTGAGAGTGTAAAAATTGTTCTTCATACTGCTTTCTCTGGGTAATGTCAAACAAATACCCGATTATCCTTCTTTTTTTAGTTTTCTTTTCTATGAAAAAATTAGCAAGGATAATTAATTTTTTTTCTTTAACATTAATCATTTTTATTTCTTTGTTAATAATTTTCCCATTTTGAGACAACTCTGCTTTTATCGCCTCAAAACAGCTTGTTTCCACGCAGAATGATTGAAACCTTTCCGCTTTTGCATCCTTTTTATTTTTAAACCCGAAAAGTTCAAGAAAAGTTGAATTGCAATCAATAACTTTTCCAGTAAAAGAAAATATTATGATAGCACTAACATCGTGCTCAAAGAATCTTCTATATTTTGACTCACTATCTCTCAAAGCTCTTATTGCTTTGTTGAGTCTTTTTTCCCTTTCTTCTATTTTTTTTATCATTTCGATGAAGGAATGGGATAAAATACTTACTTCTCTGTTCGTACTTCTTATTTTTTCAAAATCGAATGATTTTCCTTCAGCAAAGTTTTTTGATTCCTTTGCAAGTCTTAAAATAGGTTTTGATAATAATTTCTGAAATATTATTGCAAGGAAATAAGAAAATAATAATGCGGTAATGAAAAAAACCATGTTATTAAACAAAAGAGAACGAGCTTTTTGAATAGCTGATTCCGTGCTTGCAATTAAAATAATAGTTCCTATTCTTTTCTTATTGAATATAATAGGAACTTCTGTTTTAAAAAAACCTTCTTTTGGTTTTATTGAAGTTGGAGAAGGACTTTTTAAAGAATAATTATTTTTTTCTTTTGAAAAAAAAGAAAAAATTTCATTTTTACTGTTAAATAGAAAAGCTTTTTCAACAAAGGGAATATTTCTTAATTTTTTTAATATTTCATCAGCACCTTTTTTGTCTCCGAATATCAGAGGAGATATGCAATATTCACCTATTAATTTAGCTTCTAACCTGGCGTTTTTTTCAAGGTTTTCCCTTATATTAGCTATTGAATAATAAATACTAAATGAGATACTAAAAATGAGAGTTATTGCATTTATAATTAAAATGATTAATATTAGTTGATTTTTAATAGAAAGCCTGATAAAAAAATACTTAATTTTTTCAAATGTTTTGTTCATTGATCAACAACTTCTCCAATATTTAACAAAAGATAACTTACTGAAATCTTACTTTCTTTTATCTTTTTATAATTAATTTTAAATCTAATTGTATTGTCTTTTATATAAAAACATATATGAGCACCATAATTAAGTAGTGCTGGGCTATCACCTATGATTAGAACAGGTTTTTTTATTGTTTTATTTAATATGTATTTCATGTTTTTTTTATAACGTGGAGCTATAAAAAGTATCTTACAACCATTTTTTTTCGCTTCGTCAGAACTAAATACCGTAACTACTTTTACAGGTAAGCTCTTCAAACGGTTTTTTTCATACATTTGTTTCAAATATTTTGTAACAGGGGATTTTCCAAATACACAGATTTTAAAATCATGGGAACTCTTGAGATTCTCTTTTGGCCAGGTCAAAAAAAGTGTAAATTTTCCTATCATGGCTGCTTTTATTTCATATTCATTATACTGGGAGAAGATCATTTCAGGCAAGAACAGGAGAATAAGAATAACTAAAAAAACTTTATTATTTTTTTTCATTTTAAGTATCTTCCCAAGCTAAAAATAATTGTCCTTCCGTAATCAAGGGTGCCAAGAACAGCCCAACTGTTCCCCGGTGTTGTGGGAAATCTAATTTCTTTGTTTAGGATATTGTAAGTGTGTATGTTTGTGAAGAATTTTTTTACCGGAAAATTTTCAAGCCTTAAATTAAAATCAAGAGTAAAATAGGGACTTACAGGTTTTCCTATTCTTCCCCTATGAATAGAATTTTGGTCTCCGACAAAAGCAGGATCCCATAAAGTAAACATTTTACTAACATATCTTCCTATGATTGCTAAGCTTATATTTCCTATAGTATAGTCAGCTTTTAAATAAGCAAGTTGTTCGGGAGCATAAGCAGGTTTTATATTTTTAAAACCTTTTTCTATGTTTTTTGTCTTTTGGTAGGTAAAATTAAGATTCAGGTTAATATTTTTCATAGGTTTTAATTTTATCCCTAATTCCGCCCCTTTTGTTTCCATTTTGCCGCTATTTGTAGAATGAAGAATCCATCTGTTTGTTTCAGGGTCATAGATATTCCTTTTTACTATTAAATCCTTTATTTTATTCAAATAAAGACTAAAACTAAGAAGTGCTTTTTTGGAAGGAGAATAAAGATAATTAAATTCGAATGTTTCTATATAAGCTGGAGAAAGAGTTGGATAACCGGTGGTTATTTGATTAACATTTTGAATTAAAGATGGTTGTTTTATAGCCTTTCCGTAAATAAATTTCAACGATTGAAAATCAGAAGGTTTGAAAATCAAAGCCAATCGTGGGATGAGCTTTATCTTGTCATCTTCAAACTCGCCCTTTTTTTGAGAACAAAAGTTTGAACCACAGGAAGTTAAAACCTTTATTTTATATTTATTTATTCTCTCGGCTCTTAATCCGGTTGAGAAAAAGATTTTTTTATTTGCTTTGTAATTCAATTGAAAGAAAATCCCTGTATAATTTATATTCTCATCCGTTGTAAATTTGGTGTTTTCATACAAGATATTGAACACCGGATAATCATAGGTTTTAAAAATATAAAAAATCGTATGTCTGACGGCTCCAAGAATGAATTCAATTTTTTTGCTGGGAAGGTATAATAGGTTTGTTTCAAGTTCATAAGATAAAGTGTTATTATAATTTGTTGCGTACAATTCTCTCTTTGAAAAAGAGTATTCCCAATAAAAAGAGTCATAGAGGTAAGTAGCTTTTAAGACAGTTTTTATGTTTTTTTTAATTTTGTTTTGGTATTTTAAATGTAAAGTTAAATATGCATTGTTTAAAAATGTTCCGGGAGGAGGGGATGGAAAACCATCAAAAACCCCTTTTCTTGTATTATTATATGAAAAATCAAAATATAAATTTTTGTATTTTCCAGAAGACATGATGAAACTCTTTCTATACTTTAAAACATTTTCTGTCATACTGTTTTCTGAAAGTCCAAATTTTTCCAAAAAGAAAGTATTATCGGTGAACTTTTTGTAAGGAACCGAGATCCCATTATCTCCGTAAGAGGAAAAGTTAATATTAATTTTTGTGTTTTTATTCCCATTGAAAAATCTGACAAATATTTTATTATACTCGCACGATCCATAGGAAAGAGAAGCAAAAGAAATTTTTTCTTTATTCGTAATAATGTTAATAGCTCCCAAAAAGGCTCCACTTCCGTAGACAATAGACATGGGGCCCCTGACAATTTCTATCCTATCAATTGCTTCAACAGGAATGTTTATTTTGGATAAAGAATAATCCGAATAAGCGTCTCCTATCATATTGACACCATTTATCAGAATTACAAAATCATTTAGAACCCCCGGAGTGAAAAAACCCCTTACTCCGAAATTTTCTGAACCGAGCCAGTAGTAATCATTTATCATATAAAACCCCGGAATGTTTTGTATTATATCTGCCAAAGACTTATATCCATACTTTCTTATTTCTTCTCTTGTAAGAATAACAACACTTGCCGGAGAATTCTCAATAGTTTCTTTTATTTTACTTGTTGTTGATATCTTTAATTTCATAAGATCTTGGAGTGAGAGGTCAACAAGGGAAGGGGTGTCAGGTTTTTTTGAAAAAGATAAAAATGTTATGGCTGATAAAGTGATTAAAATTATGAATATCTTTCTCATCTTTTCCTCCAATAATTAAGATACGAAAAAAACAAAAAAAAATCAATACACAATGATTTCTAATTGATTAAAAAAGATTATCCACAATAATAACTTCTTCTTCTATTTCATACCCTTCCTCTTTTACCTTTTGTTTAAGGAGAGAAGAAAGTTTAATAAAGTCAGAGGCATTGGCCTTTCCTGTGTTTATAAGAAAGTTAGCATGTTTTTGAGATACTGCTGCATCACCCACTCTTATATTTTTTGCTCCTATCTTTTCCAAAATTGCCCCCACCGCTATTTTTTTACCATCCGGTAGAAGAATATTTTTGAAAAAACTTCCTGCTGATTTTACTTTCGGGGGATTTTCAGGAAGTCTCTTTTTCCTGTACTCTATTATCTCCTTTCTTTTTTTGGATATCTCGCTTTTTTCCCCTTTGGGTAGTTTGAAGATTATCTTATAAATAAATTCTTTTTTCTCTTTGTAAAGACTCCATCTGTAAGCAAACCTGAGTTCGCTTTTTTCTCTTTCAATGATTTCTCCCTCTTTTGTGATTGATATTACTTTTTCAATATAATCCTTTGTCTCCCTTCCAAAAGCCCCGGCATTTCCATAAACCGCTCCTCCAACACTACCCGGGATTCCGGAAAGCTCTTCATACCCTTTTAATTCTTCCTTTTCAAGAAAATCAAGGAATTCGCCCAGAGATGTGCCTGAAAAAACTTCCACTTTTTCCTCAGATAATTTTTTTATACCTTTTATACTATTTTTTATTAAGAAAAAGGGAAAGAATCTGTCGGAAAAGAGTATATTCGTACCATCTCCGAGAAAAAAAGTTCTCAATGCTCTCTCTCTTGCAAATGAGAAAGCGGTTTTTAATTGTTCAAGGTTAAAAACCTCTGTAAAAAAGAGAGCTTTTCCTCCTACCTTCAAGCTTGAAAGTGATGCTATCGGAATATTTCCTTTTATTTCAATGTTTTTATAATCAAATTTATACATTAAAACTCATGCATATAAACTTTGGGCTCTGACAGGATTTTGTAGACCGGATAAACTCTGTATTTATTGCTCCATTCCCTTACTATAACCCTGTCAAAGAAATTCCATGCAGCTAAACCATCAGGAGAAAGTGGCTCTAACATATAGGCAATAAGCCTTGAAAGTGGCTGGGAAAGTGAGACATAAAAAGAACCTCTGGGGATTTTAACCTTTTTTAAGATTTCCTCTCCCTCTAATTTGTTTAAATGATGTCCCTGAAAGATTCTTTTTGAAGATTTAATATCTTTTATTTTAAAAACTTTCACATCAGCTTCAAATTCCTCTTCTATTTTCTGGACGTTTATTCCATGAAGTTTTAATAGTCTGGCAACCTCTTTTTCCGAAGGTAAAAGTATATAGCCTGCTGTGAGTTTTACGAATTTTGTAGGCTTAAAGCTTGCGAAAAGCGGAAGTTTATAGTTTTTAAGTTTATCTGTTTTTTCAACAATATATCCCTTAAACCAGGGAGGATATTTTTTCTTTTCCTCCTCTGTCATCTTTCTTACTTTAAAAACATAGCTTTCTATTGTAAAATCATAGGTTTTAATGGATTTAAAATCCACTGGAAAATCAGAGTTTTTTATCTTTTCCACAGCTCTTCTGTCAGCTTCATTCTCAAGCTTAACAATTTCTTTTATGTGAGAGTTTGTGTACTCTAAAATGGATTTTATAAATCCAAGGGCACCTTTTACCCTTGTTTTAAAATCAGCATGGGAATAATTCTCATCAAGAATTGACAATCTGTTTCTCAGTCCATAATAACAGGTACCATACCTTCCGAGATACGCATGGTTTCTCCAACCCTTACTTGGGTTTCTTCTGTCAACAAAGTTGCCATAAGGAATGCTTTTGACTCCGTATTTTTTTAACAAATTTTTATCAACTTCGGGAAGCATCTTTTTCCACATATAATTTATGAGAACATCATCTCCCTGAGGAGCCATATTGGGAGCATATGTAACAGGCTCAACATGGTAAGAACCGTCTGTTGTGTGCATATCAACAAAGATTACAGGATCCCATTTCACAAAAATTTTGTTTACAAGGGCTTTTACCTCGGGAGTCTCAAGCTTTATATAATCTCTGTTTAAATCATATCCCTGCCCATTGTACCTTACACCTGCTAATTCCGGCCCATTGTCTCCTCTGTTTCCTTTTGCCATTTTATCATTACCATCAGGGTTAAAAATCGGGATTATTAATATGATCTGATTTTTCAAAAGATCTTCCCTTCCCTCTTCAAGGATTTCTCTCATTAGAATCTGGGTGGCTTCCTTTCCTTCAACCTCTCCGGCATGTATATTTGCCATGATTAACACAGGATGCTTTTTTGTAAATCTAATATCTTCTGGTTTGGCCACTCCCTCCTCGCTTAAAATCACAAGAGGAATTTTTTTCCCTTCCGTGGATTCTGCAAAAAAGGATATGTGCATTTTCTCAGGATGTCTTTTCTTTAGGTTTTTTAAAAAGTCCATTACTTGAGAATAAGTTGAAGTTTTCTCAAAGTTTGTTTTTTCAGGAATGGTTAGTAGTTTTTCCGCTTTTGTTAAGGATATAAAAGATAAAAAAAGTAATAAAACAGCAAGAATTTTTAATCTCTTGTTCATTTTAAACCTCTTATTATTCTATGTTTTTGATTTTATCACTTATGTTTTTTTAAGTAAAACCTTATAGAAGCTTTATATTCTCTCCCTTTATCCAGCCGAGTAATATCTTATCCTTTTTGATTTTATACCAACCGCCATAATCTGAAATTATCTCAACCTCTTCTCCCTCTTCTATTTTTGAAAGGGGCACAGAGGAAAGATCCGGCTCTGCGTACAATTTTGCCTCCCCTTTTTTTATCACAATTCCCTTCTCTTTTTGAAATAGCTCGTATCCTGTTGTATAAAATCCTCCGGCTGAGATTATAAAGAAAAATAATAATAGATAAAGAATAAACAGTGATTTTCCTTTTTTCAGAACAATCTTTTTTATTAAAATGTAGTGGATATAGACTAAGAAAAGAAGGGATAGAAGTAAGGAAATTAAGTATAAATAAAATAGTCTTTCATTTTCCTCTGTTTTTTCATTGATTGTTTTTAATGCCTTTATTGAACGCCTGTAAAGAGGGAAAAGTTTTAAGCTTTTCTTTAAATAATAAACAGAATAGCCCTTTTCCCCTTTGTTCCAGTATGCCAAGGCAAGATTATAATAGACACCCGGGCTTTCATTTTCCTTTGCTATATTTTTAAAGATTTCAATAGCTTTAGCATAATTTTTTCCATTTATTTCTTTAATTCCCTTTTTATAGAGAGTATCAATAGATGTGGCAAAAAGATTGAAAGATAATAAAAAAAATAAAAGAGGAATCATCTTAAGTTTCATTCTTACTTTCCTCCGATAATTGGGAGATTGCATTTATAATACTTTTTATAATTTTTTTTCTTTCCAATTTTTTATTTTTAATGGGAGAGTAAAGATATGATTGTAAAAGAATTATAACCCCCGTTAATTCTCTTATTGCATCTTCCTTTACCTCTTTTCCCTCAAAAAATTCTTTTAAAGAGCTTAACCCTCCGTCCAAAAGATACTTATTGTATTTTGTAAAGAAAAATTCATTTAAGATGTACAATGTTTTTTTTGAAAAAATTACCTCATCTTTCTCTTTTCGTATTTTATTTAATTTTCTTTTTATATTAATGGTTTTTCTTTTCTTTACGAAACCCTCTTTTGCAAAAAAGTAGATAAAGATAAAGGCTATTAGGTCTAAGAATAGTAGGAAAAAGAAGATTTTTAAGATAAGATTAAAATCAAAAATAATGGGTTTTTTCCAATGGGAAAGATATTTTTTATCTGATTCGGGCGGAGGAAAATCTTCCCTTGCTATCTTTATACTTTTAGAGTAAAAGGGGGACTCAACGAGTATTTTGAATGAGCGGGTACAGGTATTTTTAAAAATATCTTTTTTGGGTAGATAATACCAGAAGCAAAATGAAGGTATGGTGAGTAATCCTCTTTTCTGGGGAATTAAGAGGTATGACCACTCCTTGGTTCCTGTAATTTTGTTTCCTTCATAATTAAGCTCTACCCTGACTTCCGGAGGATATACATTAAATAGTTTGTTAGGTTTAAATTTTGGGGCCTGAACAGATTTTATATTCCCCTCTCCCGATATTTTTATTGTGTATCTTATATTTTCTCCGACCTTGGTCTTTATTTTGTCAACATCAGCTTTTACCCAGAAAGAACCAATCATATAATTAAAGCCTTTTGGGATTTTGGAAGGAGCAATTTTTTTGACTGTTAGTGTAAGCCTGTTTGATTTTCTGTAGAGGGTTTTGTTATCAGATGTTGAAATCTCAAAGGTTATGGGGGGGATTACAACTCTTCCGGGTCTCTGAGGAAAAATAGCATATCTTTTTATAATATACTTATAAAGAATTTTACCATTTTCTTTTATTTGCTCTCCCTTTATTCTTCCCGATTCCGGAAATTCCTCTACCCAGACATTTGAAAGCACAAGGGGCTCTTTAATTATGACACTTGAGATTGAGATATTTGTTATAAGAGAAAAAGTTAAAACAACCTGCTGATTTACGATTACATCATTTTCACTCGGATAGACTATTACTTTTAAGACATAATCCTCACTCTGAATACTTTCCTCTGACACATAAACCGTAATAGGGTATGTTGAGTACTCTTTCCCTCCAGAAGATATTTTAAGTGAAGGGATTATTAACTCTCCGCTTTTGATTGGTTTGAGAACCCATGTTATCTCTCTTACCTTTATTTTGCCCATAAAGATATCATTTATTGCCCTTAGAGAACTGCTCTGTCTGACTATGGTGAAGTTTTTCAAAAGCTCCTGCGTATTATAAATTTTTTTTGGTATTTTTTTGCCTTTTATGGTGAGCTTAAATATTATTTTGTCATTTATTGAAATTGAGTTTGAGCTTACTTCTGTTTTTAGCACCATTTTATTCTCTTCTCTACTTTGAGCAAAAATAGTGCCACAGGCAAACAGAAGAATCAATAAGAAAAAGAATCTTTTACCCTTCACCAGTATTTTTCACCTCTTTCTGACTTTTTTGCTTTGTTTTTTAAAAATTCATTTAAGCTAATCTTTTCAGCATCATTTATATAGTTTAGAATTTTAAAATTTTTCCTATTAAAAGTGTTTTTTTTCATTGTTTTTTTCTCATTATCACTCTTACTTCTGTCTTTATTCTTTTCTGACAAAAGTATTTCAATGTTTTTCTTGCAAAGAATATCTTTAGAATCAATTATAGCAGATTTTTTAAATAAATTTAGTGCCTCTATTTTATTTCCTTTTAAGTACATTAAATAGGCAAGATTGAAAAGAATATCCTTTTTTAATTCCTTATCTTTTGCAAACTTTAGAGCCCTGTCAAAATGCTTTTTTGCTGCATCATACATTTTCATCTTCAAATAAGTGGTAGCTATATTGAAATTTAAGAGAGAGGAGTTTTTCTTCTCTTTTGTATATTGACTGTAAATCAAAAGTGCCTCTTTATATTTTCCCTTTTCATAGCTTTTTTTTGCAATGTAAAAATCATATCTCTCTTTGAGGGAAAAACTCAAAAAGATAATGGAGATAAAGATAATGTATAATTTAAGTCTTTCTTTCATACTTATTAACTCCATAAAATAAAAACAGGATAAAAGCTATGTAGAGAAAATATACTGATTTATCAGCTTTTTTAATCCTTTTTCTGAATTTTTTAAATTTTACAATTTCTTTTTTTACCCGGGAAATTATTTCATCATCCTTTGTCATAGAATTATTTAAAATTATATAGTTTTTTGTATTTCCGAGAGTGTTAAAAATTGAGACAGTATTGAGTTTTGTGATTATTGTCTTTCCATCTGAATTTTTCATCCAGCCAATGATTTTAAAATCTTTGTTTTTTATTGGAATAGGAGCTCCCTCTGTTGTTCCGATGCCAATAAAAAATAGTTCATTGCCGCACTTTCTTATAGCTTTTGTATCTTCGGAGAAGGGAGTATCAAAGCTTTCCCCATCGGATAATAGAATAAAAAAGCTGTTTGTAAGGGAAGAGCAAGAGAGAGCTTTTATACTTTCAAGGGTTTTTCCGAAATATGTTCCCTGAATGCTATTAATATCAGGATTTACACTTATAAGATAGGAGCTGAAGCTTTGAAAATCCATTGTTGGAGGAACAAAAATCTCAAGATCCCCTGAGAAAATAATAAGAGAAAGATTATCCCTTTCTTTGTAGAGATTACTAATTTTTAAGATTAGCTCTTTTGCCTTATCAAGCCTGCTCGGATATATGTCTTCAGCTAACATTGAATATGAATTATCAAGGATGAATACAAGGTTAATCTTTTTTTCTCCTCTTTCAATACTTTCTATTCCCCATTGAGGTTTCATAAGTGATAGAATCAAAAAGGAAAAAGCTGATATGAAAATCAAATTCAGAAAAAGATTTCTTTTAGCTGTTTTAAGATAAAATTTGAGCCTTTCCTTATCTTTGAACATGGAGGAGATCTCTTTCTTTTTTCTTGAAAAATCAAACAGAGAAAGAATCAGTAGAAGAAGGGGAAGTATGAATAAGATTGAGAAAAATGGTCTTCCAAATTCCATCAGGGCACCTCTTTTAAGAATATGAATTCAACAAACTTATAGATAAAGAGAAACAGTAAGGAGAAGAATGTCAAAATAGGGAGGAGTGAGTAAAAATTGGTCTTTTTTATCACAAAGGAGCTCTCTTTTTCCTCTTTGTCAATTTTTGAGAAAACAGATTCAAGCTCTGAGCTATTTTGAGCTCTGAAATATTTTCCATCTGTCATTTCAGCTATTTTTTTCATCAAAGGCTCATCTATTTTTACAGATACCTTTACATACTCTTTTTCTCCGAATTCATTGCTTATGGGAAAGAGAGCCTCCCCCTTTTTCCCGACACCTATTATATAAACCTTTATTCCCATCTCTTTTGCAATTTTAGCAGCATCTTCCGGAGATATTTCTCCTCTGTTGTTAACTCCATCAGTAAGCAGTATTATTGTTTTTTTGCTCTCTCTTTCTGTTTTAAAATGATTAACAGCTGTTGCTATTGCCATTCCTATGGCTGTTCCATCCTCTATCATTCCTATTCTTACATCCTTAATAATATCCGTAAGGATTTGATGGGAAAATGTGAGAGGGGATCTGACCACTGCTTTGCCTGCAAACAGGATTAATCCTATCTTATCTTCCTCCCTTTTTTTTATAAATTTTATTATTACATCTTTTGCAACTTCAAGCCTGTTTTTTGGTCTGTAATCCTCAGACGCCATAGATCCAGAAATATCAAGGGCCACTATGATGCCTATTCCTGAGCCATACTTTTTTTCTTCTGTTTTTCTAAGAAATGGTTTTGATAAGGCTAAGATTAATAGAAAAAGGGAAAAGATATATGTAAAATAGAGAAATTTTTTTGTTCTTATCCCCCTTCCCTCTTTTTTTGCGAAATCAAGGGTGGAAAATTCAAAGTGTTTTTCTCTGTCCTTTTTCCGAATTTTATTAAGAAATGGTAGTAATAGGATGAGAAGTAGCAGAAAGGGTGTTTTAAATATTATCATTTTTTAAATCCTCTATGAGAAAGTGTATGAATTTAGCAAGCCTTTTAACTTCCTCTTTTTCAACAGGAAAGGCTGGCTGGTATTTAATCAAGTTTATTAAGTTTAAACTCTCTATTATTTTCCTTTCAACTTCCTGTTTAAATATCTTTTTTTCTTTTAAAATAGGTATCAACTCTTTTGTGGAAAGAGATTCCGTATCTTGCCCTATTTTTTTTGAAAGGTATTGGTTTAAAATCATAGAAAAGATAAATACCGCTTCTTTTATTTTTGAAATATTCAAAAGATTTTCCCCTTTTGTTAATTCAATGGAAAGTGACTCATATTCTGTAAGGGGAGGCTCTTTTTTCTTTATTCTCTTTTTTATAAAAAGGAAAGCAAAAAGAATGGCTATAAAAGGAGTGAAAATAAGTAAAATCAGAGTTAAAAAATAAGGTCTTTTTTCTTGGGGTGAAATTGGTCCTTTAATGGACTCTTTTCCCTTAAGGGTTGTAATCTGCTTTATCTTTATTCCTCCGAATTTTTCTTTGTAAACTGTTATCTCCTCTTTACCTTCTTCATCAAGCAGTTCAATCGTAAAAGAAGGTGTTGTAATATCCCCTTTTTTAAAAAAAATAAAACTAAGAATCCCTTTGGAAATATAATTTTCTTTTTTATAAGGTCTTTTAAATTCATAGGAGAAAAAATCAGGGTTCTCGTTTTGGTTGTGTAATGTCACCTTTACTTTTGAAAATTTTAAAAGAGAGGATATTTCAACTTCAAAATTTATCCTATCGCCAAAGAGAAAGATGTTTTTACCGGGGATTTTAATTGTGATATTTGCTATTTGAGAGTAAGCTTTAAAGGTGAAAAACAGGAAAAACAAAAATACCACATACTTTTTCATCTTTTTGAATAATAGCAGTATTGCTTTTTTTTATCAAGAAAAGGGTTATGTGTTTAATTAAAAAAGCCCTTTTATCTCTCCTTCGTCCGTAATGTCTATACTTTCTGCAGCGGGAATTTTCGGAAGTCCCGGCATTAGTAAGATATCTCCTGTAACAGGCACATTAAAACCTGCACCTGAGGAGATTTTTATCTCTCTTACAGTTACAAGAAAGTCCTTTGGCCTTCCGAGAAGTTTCGGATTGTCGGACAGGGATTTTTGAGTCTTTGCTATGCAAACAGGGAACTTATCAAATCCTAACTCTTTAATTCTCTTTAAATCACTCTTCGCCTTTTTTGTAAAATCAATTGCTTTTGAGCCATAAATTTCCTTTGCAACTATCTCTATCTTCTTTTCTGTCGGAAGCTCAAGCTCATAAAGAGGTTTGTATTGTATGGGTGCCTGACATTTTTCTTTCAAAAACATAGCTATATCCTCTCCACCTTTACCGCCCTTTCCCCAGAAATCAACCACAAATGCATTGAATCCTTTACTCTCTACAAATTCCTTAATTATTTTGTGCTCCTCTTCCGTATCAGAGGTAAATTTATTTATTGCAACAACAGCTTTCATTCCGAACTTGGATATATTTTCAAGATGTTTTTCAAGATTCACAAGCCCTTTCTCCACTGCTGAGGGGTCTGGCTCTTCTATCTCTTTTAGCTTTTTTCCACCGTGCATTTTAAGAGCTCTCACTGTTGCAACCAATACTACTCCGGCAGGGTTAAAGCCTGCGTATCTTGCCACTATGTCAAAGTATTTCTCTGCTCCAAGATCAAATCCAAAACCTGCCTCTGTTACCACAAAATCAAAGAGCTTTAGAGCAAGCTTTGTGGCTACTATTGAATTGGTTCCCTGAGCAATATTTGCAAATGGACCACCATGAACAAAAACAGGGGTATTCTCTATGGTTTGAACAAGGTTTGGCTTTAAAGCATCCTTTAAAACAGCTGCTATTGCTCCCTGAACATTTAAATCCCTTACAAAGACAGGCTCGCCTTCATAGGTAAAGCCTATCAGAATATTTGCTATTTTCTCTTTTAATTCAGCATAATTATTGGCAAGGCAGAGAATTGCCATTATTTCTGAGGATGCTGTTATCTGAAAATTGGTTTCCCTTGGTACACCGTTTTTTCTGCCTCCGAGCCCGGAAACTATGTATCTTAACCCCCTGTCATTCATATCAATAACCCTTGGCCATTTGATCCTTCGCGGGTCAATATAAGGTTTTTTCCTTCTGAATATATGATTATCAATTAATGCTCCGAGAAGATTGTGGGCTGCACTGACTGCGTGGATATCTCCTGTAAAGTGAAGGTTTATATCTTCCATTGGTAAAACCTGAGACCTTCCTCCTCCTGTGGCTCCTCCCTTTATACCAAAAAGAGGTCCCATTGAAGGCTCTCTTAATGCTGCCCCTGCTTTAACTCCTATTCTATTAAAAGCCATTGAAAGCCCAATTGACACAGTAGTTTTTCCTTCTCCTGCTGGTGTTGGAGTTATTGCTGACACCAGAATGAGTTTCCCATCCTCTTTTTTTTCTAATTCTTTGAATATATCTAAAGAAACCTTTGCCTTAAATTTACCATAGGGTTCAAGATATTTTTGCGAAATTCCCGCATTCTTTGCTATCTCTTCTATAGGTTTTAATTTTGCCTCTCTGGCGATTTCAAGATCATTCATTCTCCTCCTCCTTAAAAGAATCTTATTTAAAAGGATAAACCGAAAGTGGCTCCTACTGTCATTCCCTTTTTGAAAAGATTATCAAAGGGGGTTATAAGAAAAAATCTGAGACGGGTGCTTTCTCCAGTAGCTCCAACATTAAGTTTTAAAGCAAACTCTGTGTTTCCGGAGTATGATTTATCGGATACGAGAAACCACTTTGTTAAACCTGCTCCGACAAAGAGATTCCCGAGATTTGCATTCAAAATAGCCGACCCTTCAATCCAGAAAGTATCAAATTTCATCTTATAAGTTATGATATTAGCTTCAGGTGTGATGGAAAAGATTTCTCCCAGAGGTATGTCTACACCTGAGCCAAAGGTCCAGAAATAGGGGTCAAATGAGAAAGAGTCATCTGTGACAATTCCTCCGTGAATGAATAGCTCTCCGTGTCCTGCAATTGCAAAGTTTGATAAAACAAAAACTAATAAGAAAATTCCAGCCAATCTAATATTTTTCTTCATCTTAACCTCCGAAACTTATATTAATTGAAATATGAATAAAAGGCAAGAGCAAATTATTATCCTGTGCTATAATAAAATATGAGAGAAGAGGAGTATTTGAAGAAGGTATTTGAGAGATTTGGAGTGTCATCCTCTGTGGAAAAACTTGTGAAAGACACAATTAAGATGCCAACTTATAAGAGGGCTGAAATTTTGAATAATTTAAGATTAATAAAAAGAAGAGCCGGACTTTCTCTGGCTCTTATAACGCTTTTCAGACAGCAGGTTAACAGTGGTTTTGTTCTTGGAGATCCTTTAAATGAGAAAGAGGAAAGATTAATAAAGGATGATAAAACAGGTATAAATTTTATCCTTACATGGAATCCTGACAGAGAGCTGAGAAAAGACCACAAAAAGCTTATAGAAAGGGGGATAATAGCTGAAAAGGTAGATAAAAAAAGACTTGTTAATATTGATTCCAAGGGGAAGGCCTGTTATCTTTGCTGGAAAAACATTTTGGAGCAGAATCCGGGAGAAATTATTCTTAAAGTAAAATTGGCTGATGAGTTTTTTTACATTGGCTCAAATTTTGCATATATAACTAACAATCATTTTACTATTATGAACTCAAAGCATAGGCCTCAAATTTTCAGAGCTGAGATTATTAATTTTATGCTCTCTTTTGTTGAAAAGACAAACAGTTTTTTCAGAATTATCTATAATGGGCTTGCCGGAGCTTCAATAAAGGAGCACGAGCACCTACAGGCTACAAGTGAAAGCTTTCCTGTGGAGAGTGTCAATAAGGGTGAGGCTATTATAAAAGATAGAGATTTTGAGCTCTTTTCTCCTGTTTACTATGTGCCACTTTTTATCGTAAAAGGTAAAAGCAGACGGAGAATAAAAGAAGTTTCCACCTATATAATTAAAGAGTGGGAGAGTATTTCCGAAAATAATACTGAGAATCTTATGATGATGGGGAAAGACAGAGAGTTTTATCTTTTTATTTTTTTGAGGGATAAAAAAAAGCTAAGAGGCAATGGTAAGAGCGGAGCATTGGCAAGTTTTGAAGTTAGCGGAAGAATGGTTTTATCTGTCAATAATGAAAATTTTAATGAAAGGCAAATTTTTGAGAAGGAGGGTATTTGGTGGATAAGAAAGGTTTACGAAGATATAAAACCTGAAGAAAAAATGGTACAAAAATTTAAAAAACAAATTTTTTCCTATTTTGGAGGGAAGGCATGAGAAAAGGGGCTTTTTTAATCATTTTTTTTGTTTTTATCGGCTTTTTGTTTTCCGCAGGTGAAATTTATAATATCGGGGGGTATAAGGTTTTGAGGCTGAGCGGTTCTCCTTATGAAATAGGTCTTTCTTATGGGAAGCTTATGAGAAAAGAACTTGAAAAGGAAAAGAATAAGATAAAAGAGCTTAGAGCTCTTGCAATAGGAAAGACCTTTTTTCTTTTCAGGCCAATAGTTAAAACAGTCTTCAACGGTAAAATCAAGAAAAAATCCAGGATGGTTCCGGTTGAGTATATAAAAGAGCTTAAGGGAATTTCACTCTCCTCAAATTTGAAGTTAAAGGATCTTTTATTTTTAAATTTTTTATATGATTTTGCTCATCCTGCTTGTTCCTCTTTTGTGGTAAAAACAAAAAGGGGGTTAACGTTCGGAAGAAATCTTGATTATGCCTTACCAAAACTTGATCTTGGAAACAAAAATCTGATAATTATTTTTGAACCTACCGAAGGGAATAAATACATAGCATTTTCTTTTTTAGGTTTAAATACTCCTCTTACAGGTGTTAATGAAAAGGGGATTGTCGTAGAGATGAATGAAGTTCCTTCCAAAGGCAAAGGATACGATGGGTTTCCTCCTCTTTATTTAATGAAAATGATTTTGCAATACTCAAATAATATAAAAGAAGTTGAAGATATAATAAGAAAGCACAAAATTCACATAGGGGTAAATTTTACTGTTCTTTCAATTAGAGAAAGAAAAGCTGCTGTTTTTGAGGTTGGTTATAATAAGGTGAAAAAAAGGGGATTAAAGAATGGTTTTATAGTTTCCACAAACCATTTTGTTTCTGATTTGAAAAAGGGACTGCCTCTCCCTTATAGATCCTCTGCAAAGAGGTATTTGAGGATTAAAGAGCTTGTAGAAAAAAGAGTTTTGCCTGAATACATATTAAATGATCAGGTGGATATTTCCACAGGCGGAAAAAATGTTTTGAGGGATAGTGTTAACAATGACTTTACTGTTCAGTCAATTCTTATTAATCGAAATAGAGTTATATTTTCTGCTGGCTCAAACTATTCTCCGAACAGAGAAAAAATCATTTTTACATTAAGGGATTTTTTTAGTGGAAGGATAAGAGGAAAGATTTATTCTAAAGGGGCTCTTACTTATCAGGAAAAAAAGTATTCTCTATTTTTGTTGAGTAGCAGTAAGATGGATTCAATAAAGGATAAGTTAAAAGTTCTTGATGATATATATTTTTCGGAAAAGTATCTTGAGTATTATGTGGTTAAAGCCGAGCTTTTGAAAAGAATTAAAAAGTATCAAAAAGCCCTCGAGGTTATTAAGGAAGCGGAGAATAATGGCTTTTTAAATGATAATCTTCTTCAAATTAAAATTGAGATTTTAAAAAAGAAAAAGAGAAAAAAGGAGCTAAAAGAAGCCCTTTCAAAGTTAAAAGAGATGAGAGGAGCAGAGGCTTGGTTTGATTTTCAAAAGGTGAAAGAGGGCTGGGATCCCTACAGAGAATTTTTATGGTAGAACAATTAAATAAGCTCTTTTCTTATTTCATCTATGATTTTTTTTGTCTGTTTTTTTGTAAATCCCATGGATTTTTCTGTATTTATTGAAAAGTTTACTTTATCCAATAATTTTTCATAAGGAGTTTGAAATTTTAATATTTTCTCAACTTTTTCTCTTTTAAGCCCTCTTTTTACCGCTCTTTCTATTTGTGCCTCTTTTGAGCAGTATGTAAGAATTAAAATATCAAAATTTTTAAATGTTCCCGCTTCAAAAAGAAGGGCGGATTCATATACTAAGGCTTTATGTCTGGAGGAAAGCGAAGCAAACAGTTTTTTTTGAAAGGGGATAAAGTGAGAGTAGAAAATTTTTTCAAATTCTCTTCTTTTTTCCCTTGTTGTAAATAAAATCTCCTCAAGCTTTGTCCTGTTTATATTTTTATCTTTGTAAATATTTTTTCCAAATCTTTCTATTAGCTCTTTTTTTATTTCTGTGTTTTCAGTGTAAAATTTTTTTGCAATTTCATCTGCTTTCAGGGTAAAAAATCCTTCCTCTTTAAAGAGATTCAGGACAAAGGATTTTCCTGTTGCAAGACCACCTGTAAGTCCTATTTTCAGCATTAAATTTCTGGGATTTTGCTTAAAGCTTCCTCATCTCCTGCAACTATAAGGCTATCACTATCCTTTATAACAAAGTCTGCTTTCGGGATTATGACCCTTCCTTCTGAAACACCGGAGGTTGGAATAAACTCTTTTACTGCAATCACATGAATATTGTACTTATTTCTTAAATCAAGCTCCTTTAAGCTTTTCCCCACAAAAATTTCAGGCGGAGCGATTTCCCTTATGCTGAATTCTTCACTTAAAGGGATAAAATCAAGAATATTATTGCTTAAAAGTTTATTTGCAACTCTGATGGCAGCATATCTTTCTGCAAATATTACATTTTCCTTTGGGACTCCTATTATTTCAAGGATTTTGCCGTGTTCCTCAGAGTTTGCCTTTGCTATTATTCTTTTAACTCCCAGTGTCATAAGATGATGCACTATAAGAATACTATCCTCCATCTTTGGTCCGACCGCCACAACAACAGCATCAGCATCTTTTACTCCAAAATTTTCCAAGATTTCTTTGTTTGTGCTTTCGGCAATAGCAGCCTTTGCCGCTATGTTTTTTACCATTTCTATCTTATCAGGATCTTTATCAAGTACAACAACTTTTACTCCCTTTTCAGCAAGAGTTTTAATTACATAAAGACCGAAACTTCCGACACCTATAACTACTGCATATTTCATTTTCTCACCCCACTATGATTTTTTCTTCGGGATACTCATAATTAGCACCCCTCTTTTCTGAAACAAAAGCATATATTATATTTAAAATACCTACTCTTCCGACAAACATTGTGGCTATTAAGACAAGTTTGCTGTAAGGATTTATCTTTGAAGTTATTCCGAGAGAAAGTCCAACGGTCCCATAAGCTGAAACCTCTTCAAAAAATACCTGAAGAAGGGAGAACCTATCCCCTTCGAAAAAGGATATTAGAAAAACCCCTGAAAATATAACTATTATTGAAAATAAGAGTATGAGATGGGCTTTATCAACAATCTCCCATGCTATATTTCTTCCGAAGGCCTGAACATTGTTTTTCCCCTTTAATTTTGTTCTTAAAAAGAGCAAGAGAGCTGCCCATGTTGTTGTTTTCATCCCCCCACCGGTTGAGCCGGGAGATGCCCCTATTACCATGAGAAGGATAAGAAGAAAGGCTGAAGCATGGGTAATCAAAGTTAAGTCCACTGTATTAAACCCTGCTGTTCGTGGGGTGACCGATTGAAAAAGGGAAATCAGAATCTTTGTAATCTTATCCTTCCCTGCAAGAGAATGATTGTTTTCAAGGAATAAAAATATTCCGAATCCGATTACTATGAGAATAAAGGTTGTCACTATTACAAGCTTGGAATGAAGCGAAAGCTTATTCTTACCTCTCTCTTTTACGAAATAATAGATGTCCCTTACTACAAAAAACCCAAGGCCACCGATTATGATTTCAAAGACAATAACAAGATTTAAACTTACACTGCTTTGATATTTCACCAATGAATCCGAAAATGTTGAAAACCCGGCATTATTAAATGCGGAAACAGAATGAAATAATGAGTGAAAAAGAGCTTTTCCTCCTTTGAAATGTTTTGAGAAGACATTTAGATAAAGAAGCATCATTCCCGAAAATTCTATTAAAAAAGTGAAAATAAAAATGTCTTTTATAAATTTTCTAAGATCAATTCCTCCCTTTGAAAGAAAGCTATCTTCAATAACGCTTTTTTCCGAAAAAGAAATATCCCCTCTTGCAAGTAAAATTACAAGAGATGTAAAAGTCATTATCCCGAGTCCACCCAATTGAAATAAGAGTAAAATAATAGTTTGACCAAAAGTCGTAAAATATGTTGCAGTGTTAACGACAATCAGTCCTGTAACGCATACGGCAGAGGTTGCTGTAAAGAGAGCATTGACAAAGGAGATCTTTCCCGAAACAGTGGAAAAGGGAAGCATTAAAAGGAAGGTTCCCACTAAAATAGCTCCTGCAAAGCTTAGAATCAGTAATAAAGAAGGGGAAAAATCAAGGGCTTTTTTCATTTTATTCAGGATGATAGTACAGAAATCTCTTTATTTTTTGGGTTGCTGTTTTTACAAATGGCTCCCTTTGATAGAGGCATCTTTTTATTCTTGAAAAAGAGGGTAATTTTTGATTTACCTCTTTTCTTAGATTTTCAAGGATTTCTCTGATTATTTGCATTTGCTCCTCTTCACCTTTTCCTTCCAATTTTTCTTCAAGATAGGCAGGATCCAGATAAACAAGAGCTTCAATTTCTCCTCTGTTGTCAATCACTATGGCTTCCTGGACAATTAAAAAGCTTAAAAGTTTTTCCTCTATCACCTCAGGATAAATATTTTCTCCATTGGGACCTAAAAACATATTTTTTGACCTTCCTCTTATGTAAAGAAAACTATCTTTATCCATGTATCCTCTGTCGCCTGTTTTAAACCAGCCATCTTTGCTCAAAACCTCTTCAGTCAATTTTTTGTTTTTATAGTATCCTTTCATAATATTGGGCCCTTTGGCATAAATTTCTCCTATACCGGTTTTGGGGTCAGGGTCTACAATTTTTATTTGAACATGCTCTATCGGGTATCCACAGGAGCCAATCCTTGTTTCGTTTGGTTTTTCACCAGTCAAAAGAGGTGCTGTTTCGGTAAGACCATATCCAACTACATAAGGGAAACCCCCTGTTTTCAGGAATTTTTCAACTTCAGGGCTGAGAGGAGCTCCTCCGAAGGCAATGACTTTTATTTTTCCACCTAAAAATTCAATAAGACTTTTTACTGCTTTTTTATAAAAAGTTTTTCTAAGGCCGGGAACACGGGTTAAGCCTTTAAAAAGAAAGTTTTTCTCTATAAGGGCTTTTACTTTCTTTTTGTAGATTTTTTCCATAATTAGGGGAACCCAGGCCATTATTGTCGGGTGAACCTTTGAGCAGGCTTTTTTAAGAACTGTTGGAGTGGGAGCTTTTCCTAAGTAGTATATTGAAGAACCACTTGCAAGAGGCATTAGAAAGCCAAGTGTTCCTTCATACACATGGGACATAGGGAGAACCGAAAGGAATCTGTCCTTTTCATCTATAATAATGAATTTTTTTGTGGCTATTATGTTTGTAACTATGTTTTTATGGGTTAACATAACTCCCTTTGACATTCCTGTCGTTCCTGATGTGTAAATTATTGCAGCAAGATCATCCTCTTTTACATTCTCATCAAATAACCCGACCTTTTCTCCCAGATCATGGAAAAATTGGGAAGCTTTCTGAATAGTTTCCTCTATTACCGAAGATATTGATTCTATTTTGTAGAATTCGGTTTCATCGGAAAAATCATCAAGACTTATAATTGTTTTTATGTTTTTGCACTCATCATTGATTATTTTGTCAACATGTTTTCTTGTGGCAAAGAGAAGTTTTGAGTCAGAGTGTTTTAAAATATTTATTATATCCTCTCCGGGAAAATCGGGAAGGATGGGAACTGCAATCGCGCCTATCGTTACTATTCCGAGATAAGCAATTCCCCAGTTGGGAGAATTTTCCCCTATCAATGCTACCTTATCTCCCTTTCTTATTCCTTTATCATAAAGAAGTTTTGAAACTGCTTTGATTTTTTTAGCAAGTTCTCCGTAGGTTATAGGTTCGGAGTCAAAAAAGCCAAGTGCGGGCCTTTCTTTGTGCTTCTTTATACTTTGTTCAATCAGAGCCTTTATTGTTAAAGGCTCAATTTTAAATTCATCCTTTTCTGTCATCTCTAAAATTATATTATAAAAGAGCGATAAATAGCAAGAAGACCTTTCTCACCAAAAAACTTGAATAAGAGAAGAATCTCAGTAATTAATATGGACAAACACTTACTTTTGCTGTTAAGCTGCATGGCTGAAGGATGCGCAAGTTTTAAAAATTGCCTGCTTAAAATTCTCTTGAAAAAGAAGGTCTATTAATGATATAGTTTTGCATGAAGGAAATGATAAAAGAGATAGAAAAACTTAAGAAAGAAAAAAATGCTATTATTCTGGCACACAATTATCAGAGGAAAGAGGTTCAGGAGATAGCTGATTTTTTGGGAGATTCTCTTGAGCTTGCAAGAAAAGCTGCAAGTCTTTCAGCGGATGTCATAATTTTTGCCGGTGTCTCCTTTATGGCTGAAACCGCAAAAATATTAAACCCTGATAAAAAAGTTCTTCTACCTGAAGAGAGCGCTTACTGTGAAATGGCTGAGATGGTGGATGTTAAAGAGCTTAAAAAACTCAGGGAAAAGTATCCTGATGCAGCGGTCGTATCATATATAAACACAACAGCAGAGACGAAAACATTGACCGATATTGTTTGTACTTCGGCAAATGCTGTTAAAATTGTGGAAAGTGTTCCTCAAAACAAAATAATTTTTGTTCCGGATAAAAACTTAGGAACCTATGTAAAAAAGAGAACAAAAAAGGAGATTATTCTTTACGACGGCTTTTGTTATGTTCACCATAAACTTATAATGAAAAAGGATATTGAAAAAATAAGAGAGGAATATCCGGATGCTCATATCATGGTGCATCCTGAAACTCCGGAAGAGATTCAGGAGATGGCTGATTCAATCCTGTCCACAGGACAGATGATAAAACAGGCGGGAAAGATTAAAGAGAAAACAATTATCGTTGGTACGGAAATAGGAATGGTGGACAGGTTGAAAAGGGATTTTCCGGATAAGAATTTTATTCCTCTAACAATGAGAGCAAGGTGTAGAGGGATGAAGGAAATTACCCTGGAGTCAATTTTAAATTCACTGAAGTATGATAGATATGAAATAGTTCTTGATAAGGAAGTGATGGAAAAGGCTAAAATTCCCATTGAAAGAATGTTAAAAGTTAAATGATAAAAGCCGTGGCTCTCTATTCAGGAGGGCTTGATAGTATCCTTGCGATAAAAATTGTTGAAGGATTGGGAATTGATGTATATCCGGTAAGCTTTTATCATCCATTTTTCGGTGAAATTGACAGAAGAAATTTTAAAGATTTTAAAAGAGAGCCTGAGATTATTGATATTTCGGAAGATTTCTTCAAGGTATTAAAAAAACCTAAGTTTGGATACGGAAAAAATCTTAATCCCTGTATGGATTGTAGGATTTTGTATTTTAAAAAGGCAAAGGAATATATGGAAAAAATCGGAGCAAATTTTCTGATTAGCGGGGAAATTATAGGTCAAAGGCCATTTTCCCAGAGAAGAGAAGCCATCAATACCATTGAAAAAGAGGCTGGTGTTTCAGGTCTTGTTTTAAGGCCATTAACTCAAAAGAATATGCCTGAAACAATAGCTGAAAAGAAGGGCTGGGTTGAAAGGGAAAAGCTTTTGGGACTTTCAGGAAGAAATAGGCAGATACAGCTTGAACTTGCAAAAAAGTTTTCATTATCCCATATCCCGACACCTGCAGGAGGATGCCTTTTAACTGTACCTGATTTTGCAAAAAGGACAAAGGAGCTTTTGGAAAGAGAGCTTATAAATAAGACAAATGTAGAAATCCTGAGGTACGGAAGATTCTTTACTCTCAATGATAGAGCGGTTTTAATAGTCGGAAGAAACAAAGAGGAAAATGAAAAATTAGAGTCTCTTTATAATAAAGAGTTAAATCATACTTTTGTTGAGACTTTATCTCCTCCGGGACCTTCAGCTATTATTATAGGAGAAGGAGATGTAGAAAAGGCCCTTTTAATTATAAAAAAATATATTAAGGAAAAAGAAAAAGAGCCTGAATTTTTAATAAAATAAATCAGAGTTTTTTCATTAATTCCGGGATAATCTTGTGAAGATCTCCAACAAAGCCATATGTGGCTATGTCAAAGATGGGAGCTTCAGGGTCAGAATTAATAGCAATTATGACATCACTTGATCTCATACCGACCTGATGCTGAATTGCGCCCGAAATTCCACAGGCAATATAAACTTTCGGTGCTACCGTTGTTCCTGTTTGTCCGACCTGATGGGGATATGATATCCAGCCTGCATCAACCACAGCTCTTGAGGCTCCAACCGCAGCGCCGAGCTTTTTTGCAAAATCATAAATAAGCTGCATATTCTCTTTGCTTCCTACTCCTCTTCCGGCTGAAACTATAACTTCAGCTTCATGGAGGTTTACCTCTTCTTCGGATAAAATTACTGCTTCTTTTATTATTTTGGATATTTTAAAAGCTGTTGGATCAAAATCTATCTTTTTTATCTCTCCGCTTTTTTCTTTTTCCGGAGGAACAGGCATTACTCTTGGCCTTATTGTTGCTATTTGAGGTCTATGATTAGGAGTGAGTATTGTTGCCATTATATTTCCGCCAAAGGCAGGTCTTGTTTGAAGGAGATTTCCTGTTTCAGTATCAATATCAAGCTCAGTACAATCAGCGGTAAGCCCTGTTTCAATATTTGCTGCAAGTCTTGGCAAAAGTGCTCTTCCTACTGCGGATGCCCCTCCGATAAAAACTTCGGGTTTTACCTCTTCCATAAGCTTTTTCAAAGCTTCGGAGTAAAGTTCATCGTGAAAGTGGAATAGCTCGTCATGCTCAATGTAGTAAACTATATCTGCTCCGTGATTAATTAGTGTTTGAGCATGTTTGTTGACACCCTTTCCACCTATCAAAACAGAAGCCAACTTTGTCCCTCTTTTATCTGCTATCTCTCTTCCTACAGAAAGCATCTCAAGCGCAACTTTTGCCAGCTCTCCCTCATTAACTTCAGCAAATGTTAAAATTCCTTTATATTCACTTTTATCTATTTCAATTGCACTCTCTCCCCTTTTCATTTCAATTGCATCAAAGGGGCAGGCATCAACACATGCACCGCAGAGAGTACACTTTTCCTCATCTATTTCTGCGATTCCTTCCTCATTGATTCTTATTGCATCAAAGGGGCAGGAATCAACGCAAACACTACAACCTGTGCATTGTTCTTCTAAAACCCAAATTCCTGTAACTCCCATTTTTTCACCTACACTACTTTTAATTCTTTTAATTTACCGAAAAGAATTTCGGCTAACTCTTCAGCTTCACCTTCAAACTTTTCTCCACCGGTTCTTTTAGGTGGTGAAAACACCTTTTTAACCTGAGTCGGAGACCCCTGAAGTCCTATTTTTGTTTCATCAGCTTCAATGTCTTTTGAAGTGAAAACAGTAGGTTCAAACTTCTTTGCTTTCATCTTTCCTCTTAAAGAGGGGAGTCTTGGTTCATTTATCTCTTTAACAACTGTAATTACCGCAGGAAGTCCGATTTCAACCACATCATATCCATAATCTGTTAATCTTTCAACTACAGCTTTTTCTTTGTTAATTTCCACTATCTTTCTTACATAGGTTACCTGAGGATATCCGAACCATGAAGCTATCCCCGGACCTACCTGTCCGGTATCTCCGTCGATAGCCTGTTTACCTGCTATTATGATACCTATGTCTCCGATTTTTTCTATTGCTTTGTAAAGAGAGTAAGAAGTTGCAAGTGTGTCAGCCCCTGCAAAGGCTCTATCCGATACCAAAATCCCTTCGTCAACTCCCATTGCAATAACATCTCTTAAAGCCTCTTTTGCCTGAGGAGGTCCCATTGTAATTGCTATGACTTTTCCTTCTCCAAGTCTTTCCTTAATTCTTAACCCTTCCTCAACAGCATAGAGGTCAAAGGGATTAACTATTGATTCGACTCCCTCTCTTATTAGAGTTCCCTTTTCAAGATCCCATTTGACCTCTGTAGTATTTGGTACCTGCTTTATACATACAAAGATGTTCATTTTATCCTCTTAATTAATTGAGATGCTATTATATTTCTCATAATTTGATTTGTTCCTTCGTAGATCTGAGTGATTTTTGCATCTCTCATCATTTTTTCAACAGGATACTCCTTCATATATCCGTATCCACCGAAAATTTGCACAGCATCTGTTGTGACCTGCATTGCAACATCAGAAGCATAGGCTTTTGCCATTGCGGTTATATCAGCAACCTTTTCCCCTGCATCAACATTTCTTGCTGCCATATAGGTCAAAGCTCTTGCTGATTCCACTTTAATAGCCATATCAGCCATCATATACTGTAATCCTTCAAAAGAAGCAATTGGTTTTCCGAACTGGTGTCTTTTTTTTGCATAGGATACGGCTGCATCAAGTGCTGCCTGAGCAATGCCAACTGCCTGGGCTGCAACACCGAGTCTTGTTCTGTCAAATGTTTTCATTGTCATAAGAAAACCGCCGCCTTCCCTTCCTAAAATCTGGCTTTTATGGACTCTGAGATCTCTGAAAATAAGCTCTCTTGTAACAGAGGCTCTTATCCCCATCTTGTCCTCTTTTTTACCGAATTCAAATCCTTCCATTCCCTTTTCAAGAATAAATGCTGTGGCTCCTCTTGTTCCTCTCGAAGGATCGGTTAGGGCAATTATTACATAAACATCTGCTTCCCCTCCGTTTGTTATGAATTGCTTTGTTCCATTTATTATATAATAATCTCCGTCCTTTTCAGCTCTTGTTTTTATATTTCCGGCATCACTTCCGGCTTCACTTTCCGTAAGCCCGAAAGCTGCAAGAGCTCCGTTTGCAACCATGGGGAGATATTTTTTCTTTTGCTCTTCATTTCCGTATAAAATAATGGGTGTTATGCCAAGTGCCGTGCCTGCATAAGCAAGGGCGATTCCAGCGCATCCGTAAGATAGTTCTTCAACCGCAAGAAGCATTGCAAGAGTTGAAAGTCCCATTCCATCGTACTCCTCTGGAATAAAAACTCTGAAGAGATCACTCTGTGCCATTACTTCCACTATATCGTGGGGAAAAGTTCCCTCTTCATCGTATTTTTGTCTTACCGGGACGATTTTTTCCAGAGCAATTTTTCTTGCAATTTCTCTAACCATTTGTTCTTCTTCTGTTAAAAAATAGTTCATAGAAAACCTCCAAACTTTTTGTGAATTTCCTAAAATATTATATTTTGTGGGTTTTGTCAAACACTGCGTATAAGTTGAATAAAGGAAGGTGAGATTATCTTATGCTATTTCTATAAGGGTGCTTATTTTTTTCTCAAAAGCTGTTTCAAGGGAAAGAAGTGTTTCAGTTGATTGAATTTCCGGAATTTCCTGAATTTTTTTTATTAAAATATTGTACAAATCTTTTGTGTTTTTTGCAAAAAGCTTTACGAATATATTGTATTTTCCAGTGGTATAATATGCTTCCATTATTTCCGGAATCTTTTTTATCTTTTCTATGACTGTTTTATAATCTTTCGCATTGTGAAGATTGATTCCCACAAAAGCGAAGATATCAAAGCCTATTTTTTCTGGGTCTACTATAAGAGTTGAGCCTTTTATTATGCCTTTTTCTACCATTTTTCTGAATCTTACATGAATGGTTCCGCCTGAAACATAAATAGTTTTTGCTATATCAAGAAAGGGTTGTCTTGCATCCTCAATGAGAAAAGATAATATTTTTTTGTCAATTTTATCAAGTTTATAATTTTCTCTCATTTTAAAGCACCTTTTTTTGTAAATTTTTAAAAATCACATTAAATATTAATAAATTAACAAAAATTTGTCAATTATTAAGATAATATAATTTTTTTTACTAAAATACATTATTAAATTAATATTGAGAGGTGTGTGATGAAAGATTTTTTAGGGTTCTCTTTAGGAAAAAGAATGGAACTTGTTTTGGAGGTAAAAAGAAAATTTGAAAACTGTCTCATAAAAAAGCTGAATCTGAAGAAAATCCCGGCTCCTCTTTTTGTGGAAGCTGAAAGCGGGATCCAGGATGATTTGAATGGAATAGAAAAAGCTGTTGAGTTTAAAATTGCCTCTATCGGAGAAAAAAAATTTCAGATTGTTCATTCTCTTGCAAAGTGGAAAAGACTTGCATTAAAAGAAATGCAGTTGGAGGTGGGAGAAGGAATAATAACTGATATGTTAGCAATTCGTCCGGAGGAAGATATTAAGAATTCCTCTATTCATTCTGTTCTTGTTGATCAATGGGATTGGGAGAGGGTTATAAGCAAGGAGGAAAGAAATATTAATTTTTTAAAAAAGACTGTTAGGAAAATATATGGTTGTTTAAAAGAATCAGAGCTTTATTTTTCAAAAGTGCTAAATTATGAAAGTGTTCTCCCAAAAGATATTAAATTTATTTACAGTGAGGATCTTTATAAAGAGTTTCCCGATCTTTCTCCTAAAGAGAGGGAGAGAGAAATAGTGAAAAGATATGGCGCGGTTTTTATTATTGGAATTGGGTATCCTTTGCCTGATGGCAAGCCTCATGATGGAAGAGCGCCGGATTATGATGACTGGAGCACTGTTGGAGAGGAAGGTAAGAGAGGTTTAAACGGAGATATTATTGTATGGAATCCTGTTTTAGATGATGCTTTTGAAATTTCTTCAATGGGAATAAGAGTTGATAAAGATTCTTTAAGAACTCAATTAAAGATGCAGGGGTTGGAAAAAAGGCTTTTGTTTCCATGGCATAGATTGCTAATGAAGGGGGAATTACCTCTCAGTATAGGCGGAGGAATTGGACAATCAAGAGTAGCTATGTTTCTGCTTAGAAGAAAACACATAGGAGAGGTTCAGGTAAGTGCTTGGCCTGAGGAAGTAAAAGGGTTTTCGAATAAGGGGTTATTGTTGATGGCTTAATGGTTTAATGTATTAATTATTATTTTATTATTATCTTCTTTCTTCTTTTAGAGATCTTGACAGAGAAAAATTTTTTGCTATAATTGGAGAGTGAGTATTTACTCACCATAGGTGAGTGTGGAGAAAAAATTTAGAAATGAAAAGTGAAGGAATGAAGGAATTATTGGAAGAACCAAAATTCTTAGCCTCAAAGCCATTATATCAGTTTTTTGGACCGTCTGTATTTTCAGAGAAAAACTTTCGTGCTCTGCAACCGGTGGGAGGTATGAAGAAAATTAAGGCAAGAAATTTAATGGAGAGACTCAATTTGGGCATATCAAATTTATCTGTTGTTAATAATAAATCTAAAGGAGAAGAAAGATATGAGAAAAAAGATTGTCAGTTTTCTTGACAAAAGAAAGCTTGATATTTTTACGGCAGCTCTTAAATTGGCTGATAAGTTCGGACTAAGAGGGATAACAACGAAAAACTTAGCTGAGGAGATTGGTTTCAGAGAGGGCGCGCTTTACAAACATATAAAGTCAAAGAGTGATATATTTGTAATGATTCTTGATATCTCGGAAAAGCTTCTGGATGAAAAATTCAAACAGATAAAAAAAGAAAAGCATTCTCCGATGAGAAGCCTTCAGGAATGGTTTTATTTTGCAATAGATTATCTTGAGGATTTCCCGGGTATATATAGAATTATTTTTACAGATGAACTTTACATCGATGATCCCATCCTCTTTGAGAGATTCAAATCCATTATTGAAAAATTGGTGAAAAATTTTCAAAAGATTATAGAAAAAGGTATAAAAAGCGGAGAATTCAGGCGGGATATTGATCCTAAAATAGCTGCCATAAGATACCTGGGGATAATTCACACATCCTTTACTCTGTGGAGTGTTTTTGAGGAGAGAAAGAAAAAGTACGGAGAGATAGCTCTTCCTATTTTATCAGAGTATTTAAGAACAATTTCTGGAGGAAAAGAGGATGAATAAAAAGGTATCTGATTTTGTTATTAGATACAGGTTTTTAGTTATCGGTTTAATTATTTTAATAACTTTACTAAGCCTCTTTGGAATTAAAGATATAAAATTTTCCAATAAGATGATTTCGTGGCTTTCCAAAAAGGATCCGAGGCTTTCTCTATTTATAAAAGCTTCTAAGGATTTTGCAATTAACAATCTGGTTCTTATAATGGTGAAACCTGAAAATGGAGAGGTTTTTTCGGAAGATTTTCTTAGGAAAGTGAAGCTTTTTACGGAGGATTTGAAGGAAAAAAAGGAAATTTACATAATAACTTCACTTTCAAATACAAGTGATATAAGAAAAACTTCGGATGGTATTGAAGTAAAGGATTTGGTTGAGGAGATTCCGTCTACTAAAAAAGAGCTTGAAAATTTAAAAAAGTATGTGCTTTCCAAAGAGAATTACAGGGGAAATATTGTTTCTGATGATGGAAAGTGGGTTGCATTTTCTGTCTTTATTAAAGATAAATTTGATCCTGTTGCTGTTACAGGGAAAATTCTAATACCGGAGGCAAAAAAAATATTTGGAGAAAGTTCTCAGATTTTGTACAGTGGAATTCCATCAGATAGCTATTTTGCTAACAAATTCACAATAAAGGATATGAAACTTCTAACTCCAATTATAATTTTGTTAATTGTTCTGGTCCTCTATTTTAGTTTTAGAAGATGGGAAGGGGTAATTTTACCTGCCCTTGTTGTTATTATCTCTGTTGTCTGGCTTTTCGGGCTCTTAGGTTTTCTCGGAAAACCTCTAACAATTATATCACCGGCAATTCCTGTTCTTTTGGTTGCACTTGGTTCAGCGTACGGTATTCACATTATTAATAAATATTTGCATACGGAAAATATTTCTGAACTCTCAACTCTCTCTGAGGCCACATCTGATATATTCATACCTGTGGTTTTAGCAGGAATAACAACTCTTGTGGGTTTTATGTCTTTTATTAGTGCAAAGCTCAAATTAATAGCTGACTTCGGTGTTTTCTCCGGTGTGGGTATTCTTTTTGCTCTTATGATTTCTCTTACGCTTATTCCAGCTTCTTATTCATTTGTAAAGGATGAGAAAAAACCACAAAAAAAAGAAGAAAAAGAATGGTTTTTTCTAAAAAAAATTTCCGAATTTGTTGTAAAGAGAAGATTTTTTGTATTCTTTTTTTCAATTATTCTTATGTTACTTTTTTCCTTGGGCTTTTTAAAAGTTAAGCGGGAAGTTAATTTTTCAGAGTATTATCCTGTAAACTCACAACCAAGACTGGGACAAAAGCTTGTTAAGGAAAAATTTCAAGGTGCCTATCCGGTTCTGTTTTATGTGGAATCAAATAATGTAAAATCTTCTGAAGCATTGCGATTAATGAGAAAAGCAGAGAATTTTCTTTATGCTGAAAGGGAACTTGCCTCTCCCTTTTCAATTGTAAATGTTATTCAGGAGCTCAATTATAAACTCAATGATGAATATTCATTGCCTGATGAGGATTCTTCAGTTGGAAATCTCTGGTTTTTTATGGAAGGAAGGGAGGAATTAAAACAGATTATCTCTTCTGACAATAAAAAGGCAATTGTTTTTTCCAAAACATCCGAATCTTCCACAGGTTTTAATAAAGAGCTATTCAGAAAAATCAATAATTTTCTAAAGGATAATTTCAGCGAAAACTATTATTCTTATTATTTGAAAGGAATTAATTTTAGTGATGAAGAATTGATAAGAGAAAAAGAGTCTGAGGAACTTAAAACAGAGCTTTTCGGAATTTTTAAACATTATGGTATCAATCTTCAAAAGGAGCAAAAGGAAAAAATTGCTATTTTAATGAAAACCTTCGTACTTAGAAAAGAGAGTTTGACCTCTGAAGAGAAGTTTAATCTGATAGCGAATTATATTAAAAGTGATGAGTTTGATTTTGATGTTAATGAAAGAGAGAAAAGACTTCTTTTAAGAGGAGTTAGAAACCTTGTTGAAAAAGAAAGCTTAAATAAAGAAAATATTATTGAATTGTTTAAAAGAATCCTTCCCCATGATGAATTTGATCTTGAAACTGCTCGAGATTCTTCTGAGACAATATTCTTTAAACTAAATGATTTCTCATTAAGAAAAAAAGTTGAACATTTTATTAATAGTCTTAAAAAGATAGTTGTTTTTAATAATCCTGATCTTGAAAAAAAGCTTAAATCAGTGGGTTTTGATCTTTTTGATAATCTTGCGATTTTAAAGGCAAAAAAAGTCGGAAACCTAAATGGTAAACTTATAGATTTTAAAATAAGGCAGACAGGGAATCCATCCCTTATAACTGCCTTGGATGAATCTCTATTCTCGTCTCAGGTTCAATCACTTATTATTGCTTATCTTGTAACTTTATTTCTTATGATTTTTATGAGAAAAAGTATTTTCCTCGGGATAATTTCAACCCTTCCCATTCTTTTTACAGTATCTTTAATGTATGGTTTCTTAGGCTTTTTCGGGATACCCCTTGATTATGCGACCATGATGATAGGGGGAATTTCAATAGGTGTTGGTATTGATTATTCAATTCACTTTATCCATGGTGTTGTGAATGGACTGGAGGAAAAAAAATCTCTTGAAGATGCTGTTTATGAAGCATTTTCCGAAAAGGGAAAGGCTATTCTGACAAATACTTTTGCTGTAATGATAGGTTTTGCCGTTCTTTTGTTCTCTTCAATGCTTCCTCTTAGAAACTTTGGGGGAACGATGGTTGGAGCTATGTTTTTATCTGCCTTTTCAACTCTTTCACTTTTGCCCTCAGCGATTTTAATTTTTAAGATTAAAATAAAGAATAAGGAGGAATAATATGAAAAAGAGAATATTTTTTTTAGTTCTTTTTACATTGGTTTTTTATTTTGGTTACGGTGAAACAGCTGATTCTATTTTAAAAAAAATTGAGGAGAAAACCATAGGAGAAAAAGCACCCAGAGATATTGAGGCAATAATGACAATGGAAATTCACAGAGGAGATTCTGTTAAAGTCAGAAAACTAAAGGTTTGGACAAAGAATGTAAAAGGGGATGATGATTGGAGAGTTATGAAATTCATCAGTCCTTCTGATGTAAAAAATGTAGGGCTTCTTTCCCTTTCCGAAAAAGATATGTATCTTTATCTTCCGGAATTTCACAGGATTAGAAGGATAGCAAGCTCTAATAAAAAAGATTCATTTATGGGTTCTGATTTTTCATATGAGGATCTGGGAGCCTCAGCTTTTTCCAAAAATTATACTCCTGAAATTATAAAAGAGAATAGTGATTTTTGGATTCTTAAACTAAAGAAAAAAGCCGGCATTAAAAAACCTTATAAGGAGATTGTGTTAACTGTTGATAAAAAAAGCTATATGCCTGTTAAAATGGAGCTTTATGATAATTCCGGAAATCTGTGGAAAGTGGCAGAGCAAAAGTTTAAAAAGGTAAAAAATTATGAAATTATTTTTTATATTAAGATGACTGATAAAAAGAATAATTCATTTACTATTTTGAAAATGGAAGATATTAAAGTTGATTCTAATTTAGGTAAAAGAATCTTTACAAAGAGATTTCTTAAAAAAAGAGTAAAATAGGAGGAAAAAGATGAGAAAAAGAGTTATTTTGTTTCTTACTATAATTTTATTTATCGGCTCATTATCCTCCTTTGGAAAGGATATTGATATTTCCGGAAGAATAAAGCTGTTTACATCAGCTTTTGTAAGTGAAAATGGGAACGGAAAATATTTTTCCCATGAAAGTGGAGAGTTTGCTCTTAAAAGACTTGAAACAAGAATAAAATTCAGCGGAAGTTTAAATGATAGAATATCTTATAATTTAAGATTTGATGCTTTTTCAAATGCAGGAACCATTTTCAGTGGTACCAATTTTCCTGAATCCGGAATTTTAAGCACACCATACTCAACTGAGTATTTTGAACTTAACCTTTATGAAGCGAATATTATCGTATCCGATTTTCTTATAAAAAACCTTGATCTTACGATTGGTAAGCAGAGAATTTCATGGGGGACTTCTGATAAAATAGGTGTTGTGGATAATCTTAATCCGATGGATTTTGCCAATTTTTTTACCTTTGACCCTGATTATTCATTTGAAAAAAGGCCTCAGACAGCTCTCAATTTTGAATATTATATAGGTGATGCTTCAAAAATGCAGTTTGTCCTTTTGCTTCAGCATCAAATTGCTCCTCTTCCCTACGGTTATTCTTTTCTTACAAAAAGAGCTATGCAAGTTGAAAATATTTCAATTGAAAAAAATTGGGAGAGCAGAGTTAAATATATGAATTTTGGTATAAGGTTTACCACCAATCTTTTTAACACTGATTTCGGAGTAAGCTTTTACAAAGGGAATATCTCTCTTCCGTTTTTAGAAGCGTATAAAATTTACCCTTCAAAAGAGGGTGATTTCTTTTACGGAAAAGAGAGTATAATCGGGTTTGATTTTTCAACTGTTATCTCCGGGGTTACCCTCTGGGGTGAAATTGCTTATCATATTCCGGAAGATACAAAGGCTTTTATACAGGTCCCTGTTATTGTAAACAACATTCCTATTGGTATTACCAATATAGATTTTCCTCTTTTTAAGAAAGGTTTTTTTAAATATGTAATAGGGGGAGATTATACTTTTTCCGGTGGTTTTTATGTAAATCTTCAGTATCTTCACGGGTTTTTTGATGAATATGATTTTACGAAAGAGGCTGAAAAATACTTTTTAAAGAGAAAAGGGGAATTTTTCGGTGAAGTATCTGACTATTTTATCCCTGATCTTGAATATAAGTTTCATAATGATGAGATTAAGATAGTTTTCTCCGGAATTGCGGAATTTTCGGAGGAGAGCTCATTTGTTTTAACCCCCATGATAGAATTCAGAGTGGCTGATGGGCTAAAGTTGAGCACAGGAGGCTTTTTTGTACTTTCGGGAGATGAAAAGAAAACAAAATTCGGAGAATTTAAGAAAGATAGGATTGTTTTTGTCTCAATGAAGATTGATTTTTAATTTTTTATAAATCTTTTTTTGACATAATTTAAGACCTTTTCAGCGGCCTCCTCCGCTGAAAGGGTCTCTGTATCAAGTACTATTTCCGGATTCTCAGGTTCATTGTAAGCATCGGATACGCCGGTAAAATTTTTTCTCTTGCCTTCCATTGCCTCTTTATAAACACCTTTTTTATCTCTTTTCATACATGTTTCAAGAGAGGCCTTTACATACACCTCAATAAAATTTTCTGTCATATCTCTTATGCAATCCCTTGTCTCTTTGTAGGGAGAAACAAAAGATGCTACAACAGATGTAGAATTTTTTTGTAATCTTTTGATGAGAATTCCCACTCTCTTAAGATGGATTTTTCTGCTCTCCCGGTCAAATCCTATCTCAGGAATCAAATCTCTTATGTCCTTGCTGTCTATTCTTTCCAGAGGAATATAATCGTATTTTTTCAGCTTTTCAAAAACAATATCAGCAATTGTTGTTTTTCCGGATTTAGGAAGTCCTGTAAACCACAGGACAAATGGTTCAATCTTTTTCTTTCCTATTTTTATCTTTTGCCAGATTCTTTCATGGATGAAATAAATTATAATTTTTGTAATACTTTCAACCACACCTGCTGCAATTGCAAGGTCAAGTCTTTTGAAAAAAATGTAAACAATAATTGTAGTGGTTGTGGTTGCTAAAAACCTCCACGATATTGCCTTCAGAAGGGATCTTGTCTTTGTTTCAACATACATTGGAAAATTATATTTAAAATAATCCTCTTTGTAAAGCTACTTTTTTACTTTTCTGTTAATCTCTAAACCTCTGTCAGGTCTGTCTGTGATTATTCCATTTAATGGTTTCTTCATTAATTTTTTCAAACTTTTTTCAGTGTTAACTGTCCATACAAATACAGGTATTTTTATACGCTTCATTCTTTGAAAAAAGAAAAATTTAATAGTTGAATAATGGGCGATAACAAAATCCGCTTTTACTCTTTTTAATCTTTTTTCCGGGAAAAAACTAAAAAATTTTTTTATTATATTTTTATTTTTATCTATTAAAAGCCCTGTTTTTATCTCAGGATCAAATTCCTTAATTTTTGAAATAGTTTTCTCGGAAAAAGATGAGATGAAAAAATCTTTAGGGGAGAGATACTTTTTTATAATTTTAAGAATTTTCTCCTCATCCCCTTCCTCTTTTATTTCAATGTCAAATTTTAACTTGTTTTTATATTTTGATAGAATGTCCTCAAGTGTTTCAACCTCTTTTCTTTTTTTCTTGATTTCATCGAAGCTCATTGAAGAAATGGGTTTCCCATCTATGCTTTCATCATGAAATACAATGAATTTTCCATCTTTTGTTTTTCTTACATCAAGTTCAACCCATTCGCCTCCCAAATCGAGTGTTTTATCAAAAGCTTCATAGCTGTTTTCAGTTAAAGTTAAGCCTCTGGCACCTCTGTGAGCTATGATTAATTTTTCCTTATTCAATAAAAAACTCCTCTTTTATAATTTCCGCTTGATTTTTCTTTTTAAGATTTGAGAATATGAAGAGAATTAGAGATACCCATATAAAAGAGAAGCTTATAAAATGCACAGTTCCAAACCTTTCCTTTAAAATAAAAACACCAACAATCAAGTTTAATGAAGGTGATATGTATTGAAAAAAACCAACATAAGAAAGCTTGATTAATTTTACACCTGCGGAGAATAGATAAATAGGAATAGCTGTTAATATTCCTCCGATAATAAGTAGTAAAAGATAATATAATGAATTGAATGGGGTTGCTTGCATTTGCCTTACTCTGAATATTATTAAAAGATAGAGGATAAATGGTAAAATGAACAATGTTTCAAGATTTAAACTTACAAGAGAATCAATTTTCGAGACTTTTTTTGTAAGACCGTAAAAGCCAAATAAAAGCATTAACCCTATTGCCACCCAGGGTACCTTTCCATAGCCTATTATCATAACAAATACACCGGTAAGAGCAAGGAAAAATGCAAAAAGCTGAAGTTTGTTTAATTTTTCTTTTAAAAAAAACACTCCTAAAATTATACTGAAAATAGGGTTTATATAATATCCCATGCTTGCTTCAATTACCTTTCCGTGTGTCACAGCCCAGACATACAAAAACCAGTTAAATCCCAGAAGAAAAGATGACATAGCAATAAGCTTTAATTTATCTTTCTCCTTTAAAACTTTTTTTATTTGCTCTGTATTTCCTTTAAGAAAATTGACAAATAAAAAGAATAAAAAAGCCCATAAAACTCTGTGAGCCAAGATTTCAGCTGAATTTATCCTTTTTAAAAGATTCCAGTATAGGGGTAAAACTCCCCAAATTATATAAGCAGAGGTAACATAAATTGCCCCGAGTGTCTCTTTTCTCATTTTTTAGAATCTTAAGGAAAGGCAGCTTAAGCCACCATCTATCTTTCTAAATTCAGACATATCAAGCTCCACTAATTTATAACCTTCAACTTCAAGTCTTTTTTTTGTTTTGGGAAATCCTTTTGCAATAAAGAGGGTTTCGTTTACCATTATACTGTTTGCCACATACTCTTCCTCATCAGGAACGAAAATCTTTTTATATTCTATGAAAGCCTGATTTTCCTTTAATTCTCCGGCAATCAAAAGAGTATTATTTCCTAAATATGCAATCCCTGTTTTAAGATGAAGATATTTTTTTAATTGTACAAAAAATACTTTGTATCCAAGATCTTCAAGGATTTGTTTTAATTGTTCTGCTCCCTCCCTGTTTGTTCTTTTTGATAGTCCTATGTAAAATTTATTATCTACCCTTAGGACATCTCCTCCTTCCAATGTTCCGGGATCTTTTATGTGATATAAATTTGAGTAAAAGTTTTTAAGCACATTTTCAATTGCGTGAATTTCTCCCTTTCTGGTGTCCGTACCGGGATTTGTAATTATCGCTGCTTTTTCTGTTACTATTGCAGTATCTTCAACAAAGCATGAATCGGGAAATTTTTCATCAGGCTCTAAAATAATAGCCTTTACGCCTAAATTTTTAAAAGCATTGATGTATTCATCATGTTGCTTTAAAGCAAGTTCATACTCCGGTTTTCCTAAGTTTTGAGTGGTTAATCCATTTACAAAGGATTTTGCTGGTCTTTTGAGAATTGCATTTTTGAATCTCATTTTTTCATCCTTTTGTATAAGTTTATTGTAATCCAGAAAATTAATGAGATGCTTACTATAAGAATAAAAGATAGTTTTGGTTTGCAAAAATTGCATAATCTTTCTTTTAAGAAAGAGAATGCAACAATCCATATGAAAATTGTGTCTTTTTCGCGAAAAATTGCTTTTTTCAGATCATATTTATCTTTTGGTAGTTTTATTTTGAATCCTTTTGGAATAAAGCGGGGTACATTTTTTAAAAAATCATCATATTCTTTTCCGAATTTTTTCCTTAAAAAATTCTCTTCTGCTACTACAATATAGTAATAGTAGATCCAGAATATAATAGAGCCAAAAAGTATCATAAGAAGGTTTTCTGAGAATAGAAGGAATCCGAAAAATATGAGAAAATTTCCTATGTAAAGGGGATTTCTTACAATTGAATATAATCCATAGTTAACAAGAGTTGATGCCTCTATTGTCATTCCACGTCCGCTTGTTTTCTCCTTGGCAAAACCGGCAACAAACATTCTGATTATTTCTCCTAAAATTGAAATTAAAATTCCTGAGATTTTTAGCAGGTTTGATTTCAATGAAATTGGGGATGAGCCAAAAACCAAAAGCAAAATAATAAATGGAGCAGGTAAAATCCCTCTGTGTTTAAAAAGAAAATTTCCAATTTTTACTTTCCTATCTTCTCTCATTTCAGAATAGAGTATAACATTAATTTTTTTTCATATAAATACAATTATACTTAGGTTTTTAAATAGGGACAAGAAAGCTTTAGAAAGCCGAACAGCTGAGCAGCGGAGCAGCAAAAAGCTATTTTATGACAAGACACCAGACACAAGACAAAAATTGCTGCTCAGCTTGAGGCTTGTATCTGCTTAGCTTTCTTCTTTTTCCTCTTTTGCTATGAAAAATTCAAAAGCAGAGATAGTGGCGGAAATCTTAATCTCCTCAGCAGCGCTTCTTCCTGCCCATGAATTATCCTGATTAATATACATTGTCTCCAACTCTCCCTTTATCCTTTTTAATGAAAAGTTGGGATCTCGTTTTTTCCTGAACTCGAGTTTGGATAATATGCTTTCATAGATTTCCCTATAAAGTTTGTCTTCCCAATCCTTTATCTCCATTTATCCTTTCTCCATTATATCTATTAATTTCCCTATCTCATCGATAATTTCCTTGATATTTGCTCTTTTTTCAGGAGAGAATTTTGCCATTTCAATATGGCTAAAAATATTTTTAACTCTGCTTGAAATCTCATCTCCTTTCTCTTTTTTTATTATCTCAGTGAGTTTTTCCACTGTGATAGCAGTATTCTCTATATTTAATTTGTTAATCAGATAGTCAAATAAAAAGTTATAAGCAAAAGCAAAAAATTCCTTTTCCTCTATCTTTTTTGCCTTTTTCTTCCACTTTCTTGCCCTTTTTGAAGCGAGGATATTTCTCTTGAGTCTTTGGTTTCTTTCAACTTTTCTTTTTCTTATGAGAATGACTATTTTTATTAAAAGCATAATAATTGAAAGTAAGAAAATTGTCCAGAACCATAATTGTTTGTAAACAGGCCTGAATTTTCCATTTATCGTGTTTACCGGTTTTAGAAAGTAAATATCTCCTGTTTTGATTTTTATTAACTCTCTCTTTTCCGAAGATATGTAAATATAATTATCTGATTTTAAAACTTTAATTTTTATCTTTTTGGTTTTAAGGGTTATGTATTTTTCTTTGGTTATATCAAAATAAGTAAGAGAAACTTCCGGGATCTCAAGCTCGCCTGAAACTTTTGGGATTATCAAATATTTAAAACTTATTCCGGTGGGTAATTCTTCCACTTCAGGCTCGTAAAACTCAAACAAATTAGATTTTTTAAAAGCAGGAGCTTTTACCAGATCCTTAAATATTTTCCCTTGAAGTGTTAAGGTATATGTTATCCCTTCTCCTGCTTTCACCTCTCTTTTACTTATTGAACTTTTTATTTTTAAAGAATTTGAAACAATTCCTGAAAAATTTTCTTTTTTAATTGGAGGAAGGGGTTTAACTTTTACAGTCTTTTTTCCCGGAAATAATATTACTCTTTGAGGGACAAAGCTTTTACCAAATCCAAAGAAATCATCTTCAAAAAAATTATCAGGCTTGCTTATAATTCCTTCAAGCGTAAAGACCGGTAATTTTAAAACACCGCTTTTTGAAGCTGCGATTTCATATTTGAATAAAAGAATTTTTCTATATTTTTTTCCATTGATTATTTTTATGGAGCTTATTATATCCTGAGGCCTTTGCTTGAAAATATCATAAAGGGAATGGATAAAAAAATTGTTCGGATTTTCTTTACCTGTAAGATTTATATTGGATATTCTGAGGTTGGCTTTAACATAGAGGGAAAAAGATAGGGTAAATGGCTCAAATTCATATACTTTTTGTTTTGAGATATCCGTGCTTATGAAATAATCCTTTTCTAATTTATTATTTATTCCTCTATTTCCTCCGCCTACAGAAATTTCAACAGGGTTTGAAAAATATGATTTATTGTTTACGATTACTTTTATTCCCGGAATTTTTATTTTCTTTTTATTTCCTAAATATGCTAATTGAAAAAATATTTTCAGAATATCCGAACTTGACATTTTTCCGTTTATAAAGGAATAGGAATGGGTTGATGAGGTATATGTGTTGAGAATTTTTAGTCCATCTATTTTCGGGAATTTTACATCAGTGGGATTAGTTTTCAATTTCTCGTTTTTTGCCTCTATTGTTAAAATAAATGAAAAGGATTCTCCTGAATTAATAATATCTCTATCTGTGTCCGCAGTAACTATTATTTCTGAAAAAAGAGCTAATCCAAGGAGATGAAAGATAGTAAATAATAGTAAAAGTTTACCAATCCTTTTCGCTCTGCTTTTTCCCATGATTTTTTCTCCTGTTTAAAACTTTCATCATCTTATCTCTTCTCTTTGTCTCCTTTTTCTTTAAGTTTTCAAGTAAATTGTTTAGTAGTTCTTTTTTCAGGTTTTCCTTTTCCTTTTTTTCCCTTTTTTTTGTTTCATCTTTATTATTGTTTTTTGGGGATTTATTATTATTTTTCTTATTTTCTTTATTCTCTTGCTTTTTTGAAGACTGTTTTTGCTTTTGTTTTTTTAACTTTTTTAGCGCAATTTCCAGATTATTTTTTGCTTTTTTAAAATTCGGGTCTATTTTTAATGAATTAATATAATTTTTAATGGCTTTTCCAAGCTCTCCCTTATTATAATAAAGATTTCCGAGATTATAATATGAAAATTTCTTTGTTTCCTTGTCTTTGCTTTCTGTTCCGCTTTTAAAATACTTTTCCGCCTCTTTATATTTTTTTAATTTGTAAAGAGAATCTCCTATATTAAAATCTAACTTTTTATCATAATATGCATACTCTTTTGCTTTTTGGAATTGGGATAGAGCTTCTCCGAATTTTTTTTCTTTATACTTCTTTATACCTCTTTTATTATAATGATTTCCTTTGTCAATAATAGTAAAATTAAGATTAAAAATTAGAATGATTAAAAGAAGGGAGAATTTTTTTAGCTCTTTCTTACCTATTGGTAAAGAGAATGATAATAAAAGAAACAGGAAACCGATTAATGCAAAGTAATAATATTTTTCTTTATAATCTACTACAGAAACACTTATTCCTTTTTCTGAAAGTGCTTCCTGATATTTTATAGCTTGTTTTATGCTTTTATATATATCGGATGATAGATAAAATTTCCCTCCGCTCTCTTCAGCAAGTTTTTTTAAAAATTCTGGATTTAGTTTTGAAATAACATAATTGCCGTCTTTATCTTTTTTGAAGCCTATTATTTTTCCATTTTTATCCAAAATAGGAATTCTTGATCCTCTCAGAGTTCCAACCCCTATTGTAAAGATTTTAATTCCGCTATTCTTTGCTATTTTCAAAGATTCTCTTAGATTTCCCTCGGTATCTTCTCCATCTGAAATGATTATAAGTTTCCTTTTTGTCTCTCTGCTTTTAAAAAGGAGAGATACAAGAGAGAGTAATTCTTTGAAGTTTGTCCCTTGAATTAAGACTGTTGTTGGAGTTAGATTTTTTACATTGTACTTTACAAATTTATAATCAAGGGTCAAAGGAACAATAACCTTACTTTCTCCAGCAAAAGCGATTAATCCGATAAATCCTCCGTAATAGTCGTCTAAAATTTTGCTCAATGCATTTTTTACTCTTTCCAAGCGTGAAGGAAGAATATCCTGCGACAACATGGAGTTTGAGACATCTACTGCAAAGATTGTATCAACACCCTTTAGCTTTACGTTTTTTTCCTTAATCCCCCATTGTGGTTTCATTAATGCTATTATGATAAATAGTACACCAATGTAAAAGAGCAGATTTCTTATGAAAATTAATTTTGAATTTTTTTCGACCATCAAAGGAAGTTTTCTGAATTTGTTCAGTTTTTTTATTGTCTTTTTTTTGGAAAAAAATGAGGTGATTATAAGAATCATAAGGACAAATACCCACAGGCCATTATAAATATTTCCCCAATGCATTTCTTATTTTATCATACTGATTAAAAAAGATATCAAAGCAAACTTTTTAATTCTTCTTATCAGCTTTCTTTTTCTGAATGGATTTTATTCTTTTAATAAGATTTTTTATCTCCTGTTGATCTTCATTTATTGAGAGAGATGCCTTAAATGCTTTCAGTGCCTGATCAAAATTTTCCATTCTGAGGAAGGTTAACCCCAAAAGATTTATCACATGGACATCACTATCATAGATTTTGTTGGCTTTAAGCAAATTGTTCAGGGCATTTTCAAAATCATTCAGGTAGAACTGAGCTTCTCCTTTGAGAGCATAGTATTCAAAGTCAAATTTTTTGACTCCTTTTAAACTTTCCACAACACTAAGGGCTTTTTCATATTTATTTTGTTTAATTAAAAGTTTTGTATAACGAATTATTCCTTCGTAGAAATCTTTTATCTTTGAAAAGCCAAGTTCATAATAATATTCTGCTTTCTTCAGATTTCCAAGATTTTCGTATTCATTTGCAATTCTGTAATAGTGTAAAGCTTTATTTCTCTTGTCCATTACTTTGAAAGCTTCCATTGGGTGAGATACATTTCTTATTGGAGAAATCGTAAAATTGCTTTCTTTTGTATCTATGGGAATATTGGCACTATATAATCTTGCGGTTACATCGAACACAGCAGAAGGAAGCTCCCCTGAAAGTAAAAAGCTTTTATAAAAAGTATTCTTATCTTTTGGGGTTTGTACTTCAAAAGTTTTTGAGAACTTTGGATATCCCGGTCTATTCTTAACTATTACCTCTATCTTTCCATTTTTTAATTTTTCACAATTATTTGCTCCTACGAATATCTTGATTTTATCCGCAAGAGAAAAGAACTTTTTAGGCTCAATATTCAAAAGAAAATAGCCGAATTTAAAGGGTCTGTAGACCACATCGAGAGCTGCTCTATCAACTTTATATGTCGGGATAGGACCTACTAAATGAGGTGATTTAGGTGAGAGGGGGACCTTAATTTCATTCTTTGAGTATGTAAATTCTCTCTTTACAGAATTTTGCAAGAGGACGATTAATTGATAATCTCCCGGTATAATTGGAAACATGTCATTTATTGCTAACCCCGATGGTTTGAGTCTTGTGTTCACTTCATCTTCTGTGAAATAAAAAGAATATCTCTTTGAATAATGATATACAATTAAATCTCCTTTTTTTAAGCTCACATCAAGCTTTAAGGCAAAATAATATTTATCTTTTTCAGAAGAATAAGCTAATGATATTCTATGGGGTTTTATGGAAAAGTGAAGAAAATTTAATCCTGTTGAAGGGTCATAATTAAGGGTATAGAGAAAATCATTTTCAACATAATTCATGGCATAATCTACTTTCACAATCCCTTTAAAATCCAGGAATTGTCTTGCATAATTAACTTTTACTCTCTTTTTAGGAAGTTCAAAAATTTGGCTCAAGAGAACAGTACCTCTTGTGGTTGGCATAGAAAAAAAGGATTCTTCTCCCGGAATCAGGGATAAAACTGATTTTGCTATGGAGGGGGCTATCTCCTTTAATTTTCTATAGATGGAATTTATATCTGTTATGTCAACTCCTTCTGTATCTCTTAAAATAGAAGCGGGACCATCAAAGGCTGGATCATACAAAACATATTCACCTATTCCGTTTCTTTTAAAGAAAATTATTCTAAAATAAGCCGGGAGGCCTAACTTTTTGTCTCCATAATAGCCCCATATTTTCAAAGGGTAAATTCCGAATTCATTATCATAATTATTGTGAGTATTTGGAGGTCCTAAAATTATGTAAATTTTCCCCATATCTGTCATCCAGCCTGGACGTGTTGTTTTAAAGTGTTTGTTTGCATATTTAAATCTTCTTATATGTTCCTCTTTGAATTCATTTTCGGGGGTTCCAGGTGTGGGATCTCTATGTTGCCAGAATAATTTAATAAAAGCATCTCTATCTCTGTTGTTGGTTAACTGTAAAAAGACCTTTTTTTCAATCGGGGTAATAATGTAATAAACAAGATCCAGCCAATCTTTGTACTTTTTTGGTAATCTTTTTATTAGTTCTTTGGTGGATAGTTTTGTTTTTTTTGTTTTGGAGTAAGATGGGATAGAAAATAAACTTAAACTTAACGCAAAAAGTAGAATAATAATAAGTCTTTTTTTCATTGAAAAAGTATATATTAAAAAGAAATACCAGTCAATATTCCCTTTATGTTTGATCTGTTAAAAAAAATTACTCTTGAGAAAATTTTTTAATGGATATAAGATATAATACAATGAACGAAACAGAATCTGTTGATTTATCAAAAAACAAAGAATCTGAGTTTTCAGATGTGAATATAACCGCTTATCTCCTTTTGTTATCAAATTTAAAAAAAGGGGAATTGGTTAATGATAGATACGAAATAATAGAAAAAGTAGGGGAAGGCGGAGTGGGCTTTGTCTATAAGGCCTATGATAGATTCTTAAGTCAAACTGTTGCTCTAAAATTTATAAATCCCATGGTTACCTCTAATTCACGAAAGCTTTATAGGATAAAAAGAGAGGTTAGAATTTCCCGGGAAATAAGTGACCCAAGGATTGTAAAAATATTTTCTCTTGAAAACTGGAATGATATTTATTTTAATGTAATGGAGTACATTGAAGGGGAAAGCTTGAAATCTTATTTGCTAAAAAAGAAAAAGTTAAAGTGGGATGAATTTAGACCTATATTTTTCGAGATTTTAAAAGGGGTGAAAGCTCTGCATGAGAAAAATATTATCCATAGAGACCTTAAACCTTCCAATATACTTATTACCAAGAATAAAAAGGTAAAGATAGTTGATTTTGGTCTTTCCAAAGATCTTGAAGATGAGACAAAAACTTCTTCTATAGGAGAAATAACAGGAACTCCGTATTACATAACACCCGAGCAGGTAATTGGAGAAAAGATGGGTTTTTACTCTGATGTATACCAGCTTGGGGTTATGCTTTTCAGAGTATTAACAGGAAAATTCCCTTTTGAAGAGCACACTTCAACTGTAGAGCTTCTTTACAAGAAAGTGAGTGTAAATTATTTTGATAATTGTTCGGAAATCGGAACTTTTCCCGATTTTTTAAGCTTTGCAATAAAGAAAGCTATGGCTGTTGATTATAGAAATAGATTTAAGAATATAAATGAATTAGAAAAATTTTTACTTAAAGAGAAACTAACTATTAAAGATAGACTTATCAATTCTATTTGCCAGAATAAAAAAGTTTTAAGAAGAGTGGGAGTTTTTATAAGCTTTATTTTATTTTTATTATCTTTTTATTTTGTTGTGATTAACAAAAAAACAGTTTCTTATTTATCTTACAAGGGGCCTCTTTTAGAAGGGTACAATACTTTTGGGATAAAAGTTTTTAGAAAGGATTTTTCCCCTTACAATGTTTTCAGAGCTGTTAAATTAAATGAAAAAAATATTGAAAGGCTAGAGAGATTAAATAAGATAGGAAGCTCTAAGAGTGAAATTTTGGTTTTTCTAAATCATAAAGATTATAAATTTTTCCCGATTAGGGAAAGTATCCTTTCCAATAAAAGGAATGCTAAAATTGTTTTTCTTGATAATAGTGGGAATAAAGTATTTAGCATTAACAATTTAATGAATTATTATTCTTATGAGTTTGCCAAGAATTTTTATTTTGGAGAGTTTAAAGAGTTTGATTTAGGAAAAGGTAAATTTTTTGGAGCAAATTTAAAGCATTTTTTGGGTATGTATCCATCAGCATTTTTTTTATTTAGTGAAAATGGCAGAGCTTATGAATTATATAGTCCGGGAATGATTTTTTCATATAGATTACTTAAAATAAAAAATTCATTTCCAAAGCTTTTGATTTTAGGGAAAAATAATATTTTCTCTCATTTGTCCTATTTTATTCCTTTTAGTTTGAAGAGAGGAGATACTTCCGCTGCATATAAAATTACCATAATCCCCCAATTAAACCCTTCTAGAGAAACTCTCTTCAATAATTTCATCTATTTTTTTCCAAGTCATACTTCTTTTATTGGAGCCATAGGGATTAATCAATTCAAATTTCTAAGTATTAAGACGGGCGAAAGCATGATTCTTCAAATAAGTGGAAAGAAGGTTATCTTAACTGTTTTTAATGAGAAGAAAAAGAGGGTATATCAGGATTTTAAACCTACTTTAAAGAAAGTTTTATTTCTTGTAAATGATTTTTATTATGCTTTTTTAAAGGATAAGGATTATGAAAGCGCTTATAAGATAATAAAGGAAGTTATAAAAAAAGATGTTAAAAACCCGTATTTAAGAGCAGCTTTTTATTATTTAAAAGGTTTGGTTGAATTAAAGTTGATGGATTATAAAAATGCAGAGAAAAGCTTTCAAAAATCTGTATTTTTCTATCCTTTAAACTCTGATGCTATTCAGAAACTTTGCGAGATTGAGTTTTTAAAAGGGAATTTAAAAAAAGCTCTGGATTTGAGTGAGAAAAAATATAAGGATATAGGAGATTTTTGGGGGTTAACCCATGTGATAGGAAAAAATCTTTTTAGTTATTATATTAATCTTCAGGAAGGAAAGTTTTTCAATGCTCAAGAAATTGCAAAAAAAATGAATGTTAAAGATGGACAGAAAAAAATTATGAGAGGGGTTGTTAAATTGTTTAGTGGGGAGTATTTATCATCTCTTAGTATTTTATCAGAACTTTTGGGAAGAGATCCATCATCTTTTACTATTGCAGAGTATAGATTATTCTTTTCAAGAAGTGCCTTTACTTATGATATTTTAGGTTTAAGTGGGATTAAAAATGGAAAAGATTTGGTGGATTTGGCGAGTTTTTATGTTGAGGATTTGTATATTAACTCACCCTATAAAAGAAAATTTGCTGCTATGTCCTATGCCTATGTACTTTTAAAAAGAGGTGAACTGGAAGAAGCTATTAAATTGGCTAAAGAAACTATGGACTTTCTTGAAAAAGAAAAGAAAACTTCCTTTAGGACAAGATTGTGGCTTTTTTATGATTCTTTCCTTTATGGGGTTATTATGGAAAGAATTGGGGATAAAAAGGAGGCTTTGAGAGGTTATAGAGAATCAATTAAAGCAAATCCTCGTACACAACTTGCTAAAGTGGCTTTAAGTAGAATAAGGATTTTAAACTCCTGAGTTCCTAAACCTTTTGATATTCTTCCTTTAATTTTTTAGATAACAAATAGATAAATAAATCACTTTTTCTTATCTTCTCAATATTCCCCTCCCTTATGGTAAACCAAAAAAGAGCCATGAGAAAAAGAGCTTCAAATATAAGGATAAAATCTTTATTTTCTTTTGCCTGTTTTAAATGGTTCTCTATTTCATCTTTATTAAATTTATAGAAAAATTCAAAATCATCTATATAGGTGGTAAGGAATTCTGATTTAAGCACCTCCCTTTTACTCCCTTCAAATACATCTTTTTCTTCAAATAATTTTACCATATCCATTACAGAATCATAAAGTTGTTTGAAAAGCAAAGTCCCTTTTTTATTTGGGACTTTGTTTAAAGCTATGGCTAAGAGTAGTTGAAGAACTTTCCTTCTTATTTCAATTCTTTCTATCGCTCTAAAATATTTTAATGAAGCATTGGGGTCCATTTGTTGCTCTTTTCTTAGGGATAAAAGAACTTCTTCCTTTTCTTCTGCTTGAGAAAAGTAATCTTCTATCTCTTTTGTTAAATTCTCATCTATTTTTACAAAATCAATATCCCTCCGGGTGTGAATTCTTTCCAAAATAAGCTTTCTTAGAAGATATATCTTTTTTACTTCCATACCATTTTTTATAATATCCTAAATTTTTTGTCAAATTTTGGATTTTTCTATCTCTATGTTTTAAAAAGTAATTTAATTTAATATAATAGGTGAATAAAGATGAAAAAGAAACTTTTCTTTCTTAGCCTGTACTTGATTGTTCTTTCCACTGTACTTCTTAGTTTTTTTATTCATTATAGCGGGGAAAAGAGATGGATGTTTTCTAATTTTATTCACAATAAGGTTTTAATAGAAAAGAATGTCTCTTCTAAGGGGGAGATTTTAGCTTATGGAGTGTACAAAACAGTTGAACCGGGAAAATATGACGCTGTTTTTCATTATAAAAATGCTTTAAAAGGGGGGACTTACATATTTGAGATTGCTTATAAAAGGGGAAAGAAAATAAAAGTACAAAAACCAATAAAAATTTCAGATAATGATGGACAGGTAATCTTGAGGGTTAAATTAGGAGAAACGGTAGAATTGGAGCCGAGAGTAAGAATCAGAGATAGAAAGGGGTGGATATATCTTGATAAAGTTGAGCTAATTAGAACTTCTTTTTATATTTCTCCTTTTGTCGTTTTTTATAAAAGTATCTTAATCTTTATCTTTCTTTCCATTGTAATTTTTTCTTTTTTAAATGTTAAAAGCGGGGAAGGCTGGAAAAAGTGGTTGGCACTATTTTTTGTTTCCGGAGGCTTTTATGCTATTTTTATAAGAAGCTGGATTTCTGAGGATGCCTTTATTACCTTGAGAATAATAAGAAATTTTCTTTCTGGACACGGGCTGGTGTATAATATAGGAGAGAGGGTTGAGGGGTTTACACATGCTCTCTGGTTTTTTGTAGTGTCGGGTGTTAAGGTGTTGGGAGTAAGTTATAAAGGCGCTGCGATCTTACCAGCTTTACTTTTTTCTTTGCTTACCTTGTATTTTCTTTTTTTTAAAATAAGGTTTGGAGAGAAATCATTTAAATTAAATTTTGCAGGAATTATGCTAATTGGTTCGAGTGCTTTTATTGATTTTGGAACAAGTGGCCTGGAAACCTCTTTATCTTTTCTCTTACTTTCTCTCTACGCTTATTTTATTTCTGAAAATTTATTTATTAAAAAGCCATTGCTTTTCGGATTATTGCTTTCTCTTTTGGTTTTGAATAGGCCTGATTTTGGAGTCTTTTTAATCCTTTTGTTATTAATATTTTCTTATAAATTAATAAAAAAACAGATACAAACAAAAATTTTAGTTGAATTTTTGATTCCTGTTTTCCTCTTTTTAGGGGGGTATCAAATTTTCAGGATGGGATACTTTGCAAGCTTTTTCCCGAATCCTTTTTATACAAAAAGTGGAGCTGGCTCATATTTTTCTCAAGGAATCCTTTATTTAAAAGATTTAGTTGAAGGAAGTCTTTTTTTAGTAGCTTTTTTATTGGGAGTCCTTGCTTTGATTATTACAAGGAAAAATTACTCCTTTAAAGCAAGGTTATTAATCTTTTTTTCGGGTTTTATTCATGGCTTTTTTGTTGTACGCGGCGGAGGAGATTTTATGCACGGAAGATTTCTTCTTCCCGCTTTTCTTTTGATATCCTCTTCAAGTATAGGTGCTTTTGATTTTCTTTTTGAAAAAAACACTTTTAGGAAAGCCATTGGAGTCGCTCTTTCTATTCTTATTTTTGCTATTGCTCTTTACATAAAGCCTGTGCAAAAAAGAGGTAGGTTTTACAATAAAGGAGGTATTTCTGATGAAAGGTTTGCTTATTATAAAAATAAAAAATTAGAAGAGATCGGGGATCTTTTCAAAGAGGATATTATTTTCATGTGGAAAACAATGGGACAGGATTATAAAAGATTGTCTGAAAAGTCAGGTATTAGATTAAAAATTGCATACAAGAATATAGGTTTTTTAGGTTTTTATGCAGGGGAAAATGTTTATATTGTAGATAAATTGGGATTAACTGATCCCATTGTTTCAAGAGTAAAAATTAGAAAAAGAAGGAGACCCGGTCATGAGAAAATGGCTCCTTTCGCTTATCTCGAATATAGAAAGTTAACTTTTGGTGCAACTCCTTTCAAAATCTGGAATAGCATTGCTCATACAAAATACGGTATTCTTTGGGATATTTCTCCAAGAACACTAAGAAAGTTCTCTTTCTTTCTTCCTAAAAACTTTAAATCTGAGATTGATAGAAGATTAGTAGGTTTTTTTAGGAAATGTGATATTAATTGTAAAAAGAAAAATGCGAATCTCCTATTTTTTCTTAAAAAATTCTGGTATCCCTTTGCGGGTATTTATAGAAGTGAGTTTGATAAAGTTTATGATATCGAATTAATTAAAAAGTATTCCTCTGATTATAAATGGTTTGAGAATAATAAAAAAAGACTTTTTTTGATAGAAGAAAGGATTTCAGGTCAGCTGACTTTTAAAAAGTTTTTAAGTAATATTGGATTTGCTATTTTTGAATCTGGCAAAATTTATTTTGATGAGGAAGGATGGCACGGTTAAAGTATAAGTCTCTTTTTTTTGTTTTTTTAACTCCTTTTTTGCATTTTTTGTATTTTTTCAGAGAGGATTGCCTTGAAAGACTTCTGGCTCTTTTTATTTTGATTCTCTTTTCCTTTGTTTTTGAAAATTTTTCATTTTTTGTGGGTTTGTTTAATGATTTTTTAAAATTAATAGTTAAGAAAAAGAAAATTTTTTTTATTGGTTTTTTTTGTTTAAACTTTATATTTATTCTTCTTTTTGCAAAAAGATTTCCTTATTTAGGAGGGGATGAACCTCACTATCTTATTATCGCACAGTCTTTGGTGGAAGATGGTGATATTGATCTTTATGATAATTATAAAAAGAGATCATACGATATTTTTCATCCTGTAAAACTTTCTCCTCACACACACTTTGGAAGAAAAGAGAAAGGATGGTACCCTTTTCACTCGCCGGCTCTTTCTGTTTTTCTTATTCCTTCTTATCTTTTGATAAAAGCTTTAGCATACAGGAATTATTTTCTTTCTACCTTTATCTTAAGGTCTTACGTCTCTATTTTTGGATTAGCTTTTATTTTTATCTTCTTTAAACTTTATAGTAAAGAGAAACCGCATGCTTTATTTGTTCTTTTGCCTATTTTTTATTTTTCTTCTCCTATCTTTTTTTATTCTATTCATCTTTATCCAGAATTATTTGCCCTTTTGATAAGTTTTTCGGCATATCTTTTGTTAGAAAAAGAAAAGATTTTATTAAGTGGGATATTGATATCAGTCCTTATATTTTTCCACACTAAATTTTTGATTGTAGAACTGGGATTTATCCTCTTTTATCTTACCTATAAAAAAAGCAGAAAAATATGGCTTTTTGCTCTTCCTTCTTTTTTTACTTTTATTTTACATTCAATTTATCTTAAATTAATTTATGGAAGTTTTTCTCCCACTCTTGTGTATGAGGGAATCGATAGTAAAAAATGGATTCGAATAATATTTTCAATTCCTTTTAATGTAAGGGTGGAAAGTTTTTTTGATTATTTTCTTGATCAAAGGGACGGTCTCTTACTATATGCCCCTTATTTTTTTCTTCTATTCTTGTCTTTTAATATCTTAAAAAGAAACAGAAAATTATTATTGCTTTTTCTTACTATTTTTTTACCCTATTCTCTTTACTATGCCTTTTTAACATCAAGAGGAGCTTATTCTCCGCCGGCAAGACCTCTTGTTCCTGTCTTGTGGATTGTTTTTATTATTCTTTATGAATTTTTTAAAGAAAACCGGGCAAACAAAAAACTATTTTATCTTTTGGGAACAATTTCTTTGGGCATATTTCTCATTCTATTATTCAACCCTCTTTTTTTATACCAACCAACTACATCGGGGGTTAAGGAGAGAGCTTCGGCTCTTTTTATATATCTCAGTAATATGAATATATATTTTCCAAATTATCTTCCTTCCTTTATAAAGGGAGCTGCGAACAATCTTTTCTATTTACCAAATATTATCTGGATTTTTGGTATAATGGCAGGGGCTCTCCTTTTTTATTATTTAAAAAAGAAAGAGTTATTTGTTAATATAATCTTTTATGTGGTAGTTTTGTTTTTTCTTATTTCAAGGGTACTTTTCCCGTATCCACAGGCAAAAAATCCTTTAAAGTTGAGGAGAGTTAAAGGAATTGTCTTTTACAATTTGAGTAAGGATTTAAGACTCTTGTACAATGGAAAAGGATTTTTTATTGTTCACAACAGGGAAAAAGGGTTTAAACTTTTATTTTCTTCATATTCAAAGCTTAAAAAAATTAGTTTAAAAATCGGAGGAGCAACCAATATATTCGATACTTATGTGTTTTTTGGAGATAAAAAGTTTTTGTTTAGATCGATAAGTGAAAAAATTTTAATTGTTAATTCTCCAAAAGTGTATAAAAAGGGAGATAAATATTATTATTATTTAAAGATTAAATTAAAGAGTAGGAAAGATTTAAGAACCTTCCCTTTTGTTATTATTTTTGACTCTGTTTCTTTTTGAAAAGATTTATTATTTTATACTTTAAAAGAGCTAAAAAGAAAATTCCATAGACAAAAAGATCTTTTGGCTTTTTTATATCTTTTATTGCCTTTTTTATCTTTGATTTTGATATTCTTTTTTTGCTTACAGCTGACCATCTGAACACCAAATTCGCAATTTGCCACCAGGAGAGTTTATCTTTAAAAAGTGGAACTTCTCCCTGAGCAGCGGGGAGAGTTTCCACCCTTTTCATGTCTTCCTCTTTTGACCAGGAAAAATCCTTTGGCAAAATTCCCTCCTCTTTTGCTATGTACTCAAGAGGGGTTCCGGGATAAATATGAAGAATTGCAACTGAAATATCTGCATTTGGGTTTATATCTTTTACCTTTTCTATTATTCTTAATGTTTCCTGTGCCTCTTCCCATGTTTCTGTGTGATGGGAAAAGATAAAAAATGGCCCGGGAATAAAATCCAATTCTTTTGACCATTCCAAAAATTGATAAGCCTTTTCAATATCAAAATTTTTTCTAATAATGTTTTTTCTAACTCGTGGAGAACCAGCTTCAATGCCAAAAAAACCCTGTTCAAGTCCGGCCTCTTTCATTTTTTCCAAAAGCGGTTTATCTACTACATCTATTCTGAATTCATTTGCAAATTTAATATTGAATTTTCTTTCTATTATCATATCCATTATTTTGTGAAGTCTCTTTTTATTATAGTTTAAGGTATCATCATAAAACCAGATAAACTCTGCTCCATACTTTTCTACTAAAATTTCAATTTCCTTTATAACTCTTTCAGGACTATGTCCTCTCATCCTTCTACCCCAATTCACAGGTGTTGCACAAAAATAACAGTTAAAGGGGCATCCTCTTGAAGTCATTATATTCTGAGCTTTTCTCTTTTTCCCATCTCTCGTTTCAACATAAAAATTGTATTTTTCCATTGGAATTAAATGTCTTGCGGGAAAGGGTAGTGTGTCTAAATCCTCTATCCTTGGTCTTTCTCCAGTAAATATTATTTCATTATTATCTCTGAAAATCAGTCCTTTTACTTTATAAAGGGAATCCTGTGTTTCCAGAGCTTTTGCTAACTCTTTTATAGTGTTTTCTCCTTCACCGATTGAAACAATATCAACCTCTTTTCTATATTTTATAGTATCTTCTCTTGCCATTGAAATATGGGGGCCGCCTAAAAGAGTTATTATCTTTGGATTTGTCTCTTTGGCTATCCTTGCAAGTTTGAAACTTTCAAATCTGTTTTCTGTTGTTGTCGTTATACCGACAACATCAGGTTTAAAATCATCAATCTTTTTTGCAATATCATTCCAGCTTAGTCGTAAAATATCAGCGGGAACTATTTCAATTTCATATCCTTCTTTTTCTAAAACAGCTGCAAGGAAAAGAATTCCGAGAGGTGGCATGGAACTTCCCTCTTCCCATCTTTGAGCAACATATCCCTGAGGTGGTACAAAAATTTGAAATTTTGGTTTCATAATAACTCCAGTGGGCTAATTCTATCATACTGAGGCTTTTTAAAAAAGTTTGATGATTATTTAGAAGAGCCAAAAGAGAACAAATGAAACATTTTTATTATTAAAATGATTTTTTGTATTGAATCCCTCTTTTTATTATAGTAAAATGTATAATGACTGGTCCGAGATACGAGTTGTACTATATGCCGATAAGTCTTGAGAAATTCAGACCTGATTCAATAGTAAATTTTAGTCTCTATATGAAAGTAAAGGATAAGCTTGTTTTGTACAGAGATAAAAATATAATAATAACAGCGGATGATATTGAAAATTTAAAAGCAAGCGGGGTAAAGTTTTTATACATAAAAAAAGAAGACAGGAAAAAATACAGAGAATATATGGAGAAAAACCTTGATGGAATTTTAAAAGATCCAAATGTAGATCAGCGTGTAAAAGCTACATATCTTTACGAAGCTGCTGTTAATGTTGTGGAAGATATTTTTGAGCATCCGAAAAGGGGAGAGGTTGTAAAGAGATCAAAGGAAGTTGTTAATCATACGGTTGACTTTATTTTAAGTGGACCTGATGCTTTTGTAAACCTCCTTCAGATAAGAGCTCATGATTATTATACATTTACACATTCGGTAAATGTTTGTACATTTGCAGTGGCTTTAGGGAATAAGATAGGAGCATTTGATGATAAAACCTTACGAGAGTTGGGAGTGGGAGCGCTTTTGCATGATCTGGGAAAATCAATGGTTGATCCAAAAATAATTAATAAACCCGGTAAACTTACTCCTGCGGAATGGGAGGAAATGAAAAAGCATCCTGAGTACGGAGTTGAGCTTGCAAAGCAAAGCGGGCTTGTATCCGAACAGAGTATGCTTATTATTGGCCAGCATCATGAAAAATTCAATGGGACTGGTTATCCTCAGGGTTTGAAAGGTAGGCAGATCTCTCTTTTTGGAAGGATTGGTACAATCGTTGATGTTTTTGATGCAATAACAACTACAAGGTCTTATTCGAAAGCAAAAGAGCCCATTGAAGCTGCCAAATTTATGTTGGAGCATAGAGAAGGGTTTGATGAGAAACTTCTTTACTCTTTTATTGAATTAATAACTGTTAAATAATTTTTCTGTTTCCCTTCAACGCTTTATTGCATAAAGCCCTATAATAGTTTACAATAGTCATTTGTCGGAGGTGAATTATGGGTGATAGAAAATGGGTTGAAACTTTAAATCTACCAAAAACTGAGTTTCCTATGAAAGCAAAGCTTAATCAGAGAGAGCCTGAATTTCTTGCAAAATGGGAAGAGATGGATATTTACAACAAGATTCTTGAAGAGAGAAAGGATTCTCCTCTTTTTATTTTGCATGATGGACCGCCATATGCAAATGGTCGAATACATTTAGGTCATGCTTTAAATAAGATATTGAAGGATTTTATAATTAAATATAAAAGTATGAGAGGTTACAGAGCTCCCTATGTCCCCGGTTGGGATTGTCATGGTCTTCCTATTGAAAAGAAAGTTGATACAGAATTGGGGGAAAAGAAAAAGGGAATGAAGAAAATTGAGATAAGAAAGGCCTGTGAAGATTACGCAAGAAAATATATAAATATTCAAAGGGAAGATTTTAAAAGATTGGGTGTTTTCGGTGATTGGGGCAATCCTTATCTTACAATAGATAAAGAATATGAATATTATATTATTAAATACTTTGCCTCCTTTATTGAAAAAGGTAATGTTTACAGAAAAAAGAAACCTATTTATTGGTGTGCTTCATGTAAAACCGCCCTTGCTGAGGCTGAGATTGAATATCATGATCACAAAAGTCCTTCTGTATATGTAAGATTTAAGATTAAAAATTTTGAGGAAAAATTTCCTCAATACAAAGGCAAAATTTCTTATGTAATAATATGGACAACCACACCCTGGACTCTTCCTGCAAACCTTGCAGTAGCTCTTCATCCTGATTTTGAGTATGATGTTTTTGAATATAATGGAGAGCTTTATATAGCTGCTTCAAGGCTTGTACCTGTTATTACTGAAAAGTTCGGATGGGAAGAATACAAAACGCTTGAAAGGGTAAAAGGAGAGATTTTTGAAGGTTTAAAAGCAGAGCATCCTATTTTTGATAATAAGGATTCTGTCTTTGTCCTTGCTGACTATGTTACCCTTGAGCAGGGAACCGGTTGTGTCCATACTGCTCCCGGACATGGAGAGGAAGACTATTTAACTGGTTTAAAATATGATCTTGAAATATATGCTCCTGTTGATGATGAAGGAAAATTTGATAATACTGTTGAGAAATATAAAGGTATTCATGTTTTTGAAGCAAATCCTTTAATAGTGGAAGATTTGAAAAAGGAGGGAAAGCTAATTTTATCCGAAGATATAGAGCATTCCTATCCCCATTGCTGGAGATGTAAGAACCCTATAATTTTCAGAGCAACCGAGCAATGGTTTATCTCTCTTGATAAGGGTGAGTTAAGGGATAAGGCTAAAGAAGAAATCACTAAGGTAAGATGGCTTCCAGAATGGGGTGAGGAAAGAATAAAAAACATGGTGGAAAATAGGCCAGATTGGTGTATTTCAAGACAGCGTGCATGGGGTGTTCCTATACCTGCTTTTTATTGTAAAGACTGTGGAAATACCATAATAGATAAAGATATAGCTTTAAAGGTTGCTGAAGTTTTTAAAGAGAAGGGGTCCAATTCCTGGTTTGAACTTGATGAAAAGGAGTTTTTACCGGAGGGCTATAAGTGCCCTCACTGTGGTTCAACAAACTTAAAAAAAGAGGAAGATATCTTAGATGTTTGGTTTGAATCAGGTGCAAGCCATTCGGTTCTTGAATACAGAGAGGGACACCGATATCCGGCGGATATTTATATTGAAGGAAATGACCAGTACAGAGGATGGTTTCAGAGTTCCCTTTTGGTCGGCGTTTCTGCGAAAGATTCTTCCCCTTATAAAACAGTAATTACTCACGGATGGGTTTTGGATGAAAAGGGAAGAGCAATGTCAAAATCAATGGGAAATGTTATTGAGCCTCAGGAAATTATTAAAGATAAAGGGGCTGAGATAATCAGGCTTTGGGTTGCTATGGTAAATTATCAGGAAGATTTGAAATTAGGGAAGAAAATTCTTGCTGGGTTAACCGAAGCTTATAAAAAGATGAGAAATACATGGAGATTTATGCTTGGAAATCTCAATGATTATGAGCCCGACAAGGAAGAAGGAAAAGAAGCTCTTTCTGTAGTGGATAAATACATACTTGAAAAATACTATGAGTTAAAGGAAAATATAATAAAGGCCTATGAAAACTTTCAATTTTACAAGATCTATCATCTTATTTATAATTTTTTTGTTGTTGATTTAAGCTCTTTTTATTTGAATATTAAAAAAGATGTACTTTATTGCAATCTTCCTAATGATTCCAAGAGAAAAGCTGCTCAATATGTTATGTTTGAAATTTTAAAAGGTACACTTATTCTTATGGCTCCTATCTTACCTTTTACTACAGAAGAGGCTTACTCTTATCTTCCCATTTTTAAAGGAAAAAAAGATTCAATCCATCTTGAAAAGATAGAGGAGGGAGGAAAAGCCTTTTTATCTGATGTAGATAGAGAGGAATTTGAGAAGATAATGGAAATAAGAGAACTTGTGTTAAAAGAGCTTGAAAATAAAAGAACAGATAAGATAATAAAAGACTCTCTTGAAGCAAAAGTTATTATAGGCTTACCAGAGAAAGATTATTTGATAGTCAAAAAGTATGAAGATATAGTTAAAGAGATTCTTGTTGTTTCTGATGTTGAAATTCAAAAGAATGATAAAATTGAGATAAAGGCTGAAAAATTTGAAGCTAAGAAATGCCCAAGATGCTGGAATTATTCTCTTCATATAGGGGAGGATAAAGATTATCCTGAACTCTGCCCGAGATGTGCTGTTGTCGTAAGGGAGCTTGATTCTTAATGAAAAAGTTTTACACATATTTACCGATAGGTATTTTTATTTTTGTTCTCGACCAAATAACAAAGTATTTGATTGATAAAAAAATTGCTTTATACCAATATGTGGAGATTATCCCCGGTTTTTTGAGAATAACAAAAACTTATAACAAGGGAGTTGTGTTTGGTTTTTTATCCTCTCACAAGAGCCCCTTTATTACTACAATTATAACAATAATTTCAATTACAGCTCTTATTGTGTTAATTGTTTTGTTTTACAAATCAGAAAATCATTTTTTATCCGAAATTTTTATGGTTTTTATTATTGCAGGAGCGCTCGGGAATATATTTGATAGAGTGGTAAGAGGAAGAGTGGTGGATTTTATTGAAGTTTATTACAGGAGTTGGAGCTGGCCTGTTTTTAATGTGGCGGATTCTTTTATTACTGTTGGGGTCATTGTTTTAATAATTATAGAGATTTTTAGGAGGGATGATGCACCCGGTACTGATTAAAATATTTGGAATTACAATTTATACTTATGGTTTTATGTTTGCTCTTGGAATAGGCTCGGGAATTTTTCTCTCTCTTTGGACAGCAAAGAAAGAGGGTATAGATACAGATAAATTTTCAGATCTTATTTTTTGGAGTGTAGTTATTGGTATTTTGGGAGCAAAGCTTTTGTTGGTAATTACAAATCCTCAAATGTTAAAATCTCCCACTTTTTTTTCTGATATTCTAAGATCCGGTGGTACTTTTTATGGAGGGATAGTTTTTGGATTACCTTTTGCAATCTTTTATGCAAAAAGAAAAAAATTACCTCTTTTAAAACTTGCTGATATAATTGCTCCCTATATTGCATTGGGGCATGGTTTTGGGAGATTGGGGTGTTTTTCGGCCGGATGTTGCTATGGAAGACCAACCGATTCTCCAATCGGAGTTATTTTTAAAAATCCGATTGCCCATCAAAACACGGGAGTTCCTCTTTTCACCAAGATTTACCCTACCCAGCTTATGGAATCAATCTTAAATTTTGTAAACTTTGTTGTTCTTTTTATTTTTTATAGGAAAAAGAAATATGATGGTACTGTCTTTATTCTTTATGTTATGAATTATGCGGTAATAAGATTTGTTCTTGAATTTTTCAGAGGAGATCCTGACAGAGGATATATTTTCGGAGGAATAGATCACCCCTTCTCTTCACTTTCTGTTCCTCAATTTATTTCATTAATTGGTTTTTTTGGCGGCTTGTATTTCTGGATTAGGATAAAGAAAAAAGAGAGACATTCTTAAAAATTTTGCATTTTTTTTGCTATAATACCCCAAAAAAAGGAGTAAAAGATGGAAAAGGTTGTTGAGAGAATGGATGATTTTAATAGGATTTTGGAAGAAAAACAGGGTGTTCTCTTTTATTTTTCAACACCTACCTGTAATGTGTGTAAAGTTCTTAAACCGAAAGTTAAAAATATGTTGAAGGAAAATTTTGGGGAAATAGAATTTTATTATATTGATGTTGAAAAAGCAAAAGAACTTGCAGCCAATCTGTCGATTTTTACCATACCTACGATCCTTGTGTTTTTTGAGGGTAAAGAATTTTTTAGAAAAAGTAGGTATATAGGAATTAAAGAATTGGAGAATTATATAAAAAGACCATATTCGATTTTTTTTAATTAAATATAGATTATTTTTTATAGGGGGTCTAAATCTACTTTGATAATAGAAAATTGTTCGGATTTTTGTTAGAATTATAATTAATGAAAAATAGGAGGAAAGAATGATCATAATGGTCCTCAATAGTGGTTCTTCATCGGTTAAGTATCAACTCTTTAATATTGATAAAGAAGAGGTTTTAGCAAAAGGAATAGTTGAAAGAATAGGTCTTGATGGGTCGAGATTAAAGCATATAACTGAAAGGAAAGATCTTTTTATTGAGAGAGAGATAAATGATCATGATGAAGCTGTTGAATTAATATTAAAGGTACTTGTGGATGAAGATTATGGTGTGATTAATGATATAAAAGAGATTAAAGCGGTGGGACATAGGGTTGTTCATGGTGGAGAGTATTTTACGGAATCATCTCTTATAACAGAGGAAGTGATGAAAAGATTGGAAGAGTGTATTCCATTAGCCCCTCTTCATAATCCAGCTAATATTATGGGAATAAAAGCGATGTCAAAAATTTTACCCGAAATTCCTCAGGTGGCTGTTTTTGATACTTCCTTTCATCAGACTATACCAAATTATGCTTTTCTTTATGCTCTTCCCTATGAACTTTACGAAAAACAGAAGATTAGAAGATACGGCTTTCATGGAACCTCCCATAGATATGTTTCGAAAAGAGCCGCTCAGCTTGTTAAAATGGATTATAATAAAGTGAAAATTATTTCAGCTCACCTTGGGAATGGAGCCTCTATAACTGCTATTTCTGGTGGTAAATCAATGGATACCTCTATGGGATATACTCCTCTTGAAGGCCTTGTGATGGGAACAAGGAGTGGGGATCTTGATCCTGCTATTCCCGTAGCTCTTTTAAGAGAAAAAAAGATGAGTGCCACTTCAATAGATAATTTGTTAAACAAAAAAAGCGGAGTTCTGGGAATTTCCGGAATTTCAAGTGATATGAGAGATCTTGAAAAAGCCGCATTAAATGGAGAAAAGAGAGCAGAGCTCGCTCTTACCATTTATGCTTATCGCTTAAAAAAATACATAGGAGCATATTTAGCTGTTTTGGGAGGAGCGGATATAATAGTTTTTACAGGGGGGATCGGTGAAAACTCATCTTTTATTAGAGAAAAGGCACTTGAAGGATTGGATTTTTTTGGTATAATTTTAGATAAGGAAAAGAATAAAAAAGCTAAAAAGAAGGAGGTTGATATTTCGGATAAAGATTCTAAGGTCAGAATTTTAGTGGTGCCAACCAATGAAGAGCTTGTAATAGCAAGGGATACAAGGGAAATAATTGAAAGGGAGGTAAAATGAGTGAAAATGAGGAATTGAAATATTATAGAGAAATGTTGGATTCCGAAGATCTTGAACAAGCATTAATGGGGGTACAGGTTTTAGCTCAAATTCCTGATAGAGAAGCAAGAAAAATTCTGATAGAGAAGGTAAATCATCCGCTATGGCAGGTAAGGAATGCAATTGTAGAAGCTTTGATAGAAGTAATAGGAAAGGAGGATGTTCCTCTTTTAGTAGAAAAGATTAGATCACAGGATGCAAGAGAAAGAAATGCAGCAAGATCTATTTTAAAAGAGAGGGGAGATATAGTGATTCCCTTTCTTGTAAAAAATCTTGAAAGTGATGATGTTGATGTGAGAATTCTTTCTCTTAATACATTGGGAATGGTTAGGGCAAGAGAAGCAATTGATTCAATTGTAAAGATGCTTGACGATCCTGATCAAAATGTCAGAGAAAGTGCAATAGAGGCTTTAGGGCTTTTGAAAGCTGAGCTTGAAGTTGAAATATTAACAGAAAGAATGTTAAAAGAAGAAGATGAATGGTCAAAGATTCCATATATAGTTACCCTTGGAGAAATAGGAGACTCTTATCCTGTCCCTTATTTGATAGAGTATCTTGACTCTGAGATTTTGCAATTGCCTGCAATAGAAGCTTTGGGTAAGATAAAAGACGAAAGAGCTTTTTTCCCTCTTTTAAAACTTTTAAAGACCGAGGATAAGGATATTATTACCCAGGCAGTTCTTGCAAGGGCTGAAATTTTAAGTAATATTAAGGAGAGATTGAAAGAAGAAAATTTAGAGTGGGTGCTTGAAGCGATTAAAGAAAAAACGAGAGAAAGAGTAGCGGGCCAATTTATCGGGAAAATTCTTTCCTTGGTAAAAAATTTTACCAATGAGCAATTAATTAAAGTCTTTGATTCAATAATCTGGGTAGGAGCAAAGGTCCCATTAAGCTCTTTATTGCCATATCTTGAAAGGGAAGAGATAAATGAAAGCGCGGAAAGAGTTTTATTGGAAAACTCTGTTGAAGATGTTGACCCTTGGGAGATTCTTTCTTCGGGAAAGTATGGAAAGTTTGTGGTAAAATCAATTATTAGATATATAGGGGAGAAAAAAAAGGAAAAGAAAAAGGATTGGTTTTTTAAATGTGTGAAATCCTCTTTTGACCCAATAATAAAGGTATTTACTATAAAAGAATGGGGAAATTGGTTAGAAAGAGAAGACCTTAAAAGCCTTATTGATATAATTAAAGATGAAACCGATGAAAGTGTTCTAAGGGAAGCTATTCATCTTGTATCCAGGTATGTTGAACTTGAAGAGGAGATCAAAACATATGCGAATGATGAAAATCCCACTTTAAGGGAGATGGCAATAAAGGCATTGGGAATAATGAAATCAGATTTTTTAGATGAAAATTATGCATTATTTTTAGGTGATGCATCCCCTAATGTAAGAGCTATGACTCTTAGAAGTCTTGGTTATTATTACAAAGAAAAAAAAGATAAGCTGGATGAAGACAAACTTTCGGCGATTGCAGCACTTATTAATGATGAGAGTGATGAAGTTAAGGATGAGGTCATTATTTCATTGGGAAGAATAGGAACATCTGAGGTTGTTAATTATCTTTTGGAATTTATTGATCCTGAGATGGATGTGAATTTTTCTCTCCTGTTTTATACTCTTTCAGAATTGGAAGATGATAGAATAAAGAAAAAGTTTAAAGAAATTTTAAAAGAGAACAACAATGAGCAATTTATTTATCTTACAGTGGAGAGTATAGGTAAAAAACCTGATGCCTATTATTATGAAGAGTTGAAGAATCTTCTTAATACAGATGATTCATTTCTTTTAACGGCTGTTTTGGAAGCTTTAAGCGGAATTAAAGTGGAAGAAGAGGCTGTTTTGGAAAAGGTTAAGGAAATACTTGAAAACTCGAATGATTATAATATTTTATCTTCTTCTATCAGAATTTTGGGAAACTCTAAATATTTTCCTGCTGTGGAATCTATAAAAAAACTTACTGAAAATCAAAAAGAAGATTATCCTGATTTTCTCTTAACTTCCATATTGGAAGCTTTAAAAAATATGAATGTTTTTTGTACAAATTTAATTTACTATATGTTTTCTCGTAAAAAATTTATACCAGAGCTTTTTGAGTATTTGGAGGGGATCTCTGAATCACATAAAAATGAAGTTATCAAAATATATGAGAATTTAAGATCTTATGGTGAGAAAAGAGCTTTCCTGATTGTTTACAGACGAATAAAAGATAAAGAATCTATAAATCATTTAAAGTTAGCATTAAAAGAAAAAGCCGTAAGTGTGAGGGGAACTGCTTATCTTCATCTCTATTCTATTTTTAAAGAAACAGGCGATGATTCAATAAAGATGATAGAAAAACTTGAGAGAGAAAAAATAGATCCATTCCTTTTAAACTTTGAATTTGATTGGAGTAAAAAATGAGGGTTGAACAAATAAAAGAGGATGAGCTTTTATTAATAAAAAAATTGCTTTATGAGCAGACCGGTCTTGCTTTTGAAGGAAGTCAGTGGAATTTTTTTAAGAAGAGAATAGTAAAAAGATTGGAAGAATCAAAATTTAATTCTTTTAAAGAGTATCTTAGTTTTCTGAAATTTGATAGAAGGGGAAAGGATGAGCTTAAAGATTTATATAATCTTTTAACTGTAAACGAGACCTATTTTTTTAGGGAGATGCCTCAGCTTAAAGCTCTTGTAGATGTTGTTATCCCGGAGCTTCTTGAAAAGAAAAAAAATGATATTCTTAAAAGTATAAGAATCTGGAGTGCTGCATGCTCGAATGGGGCGGAACCCTATTCTATAGCTATTATGCTTAAGGAGCATGGTTTTACAGATAAGGGAGTTAAGATAAATATTTATGGTACAGATATAAACACAGAGGTTATTAATACCGCCCGTTCGGGAATTTTCTCGGAACCTGATCTTAGAAATACTCCGGAAGAATTGAAGAAAAAGTATTTTACAAAAAAGGGAAGTTTTTATGAACTCAACAATGAAATAAAGAAGATGGTGACATTTAGTGTAGTAAATCTTTTCTCAAAGACTCAAACAGCTACAATTAAGAATGTTGATGTGATTTTTTGTAGAAATGTTTTGATTTATTTTGACCTTGAATCTAAAAAGATAGTTGCAAACAATCTTTACAACTCTTTAAATCCGGGAGGTTATCTGTTTCTCGGGATGTCTGATACTCTTTTTAAAGTTACTAATTTATTTTTGTTGAAACCATTGAAGGGAGTTATGGTTTACAGAAAACCAGAAGGGGGTGCTAAATGAATTTTTTATTGGTTGATGATTCTGCAATAATAAGAAAAATGGTTAAAATAGCATTAAAAAAAGTCTTCAAGGGAGAAATTTTAGAGGCGGGTGATGGGCTTGAGGCCTTGAATGTTTTAACTATGAACCCTATAGATTTAATTATCTGTGATATAAATATGCCTAACATGGATGGAATGGAGTTTTTATCAAGAGTTAAAGAGACAGATGATTTTAAAGAAATTCCGGTGATAATGCTTTCAACAGAGCAGGGGGAAGAGGATATAAAAGAGGCAATGGAGAGGGGGGCTGCTGCTTATTTGAAAAAACCAGTAAAGCCGGATGTTTTAATTAAGACAATTTATGAAGTAATAAAAAAATCCTACTAAGGAGGAGAGATGAGTAAGGAGAAATTTACCCCTTTTGTACCCGATGAGACAGATCTTAAAGAATTTACATTAAGAGCTGTTATACTTGGTCTATTTATGACAGTTGTGCTTGGAGCTGCCAATGCATACCTCGGACTTAGAGCCGGTATGACCATTGCAGCTACTTATCCTGCTGCTGTTATCGGAATGGCTATATTGAAATTGGTTAAAGGTTCAATCCTTGAAGAAAATATAGCCAGAACGATAGGTTCCATCGGAGAATCTATAGCTGCAGGAGCAATTTTCACTATTCCTGCTTTTGTTATTTCTGGAGTATGGAAAAAGTTTGATAGTGTTGAAGCATACTGGAAGTCATCAGCATTGATGCTTGTAGGAGGTGTTTTAGGTATCCTCTTTGTAACTGTTTTAAGAAAAGTTATGGTTGAAGATCCAGAATTGCCTTTTCCTGAGTCTGTCGCAGCTTCGGAAATTCATAAGGCTGGGCAGAGAGGAGGAGAAGGAGCGAAATATCTCTTTCAAGCTATGGGTGTTGGTAGTTTAATCTATCTTTTGGGTGTTTTTAAATTTTTTGCAGCTTCAAAAGATTTTATCTTTGGATTGGGAAAGACTCTCAATCTTTCAATTGGTAAATTAAAATTAGCCGGTAAGGAAATCCTTCCTAAAATAAAAGTAGGAGGAAAAGCCACCTTTGCGGGACCAGCTATAAGCCCTGCCTATATAGGAGTTGGATATATAATAGGACCGGAGTTAGCTGCTTTGAACTTTGCCGGTGGTGTTCTTGCATGGGGACTCTTTGTGCCACTGGTAATATTCTTTACAGGCCCAAATCTGACTACCTATTTTCCTGTTGGAGGAGGTGTTGAAGGTGCAGAATTGTGGTATAAGACAGCAATATTGATTTGGAAATCAATTGTAAGACCTATTGCTGTTGGTGGTATGTTAGTTGGAGCTGTTTACACTCTCTATAAAATGAGAAAAAATCTTGCTCTTGGGATGAAAAGAGCTGTAAGCGATGTTAAGAAAGCTACAAAACAGGAAACTTCAACAAAGAGAACAGACAAAGACCTTAATTTTAGGATCGTGGCAATAGGCCTTTTCCTAACACTTATAGCAATGACAATTATCTATTATGTGTTTACTCATTCTTGGAATGCAGCGTTAACAGCTGCTCTTGTAATGGCAGTTGCTGGTTTCTTTTTTGCAGCTGTTTCAGGAAACCTTGTAGGTTTAATAGGATCTTCCAATAATCCGATCTCAGGGTTAACTCTATCTACATTAATTATAGCCGCTCTTTTAATGCTTGTAATCGGTGCTAAAGGAACTGCCGGAATTGCTGCGGTTCTGGGAGTGGCGGCAGTTGTTTGTGTATCTTCTGCTGTTGCAGGAGAAATGCTTCAGGATTTGAAGGTCGGACATATACTTGGAGGAACCCCCTGGAAGATGCAGGTAGGAGATTTAATAGGAGTTCTTGTTGGTTCTTTAATTATGTATTTTCCTCTTTTGGTTTTACATATAGGAGATATTAAAGGAGGAGGAGAAGGTTTTGGCGGTAAAGCATTGCCTGCACCTCAGGCTGGTCTTATGGCTGACTTAACGAAAGGAATTGTTGGTGGAAACATGGCATGGCTTTTGGTTGTTGTAGGTATGTTGATGGGGCTTGCCTTTGTAATGGTAAAGGTTAAGTCACCTATGCTGGTGGCTGTTGGTATGTATCTTCCCCTTGAAACAACTTTTGCGATTTTTGTTGGTGGTATGATAAAGTGGATTGTTGATAGTAAAATTAAGAAAAATAAGCTCAATGACAATCAAAAAGCAAGGGTGGAGAATACAGGAGTTCTACTTGCTTCGGGATTAATAGCAGGAGAAGCTTTAACCGGCCTTATTATTGCTGCCTTAAAGTTCTTTGATATTTCAATTCCGGCAATTTTTGAGCATGCTTCTTATTTGTTAGGATTGGTTTTCTTGGTCCTTATCGGTTTTTATCTTGTCGCTTTGCCTCTAAAAAAAGCAGGGGACCCGGATGAACCGGCAACTCAAATAGCAGAATAAATAGATAAATCCGCTTCCCGCAACGGGAAGCGGATTTTTATTATGAAATTAAAAGAAAAATTATTTCTTTCATTTTTCTCTTTTTTTCTTGTTTTTGTCTTTTTAAATTCACTTATCATTTCTTTCATATTTACAAAAAATGAGCAAAGTGCTCTAAAGGAACGGTATTTTTCTTTTACTGCAAATACCGTTTATAATATAAACCACCAGCGAAAATTATATCTTAAACATTTTCCAATAAAATTTCATTCCTTCATATCAAAACTTGTGAGAGAAGAAAAAAGCTTTGAAAATTTTGAAATAGTGGACGTGTATTTTAATCTTATTTATTCTTACAGGGATTTTTTTAAAAAAGAAAAAAAAATGATGATTAAGTTCCCTTTAAATTATGTTAGGGATGTTTCTTCTCATGTAATTGAAAATAAAAATTATTTAATTATAGTAGTTCCTGTTTTTGAGGAGGATGGAAGCCATCGTTATTCTTATGTATATTATTTTGATTTTTTCGTTTTAAAGAAAGTATTTTCAAAATCTTTTTTTGGTATTCTACTTATTAATGTTCCTCTCTTTATTCTATTATTGGTTTTTGTTAATAGAAGGGTGAAAAAAATCACAAGGTCAATAGAAAACTTGTTAAGTTATGTTGAAGGGAACAGGGAAAAAGATCTTTTAAAAAATATGGCAAATTCAGGTACTTATGAGATCAGAAGATTATCTACCTCTCTTGGCGAGATGACTCAGGAAATAGAAAAGAGCTTTAAGAGAGAGCAGGAAATTAGAAGATTTCTTGAGTCCGTGTTAAATAGTTCTCCGAAGGGAATTTTTATTGTTGACAAAAATTTAAAGATAATGTTTAAAAACAAAGTCTTTGTGGAAAGGTATGAGAGAAACAAAAGGCTTTTATGGGAAATCTTCGAGCTTTTCCCGTCGATTAAAGAAAATGAAATTCTTAAGTTGGAGGGAAGAACTTATAACATATCTTCCTATGATGTAGAAGGAGGTTTTAAAGTTATTATAATAGATGACATTACATCTGAAATAGAATTGCAGCAAAAATTAATAATAGCTCAAAAAATGGAGAGCTTGGGCTTTTTTATTGCAAGTATTGTTCACGATATTAAGAATATGCTCGGTGTAGTTGCAGGTTATGTTGAAATTTTAGAAGAAAAAGCCTCTTCTGAGTTTTCAATGTATGTTGAAAACATGAAAGAGGCTCTGAAAGAAACTCAGGAAATTATTTATAATTTTCTTAAATTTTCTCATGCGAAAGAGGAAGAGAGAAAGATATATCTTGTGGATGAAATAATTTTAGAAACACTTGAATTGATTTCAGCAAGATTGACAAAGATAGATTTGAGAGAAGAAATTAAAACTAAGAATGCTTATTGCAAGTGTAATAAAGAAAAAATGGTTCAAGTCTTAATAAATATTTTTCTTAATGCAATAGAGGCAATAGAAAAGAATGAGGAAAAAATAATATGGCTTAAAGTTGAAGACTTTTTATTGGGAGAGGATAGTCCGGTTCTTAAAAAAGGTAAGTATATTATGATTTCTGTAAAGGACAATGGACCGGGAATTCCTGATGAAGTTAAGAATAAAATTTTTGAACCTTTTTTTACAACAAAAGAAAAAGGCACCGGACTGGGTCTTTTCTCCAGTTATATTATAGTTCAGAATGAGAATGGTTTTATGGAGGTGAAATCTGAAGAGGGGAAAGGAGCTGAATTTATTGTTTATATGCCGAGGGTGGAATGAAAAAAAGATTTTTTGTCCTTTTGTTAATCTTTTTTATTTTTAGTTTGATTGGATGCAGAAAAGAGAAAAAAATCTTAAAGATATCTTTTCCCAATACAGTGTTTATTTTTGATCCCCATCAAACTGGATGGTCCACCGATTGTAAAGTTAATTCAAATGTTTTTGAAACATTGGTCAAGATTAAACAGAATTTAGAAGTTGTACCTTTCTTAGCAGAAAGATGGTATAATCCCAGCCCGAGAGAGTGGATTTTTGATTTAAGAAAAGGGGTAAAGTTTCACAATGGGGAAGAACTTACCGCAGAGATTGTAAAAAAGAATTTTGTGAGGATTTCTACAAGAGAGCTTTATTCTCCATATTCAAATATTGCCAAAATAATAGATCGGGTGAAAGTTTTGAGTCATTACAAAATTTCTTTTTTGTTGAAAAAAAGAAGTGATAATTTTTTAATTCTTCTTTCAGATATTAAACTTGTTTACTTGGGGAATAATCTTTTTTCAAAAAGTTCTGATAATAAAAAAAGAATTTTTCTCGGGACAGGACCCTTTTACTTTTACGAAATTGGGAAAGATAAAGTAATATTACGAAGGTTTTTGAAATATTGGAAAAAGCCCTCACGTATAGAAGAAATACAGTTCTATTTTAATGTTACAGATGCTGCTAATTCAAAAAATTATGATATTTCAGAGATTTTCACTTTTCCCAAAAAGGTTGATAAAAATTTCCATTTACTTATAAAGCCGTCAAATTATATATATTTTTTGATTTTTAATCTTAGAAAGAAACCTTTTTCTGACAAAAAGTTAAGAACTTTGGTTTCAAGGATTTTGCCATATGAAAAGATATTAAACGAACTTAAAATTCCCAATTCCTATCGTATCAATCAATTGGTTCCCCCATGGTTAAGATATTCTTTAAAAGAAAACGAAGTAAAAAATGAAAAAAGTGAATGCAAGAAAAAGGTTCTTGATAGAATTATCTTTATTTTCAGAAAGACAAATAAAATAAGTAGAATCACTTCAAATGTTATTTTTAAGGAGCTGAAAAAATGTTTTCCGAATTTAGTTTTACTTCCATTAAGTGATAGAGAATGGAGAAGAAAGCTCTTTTTCCTGAAAGATCTTGATATGACTCTTTTTGGATATGGAAGTGATTCTGCGGGAGTTGATGATGTTTTATTAAAATTTTTTCATTCCTATGACGGAAGAAGAGGGATTTTAAATTTATTTGATTATTCAAATAAGGAACTTGATAAATTAATAGAGGAAGCTGAAAAGGAAGAGAATCTTAATTTAAAAGAGGAAAAATACAGGATAGCTCATAAAAAAGCCCTTGAAACAAAATATTTTGTTCCCCTTTTTATTGTTCCAAATTTTTATTTAATAAAAAATAATATTAAAGAAAAAGGGAATTTTGATATAGGGGATATTTATGGGAGTATCAAGTAATTATTAAGATAGAAAAACAAGGAAATTTGTGCTAAAGTATATCAAATGAAAGAAAAGAATTTAAAAAAGAGCAATTTAATTAAAAATGTTCTTGAAATTGTTGGGGAAAGGGATAAGGGGATAAAATATTCTTCTATCTCTAAAGAGTTGAAAGAAAGAAATCTTCCATTTCATTCAAAAGTTTTGAAAGATACCCTTAAGGAACTTTTAAAAGAAGGGGCTATATATAGGGATAGAAATAGGTATTTGGTTAAGAGGTCTAAGAATTTATTGAGAGGAGAATATTCAGCGGCAAAGGGAGGGTTTGGGTTTGTTATACCAGATGATGGAAGTAAAGATGTTTTTATTCCTCCCGGTAAGACAAAAAACGCAATGAATGGTGATATTGTAGAAGCTCTTTTTTACGAAAGAGGAGGTAAAAGAGAAGGGGAAATCATAGCAATCTCCAAAAGAAAGTATAAGAAAATGATAGGCTATTTTAATCTTGAAAGATTGAGAGCATATCTTATTCCTCTTGATACAAAAATAGATGATGAGTTTGAAATAAGGAGTTTGGCAGGTGTCTCCGTATTACCTGGGATGTTAATTGAAGGGGAGCTTAAAGAAAAAAGGAATGAAATTTATATTGAAAAAATAACAAGAGTTTTTGGTTTCCCGGATGAAGAGGGCGTTGATATTGAAGTTATTAAGGCAAAGTATTCTTTGCAAGAAAGTTTTCCTGAGAAAGTTAATAGTTTTGTTTCAAATTTGAATAGAGAAGTAAAAAAGAGCAAGGATAGAGCTGATTTAAGAAATGAGATTATATTTACAATTGATGGAGAAGATGCAAAGGATTTTGATGATGCAGTTTCAATAAAAAAAGATGATGGTTATTATATTTTGGGTGTTCATATAGCTGATGTTTCTCATTATGTAAAAAGGAATTCTCCTCTTGACAAGGAAGCTTTTAGGAGGGGAAATTCTGTTTATTTTCCCGGCTTAGTAATCCCAATGCTTCCGCATGAACTTTCATCAGATCTATGCTCTTTAAAGGAGGGGGTGGATAGATATACTCTTTCTGTTGAGATGAGGATAAATAAAAAAGGCGATGTGCTCAATTATAAGGTTTTCCCTTCGATTATTAAAAGTAAAAAAAGGCTTACTTATAAGGAGGCTCAGGGGATTATTGATAGCCAGATAACTGATGTTGATAAAGAGATAAAAAAATCTCTTTTAATTATGAAAGAGCTTGCTAATATTCTTATTAAAAAAAGGAGAAAAAAAGGTTCTCTGGATTTTGATCTTCCGGAGCCAATTCTTTTGTATGAGAAGGATAATCTTGTAGGAATTTCGGCTGCCATAAGGCTTTTTTCTCATAGGATTATAGAAGAGTTCATGCTTGTGGCAAATGAAACAATTGCTGAATTTTTAATGGAGCAAGATGTGCCTGTGCTTTTCAGGATTCATGAAGAGCCTGATCCTATTAAATTAAATCATCTTAAAGAAATTTTAAGTAAATTGGGATATGAATTTGAGCCTAAGGAAGGTAATATCCCACGGCAGCTTCAAAAGATTATTGATAAGGTTAGTGGAAAAAAAGAGGAGACTTTTGTAAGTCTTTTAATCCTTAAATCAATGAAACTTGCAAAATATAGTCCGGTAAACAAGGGGCACTTTGGCCTGCAAAAAGAAAATTACTGCCACTTTACTTCTCCTATTAGAAGATATCCGGATCTTATCATTCATCGAACAGTGAAAGAGGCTATTACCAGAAAGAAGAAAAAGAAGGTTTTTTATTCTGAAGCAGAATTGGAGGAGATAGGTAACTGGACTTCAAAAACAGAGAGAAAAGCGGATGAAGCAGAAAAGGAGCTTGTGAGATGGAGAATCATCAGATTTATGAAAGATAAGGTGGGCGAAGAACTTTACGGAAGAATTACGAATTTTACCCAATCTGCAATTATTGTTGAATTGGAGGATTTTTTTGTTGAAGGCTCTATTCCATACTATGAGCTTACGGATGATTTTTATGTTCCCACCAAAGAAAGGCTGAAAATAACAGGTTCGAGAACAAAAAAGGGATTTAGCATTGGAGAAAGAATAAAGGTATTAATAGCTTCAGTAGATATTTACAGACAAAAAATTTATTTTCTTCCTGTTGATTTTATAGGGAAAAAGGAGAAAAAAAAGAAAAAGAAAAAAGGAAAAAAGAAAAAGGAGGAAAAAGGAAAATGAAGTTTCTCGCAATTAACAGTTCCTATAGAGAAAATGGCTTAAATTCTAAGATGATTGATATTCTTAAGTCGGAGTTTGAAAAAAGTGGTCATTTATTGGACATCCTTCTTTTAAAGGAATATAAGATAAAAACATGTGAAGCCTGTCTTTTGGAAGATCTTAAAAAATGTACTCCTGAAAGATGCTATTCTTTGGGAGATGATTTTGAGTTTATAGCAAAAAAGATGCAAGGTTCTGATGGATTAATATTCGCTACACCTGTTCACTGGTATGCTCCATCAGCTCTTATGTGGAATTTAATTGAAAGGATGACTTCATTAGAGAATACGAGGAATAAGATAATTCAGGGAAAGCCTGTTGCAGTAATATCTGCAGCTGCTGAAGATGGAAGCCAGAGTGCGATTACGAATATTATAGTGCCCTTGATTCACATGGGGCTTTTTGTTTTACCTTTCGGAATGACCTATTACTCAGGTAAAGATGAAGACAGAGAGACGGAGGAGTATCTTAAAAGAATTGTGAGGAATATGATTTTCTTTTCTTCTCAGAAGGGAATAAAAGAGCATTCCTGGTGGTAATGCGCATGTTTTCTTGAAAACACTTTTCTAAAATGTTAAACTATTTAAAATGAAGAATAATAGGAAATATAGAGATGAGCGAGGTTGACCTACCGTATAGAAACAGGAAACTGTTTAATTCAATACTCTCCAAACATAAAAAAAACATAAAAGATAGATTAAGAGTTGAGATCAAGCTTGAAGGAAATGGAGATAAGGAAAAAATTATAATTTCCGGAAATAGAGATGACATAGAATTTGCTAAAAATTTCTTTTTAGGAATAAGTGAACTTTTTGAAGAAGGTAAAGATTTGGAAGATGAAGAATTTTTAAAATTGCTTGACAATCTTCCTGATGATGAAAATTTCAGATTAGATTCTGTATCAAAGGAAACTTTACTTTCTCCTTTTAATAGAAAAAAGGTAAAACCGAAAACTTTTAATCAACATCATTATATTAAAGCGATGAAAGAAAATGATATAGTGTTCTCTATAGGACCTGCAGGAACAGGAAAAACCTATCTCGCAATGGCTTATGCTCTATCCTGTCTTGGAAAAAAGCAGGTTAAGAGAATTATTTTAACAAGGCCTGTGGTTGAAGCGGGAGAAAAATTAGGTTTTTTACCGGGTGATATACCCCAGAAAGTAAACCCTTATTTGAGACCTCTTTATGATGCAATCTTTGATTTATTAGATCCTGTAAAAGCGAAAAATTTTCTGGAAGATGAAACCATAGAAATTGCTCCATTAGCCTATATGAGAGGAAGGACACTAAGTGATGCTTTTGTTATTTTGGATGAAGCTCAAAATACCACACACGAGCAGATGAAAATGTTTTTGACAAGATTTGGGATTGGCTCAAAAGCTGTAATTACAGGCGATATTACCCAGATTGATCTTCCCTCTAATGTTAGATCCGGTCTTGTTGAAGCTATTAAGATTTTACAGGGGATTAAAAAAATAGAAATGGTGTATTTTACAGAAAAGGATGTTGTAAGGCATCGCCTTGTAAAAGATATTATAAAGGCATATGAAAGATATGAAAGCAAAAGATAAGATTAAGGAAATAGGAGAGCAGATTTCTTCTAAAGAAACAAATTTGAAAGATCTGATTTTTTCTTACAAATTCGCATTTTCCATCTTTTATTCTATAATTTTAACATTTGTTATCTTTTTTAATTATTCTCCTCAGATTAAAGAGTATAAACCGGGAGATATAGCCAAAAAGGACATAAAGGCGCCTTTTGATTTTAAAGTCATAAATGTTGAGGCCACTGAAAGATTAAAAGAAGGAGAGCTAAAAAAAGCTCCCTATGTTTATGATTATGTTTCCAATTCAAAGGCGACGGCCTTGGAAAGAGTTAACAGACTTTTTTCATATTTAGGGGCTCCAAAGAAAAATTATAAAAAAATAGATGAGGAGTTTGGAATAACTCTTAGTAAAGAGGATATAAGATTATTTTCAAGAAAAAGCAAAAGAGAAAAAATTAAAAATATTGTTAAGGAAATAATTGATGTCATTTATTCAAAAGATATTATAAGAGATAAAAATAAATTGATTGGAGAGGGAAAAGAGGAAGCTATTATTACAAAGGGAAACACAAAAAGTGTTTTGAAACTTTCAGAAACATGGGGAGAAAGGGATATAAAAGCATTTGTAAAGAGGATAAGTAAAAAAAAGGGTTTTAGTTTAAAAGAAAGTGTCTTAATAGAAAAAATTATTCTCACTGTGTATTCTCCTATGTATCTTATAAATGAGAGTAAAACTAAAGTTTTAAGGGAAAATACAGCTAAAAACTTAACTCCGGTGTACAATATTATTAAGAAAGGAAGAATTATAGTTAGAAATGGAGATGAAGTTGATAAAAAGACATGCGATATATTAAAAAAATTGAGATCTCTTCAAGAGCACAAAAGAAAGCCTTTTTCTCTGATAGGAACTTCTTTTCTTTTTATTCTGCTTATTTTGTTTCTTTCATCTTTTATCCTTACTTTTTTTGAAAAAAGGTATTTAAGTGAAAAAAAGATAATTCACATAGCCTTTACAAATCTTGTATTTTTTGTGCTTTTATATAGAAGTATCTTGATGCTTGTTGATGTTTTGGAAAGATCAGGAGCTTCGAACCTTTTGTTTACTCAAAAAATAGTTCATTTTTTTGTCCCTTTTCAAGCGGGGGGGATTATTCTTGCTTTTTTGGTAGGAATTGAGGTGGCGGTGGTTTTTATCCTCCTTTTTGTTGCTCTCGTAGGAATTTTCCTTGTGAAAAACTATTATTTGTTGTTTTTTATCTTTATTACTTCTTTTATTCCTATTTTGAAGATTAAAGTAAGCAGGGAAAGTAAAAGAAGCATGCCGATTAAGCTTTCGCTGTATTATATTTTACCAACAGGTATAATTGTAGTTTTTTTTGGTAAAATTATTGCTTCCTCTGTTATTGATTTTAATCTTTTCTCTGTCTCTATAGCTCTTTTAGTTGATACTATATTTGTGGCAATATTTGTTACTGCTTTTCTTCCATTTGAAGAGAGTGTTTTTAAAGTGGTGTCAGATTTAAAATTACTTGAGCTCTCTAACCTTGATCTTCCAATTTTCAGGGAGATGGCATTAAAGGCTCCCGGAACATATCACCATTCTTTAATGGTGGCTTCCTTAGCTGAGCAAGCTGCAAAGGATATTGGAATTAATCCTACTTTGGTTAGATGTCAGGCTTTATACCATGATATAGGGAAAATGTTAAGACCAAATTATTTTATTGAGAATATCCCATCAAATGAAGAAAATATACATAATAAACTTTCTCCTACAACAAGTGTTGTTTATATAAAAAACCATATCTCTGATGGAGTGACCCTTGCCAAAAAATATGGGCTTCCGGATATGATTATTGATGGGATAAAACAGCATCACGGAACTTCTCTTATTACTTTTTTTTACAATAAAGAGCTTGAGAAAAAGAAAAAAGAAAATAGTGAAAAAGGAGATAAAGAAAATGAAGAGCTAAAGATAGATGAAGAGTTTTTCAGATACCCGGGACCAAAACCACAAACAAAAGAAACAGCGATTCTTATGTTAGCTGATTCTGTGGAAGCTGCTGCTAAATCTTTGACTGAAATAAATGAAGAGACTTTTAGTAATCTAATAAAAAAGATTTTTTCAAAAATAATTGAGGATGATCAATTAAATGAGTCCGATCTTAGCTTGAAAGACATAAAGATTATTTCTGAATCATTTTTAGAGGCACTGAAGAATATCTATCACGGAAGAATCTCTTATCCCGGTTTTAATTTTAATGAAGTTAAGAAGGAGAAAGATGATAATAATAAATAGAACCAGAAAATATAAGGTAAATAAAAGCAAGATTAAAAGATTAATTAAATTTTTGGTAGAAAAAACGGGGAGCAAAGTTAAAAATTTAAGCATTGTTTTTTCCGGGGAAAAATTTATTAGAAATTATAATAAAAAGTATAGAAACAAAGATGAATCCACTGATATCCTTAGTTTTGAAGCCTTTGGAGATAATTATCTCGGAGATCTTATAATATCCATACCAAATGTTTATAAAAATTCAATAAGAGAGAAAGTTCCTTTTAATGAGGAGCTCGTGAGAGTAATTATCCACGGTTTTTTGCATCTTTTAGGGTATGAGCATAAAGAAAAAGATTCGCCAATGATAGAGCTTCAGGAAAAATTATTAAAGGAGTTTATAGAAGGAGATGGATAAATATTTGGTTATTGAATCTTTGATTTTACTGATTTCTTTTATCTTTTCCCTGTGGGAGTCATCTTTTTTAGAGATAAAGAAGTGGAAATATCTTCAACTTGTTGTTGAAAAGGATGAAGAAAAGTATAGGAATCTTTCTGACCTTGAATTTTACATTATTATAATAAAGAATTTAAAAAACTTTTTCTTTCTATTGTCCCTTGTAAGTTTTATGTTTTTCACTTTTTCCAAAATTCCCTACAAGGATAGTGTTGCTATCATAATTATCTCTTTTTTCTTTATATATCTCATACCTCCTTTTCTTATAAGAAAAGAAAGAGCCTATAAATTTGTTAGTGCTTTGCTTCCATTACAGGCAGTGCTATCAAAAGTGTTTCCAAAAGAAGAGGAAAATCTTCCAGCTTCTGAAGAAGAAAAAGAAGAAAGGATAGAAGCTTTTTTGTTGGAAGGAAAGGAGAAGAACATAATTACAGAAGAAGAAGAGGAAATGGTTGAGAAAATAATTTACTTTAAAGAGAGAACAGTGAGAGAAATCATGACTCCACGAATAAATATTATAGGTATTGAAGAGGGAATGAGTTTAGGGCATTTAAAAAAATTAATAATAGAAAAAAAGAAATCCAGAATAATTGTATATAGAGAGAGAATAGATAATATAGTTGGAATTGTTATTGCCAAAGATGTTTTCAGATATTGGGGGCAGGATACAATAATTTTGAAAAAAACAAGAGAACTTATAAGAAAACCATTGTATATTACAGAATATATGAGGATTTCAGATCTTTTGAAATTACTTCAGAGAAAAAAGCAAAAACTTGCAATAGTTACGGATGAGTACGGAGGAATCTCGGGAGTTGTAACAGTTGAAGATATTTTGGAAGAAATAGTGGGGGAAATTTATGATGAATACGAAAAAGAGGAAATTACAATAGAAAAGAGAGATGGATATTATATTGTTTCGGGAGAGACCCCGATAGAGGAGATAGAAGATTTGTTGGATACAGAATTTGAAGTTGATCACTCTGCTGTTACAATTGGAGGGATGATTAATTATATATTAGGTAAGTTTCCTGTTAGAGGGGAGAAGATAACGATTGATAATTATGAGTTTGAAATAAAGGAAGTTTCAGAAAAGAGTATCAAGAAAATTATTATAAGAGAGCTGAAAAAAGAAGAGGAAGATTAAAAATCAAATCCAATCCACATCCTGACTTCAGGAGATGAATAATCTACAAAATTTGTTCTATAAACCCATTCTATGTGAATCGGATATCCTCCGAAAAAGAATTCTATACCATAACCAATGGAGCCTACAGGATCTTTTAATCCATTTTTAAATGAATCCCAGAACTCAAATTTTTCATCATTAAACCACGCTCCTCCTAAATCTGCAAAAAAGACTCCTCTTACGGGTCCTAAAAGGCCCAAAGGGGTTAAAGCAATATGGACAAGAGGAAATCTGAATTCAGCATTCAAGTGAAAGTAATTATTTCCAACAACCGAGAAATAATAAGTTGATCTTATATCATTGTTACCGCCCCCATAGAAGATATAGGGATTTTTCCCTCCGCTGAAAGCCCCGAACCCTCTGAAGGCAAATAGAGTATCATATCCTAAAGGAAGATATTTCCTTAGATCTATTTGAAAGGCATAGGCATCTCTCCAGCTATCTGAAAAAGGAATTGTTTTTGTAAAAGATAGATTATAGGTATACCCTTCGTAAGGGCCGTATCCCCTGAAAGCAGTTGTTTCGCCGGTCAAAGATAAAGTAAAAGGTATTGAATAACCGTTGAAAAATGGATTTCGGGGACTATTCATTGTAAAATAATAAAGATCTTCTTTCTGATAATAGAGCCCTGTATCAAAAGATAACCTGTGAAATTTGCTAAATGGATATATCCCTGAGAGAGTTGCGCCCAATATTTTTCTTGTTGCCAATGCATTTTTATAAGAGTAATACCCGTAAAAATCAGCAGCCCAGTATTGATAAGGCAGATAATAAAAATATGTATTTGAAAATAATTGGACTCCATAATTTAATCTATGTCCGAGATTAACATAGCTTAAGGTATAATTTTTAAACCCCATTACTGAATATGCAAGAATTGTAATATTATCATTGTTTAAAGTATCACTAAAGTTTAAATAAGCTCCTCCGTAAGTTGTTCCATCCGTTGCTACGGCAAAACCCACGCTGGGAAGACCACTTACCACTATATCTTCGAATTTCTTATATTTTCTTATTTTATTTTTATTTATAATAAATTTCTCTTCTCTTCTTCCCAGAGTATTTTTTTCTGTAGTAACCATGATTTCTTTCAATTTATCTGCACGATATAAACTGAAGTTATTGTGTGAATACCCTAAGTAATAGATATTATTGTTTTTTATTTGAGGATAAAATACTCCGGTGGAAAGGTTTGTTAGAATTTTTATCTTTCCTGTTTCTATGTTCAAAATAGCCAAATTATATGCATCTTTATAATAGTATGAGAAGAGAATATTCTTTTCATCTTTAAATACAGGGTTTATATGGTATGTTTTTTCAAAAGTTAGCTGCTTTTCTTCTTTTGTTTCAAGGTTTAAAAGGAATAGCTGATGATACCTCCCTATCATTCTATCAAAAACAATATATTTACCATCTTTTGAAAAGGATGCTGAAAATTCATAATCTATGGAGTTGGTAAGCCTTGTGATTTTTCCATCATTTATTCTGTAGAGAAAGAGATCCCTTTTTGCATCTCTTATAGCTGAAAAAACAAGATATTTATCATCCGGTGAAATTTCTATTCCGCTCGGCTCGTGTAAATTCTTAAGTTTTACCCTTTTTAAAAATTTACCTATAGAGGAGTAAAAAAGAAGATAATAATCATAATTGTATCTACCGAAGAAGGCTATATAATCCCCCTTACTATCCCAAACTATGGATTTTCCGTCTTCTGGAGAGAATTTTAAATATAAATTTTCAAATTTTGAGCTATATCCAGGTGTAATATCCTTATAAACTTTCCCGTTTTTTAAATCGAGAAGTGAAATAGTAAGAGCATATTTTTTATAATTTGCCGTTACAATAGCGGCTGTTTCCCCTGAAGGAGAAACAGAAAAAGAATAAACCTGAGAATAGGGGTATTCCGGGCTGATTCTTAACCCATAATCTCCCGGAAGCCCTCTTCCGAAAAATTTCTTAAACCTTTTTCTTAAGTATCTTTCGAATTTACTGTTGAAAACATTGTATTCAAGATTAAATGTTTCTTTGAATATACCCTTTCCTCTGAAAAATGAGAATCTTTTTAAATTCCACCAGAATTTTCTTAATCCTGTTCTCCCGTATTCTTTGTAAAGGTAATCATATACAAGGTGTCCAAAATCATAGGGAGATCTTGAACTGGCGGTATTATATCTAAGATCTCCGTATTTTGTCAGTTGTGGAATCTGGCCCGTAACAACTGCATCTCTTACAATCATAAGTGAAATAGGGTCCCACTCTCCAGGGATAAATTCTGCAAACCCTTCCATAATCCATAGTGGCAAGTGAAAAAATGATGAAAAACTTTGTCTGTGTCTTCCATAAAGAAGATTAAATTGAAAGATATGTGTAAGTTCATGGGTTATAAGATGTCTCAATACAGAAGGTGGGTACTCTGCCGGAATAACCACTCTATTTCCAATTGGTTCTGAAAATCCCATTACCGGTTCGGGAACTGCTGAAGGATAGAGATTTGTCATTTCAAAATCCTTGTGGGATTGGTAAAGTAAAATAGGAATTTTCTTTTCTGGAGAAAATCCTAAAAATTCTGATAATTTTGAGTAAGCATCCTCCGCATCGATTACGCTGAAATTAAGAATTTCAAGATGTTTTGTATAAAAATTGAATTTGAAATGTTTGGTTTCGTAAACATACCATTGTTTTCCTATTTGTATTTTGTTTTTTCCATAATAAGGAAAAAACTGATATTGAGCGTTTGAGAAAACATAAAATAAAACTATTATGAAAAATATAACTAATTTCTTTTTACTTTTCATTTTTACCTCAATAATTAAAAAAGTATCTATATACAATGTGTTCTCTTGATACTATTCTGTTCATAAACCTATCCACTCCAATGCTTATTAATCTGCTTACAAGAACACTATCAGCTTCTCCGCTTTCATCCGTAATTTTATAATTAAATCTGTATTGATAAACTTTTTTCCCACTATCTCCATCAAGTATTAAAAACAAGATATCACAATTTATTAATTTAATGGTTTGAAGGATATTTTGACTTTTAAGGGAAAGGGGGGTTGATCTTACTGTTTTTACCTTACTTCTTTCCTCTTTCTTTATTTTTATTACACCTGTAATAATTGCCGATTTTTCTTTTTTTGAATACTCTTTCCAGAAAAATGGGTTTGAAAAAATCCCTTTTGTGTAAACATTAATTTTTTCTCCTATAATTACATTTTTTCCATAATTTATTGCCAAATCTTCTTTAAGTGTTTTTGTTATTTCATCAGAGATAATTTTATTGTTGATTTTGGATGAAATCCTGAAGGGGGCTATGTAAACATTTTCATAGTTTCCGATATTTAAAATGGGCCTGGATTTTACAAGGACCCTCTGCATTTTTGTCTCTGAACAGGACGGTAAAATCAAAAATATTAAAATCAAAAGCAGACTAAAACTTGCGAAATTTCTTATGCTGTTTCTTTTGACTGCTCTTTTTTCCGCTTTTAAATTTTTCATAATTACTCCTTATAAACTCATTATTATGACTGAGACTTAAAGCTAATTTGTATTCTATTTCTGCTTTTTGATATTCGCCAAGAGCTTCATATGCAATTGCCAAATTGTTATGAGCTTTATAATCATTGGGGTTTAGATTTACAACTCTTTTCCATCTATAAACAGCTTCTTTCCACATTTGATTTTTTTGAGCATAGGTTCCGAGTTTACGATTTAATTTGATGAGATAATCCTTATTTTCAATCAAGGATAATTTATCACTTGAACAGCTAACAAACAATATGAAAATAATAAATATAAAAATAAAATTTTTTTTCATAGAAAAATTTACTCCCAAAAAGGAAGCTTGTCAAGACTTTTCCTTTGGCTCAATATAAATATTTTTTACTTCGGAGTGCTTTGATTTAATTCTTTTCTCAATTTCCTTTATTTTTTCATCTATATAATCTATATCAAGTCCATCTTCAAAGATTACTTCAATAGCTGCAAGTATTGAATCAGATCCCAATACCATTGTTTTTACCTGATTAACTCTTTCAATCCCATCTGTGCTTTCTAAAATATTAATAATATCTTTGACTATATAAGATGGGGCTGCTCTTCCCACTATTAAAGATTTCATTTTTGCACCAAGCCCGATGGATACTATGATGAGAAGAAGCCCAATTAAAATTGATCCAATGGAATCAAAGATGGAGTTTTTAGTAAAAATGTACAATAAAGTTGAGACAAGTGCTATTGTTATACCGGTAATTGCAGCACTATCTTCAAAAAATACGACAAGAAGTTCGGAATTATAACAATTTTTCAAAGAATCAAGGAGAGAACCATCTTTTCTGTTCTTATCAATTTCTTTTTTTGCTTTTAGAAAGGAAAAACCTTCTGCAATGAATGAAAAAATTAAAACTCCAATAGCAATCCATGGCTCTTCGATTTTATGGGTATGGAGTAGCTTTTTTATTCCTTCCAATAGAGAGTAAAGTCCTCCTAAAAGGAATAGCATTACAGCTACGAGAAAAGACCAGAAATACTGCTCCCTATTGTATCCAAAAGGATGAATTTTATCTTCTTTTTTTAAACTTCTTTTTAATCCTATGAGAAGTAATATTTGATTTCCTGTATCGGCAAGAGAGTGGATTGCTTCTGATAAGAGGGCGGAAGAGTGAGTGATAAGGGATACTATAAATTTGGCTGCAGCAATTGAGAGGTTTGCCAAAAATGCAAATATTACAACTTTTTTTGATCCCGTTTTCATTAAAAGATAATATAATAATCCAGAGTCTTCATCAAGCCTTCTTTTATTTTAAACAAGGTGTAAAATCGGGTTTGCAACATTTTAGAGAACTTTTCGTATTTAAAATATAAAAAGATGCTATAGCGGAGGAAAAAGCCAGAATGAAAAGAAAAAGTAATATTGTGTTTATTTTAATTGTGTTTATGATTTTTACGCTTCAGCTTGTGTTCGGAGCAGTTAAAATTAAGGCTACTTTTGTTGAAAAAGGGCCCAAAATAGATGGAATTTTATCGGATTCTGTGTGGAAAAAATCCCCTCTTTTTACTGAATTTAAAATGGTAGAGCCTGAAACAGGAATTACACCCTCTGAGAGAACAACTTTAAGAATACTATATGATAAAAATAATCTTTATTTTGGGATTATGTGCTATGATGATGAGCCGGATAAGATTTCTGCTAACAGTATGAAAACTGATGAAAAGGGAAGATCAAATGATATTATAAGAATTCTTCTGGATACATTCCAGGATAGAAGGAATGCTTATGTTTTCTTTGTTAATCCCAAGGGAGCAAGAAGCGATGGGCTTGCCTTTGGTGAACATTTCAGTTTAAACTGGGATGGTATTTGGGAAGCAAAGACAAAGATTACAAAAGAAGGATGGAGCGTTGAAATAAAAATCCCTTTTAAAACTATTTCTTTTAATCCAAAACTCAAAACATGGGGGTTAAATGTTGAAAGATATATTCCAAGGAAGATGGAAGTTATAAGACTTTCAGGGATTTCTAAAGATAGCTTTTTTTATAATCCTGCTGAGGCAGCTCCTCTCGAGGGGATTTCAAATGTGAAACAGGGAAAAGGAATTACTATAAAACCTTATGGTATACTAAGCTCAACAGAGGATTATGAGATTGGTACTGAAAGAAAATACTCTATAGATGGTGGTTTTGATATTTATAAAAATTTCACCCCGAATTTAGTGGGCGTTTTTAGTTATAATACGGATTTTGCTGAGACAGAGGCTGACACAAGAAGGATTAATCTTACAAGATTTTCTCTGTACTTTCCTGAAAAGAGAAGTTTTTTTCTTGAGGGTTCTGAAATATTTAATTTCGGAATAGGGCTCCATAGATCATTTGTTCCATTTTTCAGCAGAAGGATAGGCCTCTACAATGGAGAGCAAATACCAATTCTTTTCGGAGCTAAAACATTTGGTAAATTGGGAAATACAAACATGGCATTTCTTGATGTGAAAACCCGTGAAACAACTTTAAGTGATGGTACTGTTTTTCCGAGTCAGAATTTCTTTGCCGGGAGAATTTATCAAAATATCTGGGATCAAAGTAAAGTGGGAATAATTTTTACAGATGGGGAGCCCGGAAGCAATGGGATTAATAGAATGTTTGGAGTTGATTTTATATATCAGACCTCAAAATTATTCGGAAAGAAAAACTTTGCTACTGGTTTTTGGGGTGTTTATAATTGGAATGAGATTGACGGAGGAAAGCATTATGGATATGGGTTTAAAATAGATTATCCTAATGATTTAATTGATGCTTCTATAACTTATACATACTTAGGAGATTCACTTAACCCTGGCCTTGGTTTTTTACCAAGAAAAAACATTCAAACATTGAGGGCTGGTTTGGATTTTCAACCGCGACCTGAAAAAGGGCTAATAGGTAAACTTGTAAGACAATTCTTTTTCCAACTTTACGGGATGTTTTATTGGGATCTTTCAGGAAAGATGGAAACATGGATGATTTTTACAGCCCCTGTGAATTTGAGAACAGAATCCGGAGAGCATATTGAGTTTAATGTTATGCCAAACTATGATGTTTTGCCTTATGATTTTGAAGTTGCAGAGGGAGTAATAATCCCTGCGGGACCTTATCATTACACAAGATATAGATTCGAATTTAATTCAGCATCTTACAGAAATGTAGTTTTTGACCTTAGTTATAGATTCGGAGAATTTTATAGTGGACACATGGGAGATATGAATTTGGGATTAACTTATAAATTGGATGGTTTTTTAAATCTCTCTTTGCAGGGAGAATTTATAAGAGGAAACTTACCTCAGGGTAAGTTTGATGAGAACCTCTACAGAATAAAGGCTGATATATTTTTCTCACCCGATCTTGCACTTTTAAATTATATTCAATACGATGATGTTTCAAAAAAATTGGGGGCAAATATAAGATTTATGTGGAGAATTTCGCCGGGGAATAAGCTTTTCATTACCTTTAATAAAAATTGGGAACGAATTTGGGATCCGAGGTCAAGATTCATACCTTTGCAGGACAGACTTGTCTTTAAAATAGTTTATAGTGCCAGGCCATAATTAAAGAGGGTAGATATTTAAGGGTTTGTAAATTGAAATTTTATGTCTCTGGAGCCATCCTATTCCATCCACTGCCGCCCGGGCGGAAGAGAGTGTGGTAATACAGGGAAGTTTTCTTTCAAGAGCAGCTTCTCTTATTTTAAGATCATCCTGATAGGCTTTTCTTCCCAATGGAGTATTTATTATAAGGGAAATTTCTCCGCTTTTTATAAGCTCAACTATATCTGGCTTGCCCTCTCCCACTTTATTCACCATTTTGGCTTTAACTCCTATCTTCATCAATTTTTCAAAAGTTCCCTTTGTGGCATATATTTCAAAGCCCAATTTTTCAATCTTTTTTGATATGTAGTCAATTTTATCCTTATCAAAATCATTCACACTGATAAACACCTTGCCCGAAACAGGAAGAATAAAACCGGCGCCTAACATGGCTTTGATATAAGCTTCTCCGAAAAACTCGCTTATGCCCATTGATTCTCCCAGACTTCTCATTTCAGGTCCCAAAATCGGGTCAACTCCCGCAAACTTGTCAAAGGAAAAAACCGGTGCTTTCACAGTATAATGATTTTGTCTCGGATAATTTTCAAGATTAAAGGAGGAGAGTTTTTCCCCTAACATAATCCTTACACTTATCTCAACAAGAGGAATTCCCGTTGATTTTGATACGAACGGAATTGTTCTGGATGCCCGCGGATTAACTTCAAGTACATATACCGTATCATCTTTAATTGCAAACTGAATGTTTACAAATCCCTTTATTTTTAGTCTTTTTGCTATTTTTACGGTGATTTCTCTTATTTCATCCAGATGCTTTGGTTCCACGAGATAGGTGGGCAAAACAGCGGCACTGTCCCCCGAGTGAACTCCTGCCTCCTCAATGTGCTGCATTATTCCAGCGATAAAAACATCTTCTCCGTCCGAAAGTGCATCCACATCAACTTCAAAAGCATCCTCAATAAAGTTATCTATTAGCACCGGATGCTCCTCTGAAATTTTTGTTGCTTTTTCCATAAACTCTCTCAATTCTTCAACAGTATAAACTATTGCCATTCCCCTTCCTCCCAGAACATAAGAGGGTCTTACCAAAAGGGGAAACCCTATGTTTTTTGCAACAACAAGAGCTTCTTCCATTGTTTTTACAGCATCTCCCGGCGGATATTCTATGTTCAAGTCATTCAAAAGAGAGATAAATTTTTCTCTGTCTTCAGCTTCATTGATTTTTTCATAGCTTGTTCCCAATATATTAACTCCGGTGTCAATGAGCTGTTTTGCAAGCTTGAGAGGAGTCTGTCCCCCTAACTGGAGTATAACCCCAAAGGGTTTTTCTATTTCAAGAATATTAAGAACATCCTCGTAAAAAACCGGTTCAAAATAGAGCTTATCCGAGGTATCGTAATCAGTGCTTACTGTCTCAGGATTGCAGTTTATCATAATTGTTTCAATTCCCATTTTTTTCAAAGTAATTGAAGCCATTGAAGCACAGTAATCAAACTCTATTCCCTGACCTATTCTAAACGGACCTCCCCCTAAAACGACCACTTTTTTTCTATCGGAAGGAATGCTCTCATTGGTTTTCATGTATGTTGAATAATAATACGGAGTGATTGATTCAAACTCACCGGCACATGTATCAACTTTTTTGAAAACAGCTGTGATTTTGAGTTTTTTTCTTTTCTCTCTTATATCCTCTTCTTTAAGGCCTGAAATTTCCGCAATCCTTTTATCGGAAAAACCTGAAAGTTTAAGTGTTCTTAAAAATTCAGGATTATTTATCCATTGTTTGTTTTTTTCAATTTCTCTTTCAAGATCGGAAATGATTTTTATATTCTCTAAAAACCATGGATCAATCTTGGTTATTTCAGCAACCTCCCTGACAGAAAAACCTCTTAAAAAGGCTTCTTTTATATAAAAAGGTCTTCCCGGTGTGGGGATTTCCAGTAAAAGCTTTAATTTTTTCCTGTCAAAATTTTTGGCTTTGGAATCATTTAGCCCGCTTACTCCGATTTCGAGCGATCTTAAGGCTTTTTGGAAAGCTTCCCTGAAGTTAGAACCTATTGCCATAACTTCACCGACTGATTTCATCTGTGTTGTTAATGTCCTTTCAACATTAAATTTTTTAAAATCCCATCTCGGGACTTTTACCACTACATAGTCAAGAGCAGGTTCAAAAGAAGCCGGAGTTGTTTTTGTTATCTCATTCTCTATTTCATCAAGTGTTAAACCGACAGAGAGTTGAGCTGCTGTTTTTGCAATCGGAAACCCCGTTGCTTTGGAAACAAGCGCCGAACTTCTTGAAACTCGAGGATTCATTTCTATAACTCTCACATCTCCGTTTTTAGGATTTACTGCAAACTGTATGTTTGACCCGCCGGTGGCAACTCCCACCTTTCTTATGACAGCTATCGAATAATCCCTCAGATTTTGATATTCGGAATCCGTTAATGTTTGTGCCGGAGCAACGGTTATACTGTCACCTGTGTGAACTCCCATGGGATCAAAATTTTCTATTGATGAAACGATAACCACATTATCATTCAGATCTCTCATAACTTCAAATTCAAACTCTTTCCATCCGATTAAAGATTCTTCCACAAGAATCTCCTTAACAGGGGATTTTATAAGCCCTATTTCTATCAATTTTTCGTACTCATCGATATTATGGGCGATTCCTCCTCCTGTTCCTCCGAGAGTGAAAGATGGTCTTAAAATAAGAGGAAAATTGATAAAGTTCAGAATCTCCCGGGCTTCATCAATTGAATGGATTACAAAGCTCTGAGGAGATTTAAGTCCTATTTCATCCATTGCTTTTTTGAATTTTTCCCTGTTTTCCGCAATTTCTATTGATTCGACGGAAGCACCTATTATTTCGACTCCGTATTTTTCAATAATTCCCTTTTTATCTATTTCTTTTACGGCATTAAGTGCTGTTTGTCCTCCGACTGTGGGAAGAATTGCATCTATTTTTTCCTTTACAATAATCTGTTCTATTGAAGAGGGTATTATCGGTTCGGTGTATACCCTATCGGACAGGAGAGGGTCCGTCATTATTGTAGCCGGATTGCTGTTTATCACAACAACAAAAAACCCCAATTTTTTAAGAGCTTTAACAGCTTGAGATCCGGAGTAATCAAATTCTCCGGCCTGACCTATTACAATAGGTCCGGAACCAATCACGAGTATTCTTTTAATATCTTTTCTTATGGGCATTTTTCCTCACGATTTCAAACATTTCTTCGAAGACCAATTCTTTAGGATCATTTGGTCCAGGTGCTGCCTCCGGATGAAATTGTACTGTGTAAATCGGAAGTTCCTTATGGACAATTCCTTCAACTGTTCCATCATAAAGATTTACCCAATTCATATAAAACTCTTTTGAATCTTCCACGCTTTTTTTTGAAATAGCATAATTGTGGTTTTGGGCTGTAATATATACTTTGTTTGTCAGAGTATTTTTAACAGGATGATTTCCTCCGTGGTGGCCGAAGGGAAGTTTTATTATCTCCATTCCGAAAGCTTTTCCTATGAGTTGATGTCCGAAGCATATTCCTATTATTGGCACTCTTTTCTCTATTGTTTTTAAGGCAAAATTGTCCACATCCTTAATAATTCTCGGATCCCCCGGACCATTTGAAAGGAAGACAGCATCATACTGATGAGATTGTAGCTTTTTAATAAAATCCGGAGAATAGGGAAATAAGATTATTTCCCCGAAATACCTTCTTAGATTCTCAATTATGCTCTTTTTTATTCCGAAGTCCAAAATAAGGAGGGTTAAGCTATTCTCATCCGAACCTTTTAACCTAACAACATCCTTTTTGACAACACTGAGTACAGGATTTTTTTTCTCTATGGAAGGAGATTTTCTAACCATATCAAGCAGTTTTTCTTTGTTCATATATTCTGTTGAGATAGCCCCTTTTATGGCACCATATTTTCTGATATTAAGAGTTAGTTCCCTTGTGTCAACTGATGTAAGACCAAGAATATTATTTTCTACCAATAGTTCCTTCAATGTTTTTTTTGCGACATAATGACTGTAAAAATCATTGTACTCCCTTACCACTATCGCGGAAGCGTGAATATTATCCGATTCGAAAAACTCTTCGTTCACACCATAATTTCCAATCAAAGGATAGGTAAAAACTATTACTTGCTCTTTATAAGAAGGGTCACTTATGATTTTTTCATAACCACTCATTGAAGTGTTAAAAATGAATTCCGCAAATACGGTACCTTCCCCCGCGAAAACTTTTCCCGCCTCACTGTAGCCATTCTCCAGCACGAGCAAGGCGTTTTTCATCTATCCTCCAAAATTTCTTTTATTTTATAATAAAAAAGTTGGAAAAACAATACAAATTTTGATTTGTTTTTTAAAAAAAGCTGTATTAAAATAAGGTATTTTACACTGTTTAAAGAGGGTGATTGAGATGAATGAAAAGAAAGAAATACCTTATGATTTTAAGAAGATTGAAGAGAAATGGCAAAAAACCTGGGAAGAAGAGAAAACCTTTCAGGCAAAGGAAGATAATTCAAAGCCTAAGTACTACTGTCTTGAAATGTTTCCTTACCCTTCCGGGAAAATTCACATGGGACATGTGAGAAATTATTCCATAGGAGATGTTATTGCAAGATTTAAAATGATGCAGGGTTATTCTGTGCTTCATCCGATTGGCTGGGATGCTCTCGGTTTGCCTGCTGAAAATGCTGCTATCAAAAGAGGTCTTCATCCTGAAAAGTGGACAAGGGAAAATATTGATTATATGAAAGGGCAATTAAAAAGATTGGGATTTTCCTATGATTGGGATAGAGAGCTTGCCACCTGTGATGAGGAGTATTATAAGTGGAATCAGTGGCTTTTTATCAAAATGCTTGAAAAAGGAAAGGCTTACAAAAAGAAGAGCTGGGTTAACTGGTGTCCATCCTGCCATACTGTTTTGGCAAATGAACAGGTTATAGATGGCAAGTGCTGGAGATGTGGCTCTGAGGTGGAGCAAAAGGAGCTTTCTCAATGGTTTTTGAAAATAACTGATTATGCTGAGGAGCTTCTGGAGGGGCATAAAGAGCTTGAAAAGTGGCCTGAGAAGGTTTTGTTAATGCAGAAAAACTGGATTGGAAAGAGCAAAGGAAGTGAAGTCATCTTTCATTCAGATGATCTTGATTATGATATATCAATCTTTACCACAAGAATAGATACTATTTACGGAGCTACTTTTTTAGCCATTTCTGCAATGCATCCTCTTGTTGGGAAAATCATAGAAAAAGCCGAAAATGGCAGTGAAATCAAGAAATGGGTTGATGAGGTTGTAAGGGAGTTAAAGTTTAAAAAAGACGAAGAGCCTGAGAAAAAAGGAATCTTTTCAGGGTTTTATGCAATAAATCCTTACAATGGTGAAAAAGTACAAATATGGATTACCAATTATGTTTTAATGGAGTATGGAACCGGAGCTATTATGGCTGTTCCTGCCCATGATGAAAGGGATTTTGAATTTGCAAAAAAGTATGGCATACCTATTAAGGTGGTGATTGTTCCTGAAAAGGATAAGATAATTGAGGCAGATGAGTTGGAAGAAGCTTACACAGAAAAAGGTTATTTGATAAATTCAGGGCCTTTTACTGGTATGAACTTTGAAGAGGCTTTTGAAGCAATGAACAAGTATGCAAAGGAGAAAGGATTCGGAGGAGAGAAGATAAATTATAGATTAAGAGATTGGGGGATTTCAAGACAACGCTACTGGGGAACACCGATTCCTGTGATAAATTGTCCTAATTGTGGTATTGTTCCGGTAAAGGAAGAAGATCTTCCGGTAAAACTTCCCGTTGATATAGAATTTAAGGGAATCACAGGTAACCCACTTGATAAATCCGAAAGCTTTGTTAAGGTAAAATGTCCTGTATGTGGTGCTGATGCAAGGAGAGAAACCGATACAATGGACACTTTCTTTGACTCTTCCTGGTACTTTTTAAGATATACATCTCCCCGTGAAGATAGGGCAATGTTTGATAAGGAGAAAGCTAAATACTGGATGCCGGTTGATATATACATAGGTGGAGTTGAGCACGCAATTTTGCATCTTATTTATTCAAGATTTTTTACAAAATTTATTAGGGATCTCGGTTTAACCGATATAAATGAGCCTTTTCCGCATCTTTTAACCCAGGGAATGGTTACAAAAGATGGTTCTGCAATGTCAAAATCAAAGGGAAATGTTGTGGATCCGGATGATATGATTAAAAAATATGGAGCTGATACGGTAAGGCTTTTTATGCTGTTTACCGCTCCCCCTGAAAAGGATCTTGAATGGAGTGAAGCAGGGATTGAGGGAAGTTTCAGGTTTGTTAATAAAATATGGAAGCTTGCTGTTTCCAATCTTGATGTTTTTGAGCTTGAAGGGGAATCAAATAAATATATAGAGGTAAAAAGGAAAATCCATCAGACAATAAAAAAGGTAACCGAGGATATTGCTGAAAGATATCACTTTAATACTGCAATTGCTTCAATTATGGAGCTTTACAATACGGTAAGTTCAAATTTACAAAAACTCAGAAGTGATGATGATGGTAAGAAGATCCTAAGAGAAGCGATAGAATCCATTCTAATGCTTATGTCTCCCTTTACACCTCACTTTACAGAGGAGCTCTGGGAAATTACAGGACACAAGAAAAGACTTCTTGATTCAGAATGGCCTAAATATGATGAAAAGTATCTTGTAGCTGATAAATTTACCCTTGTTGTTCAGATAAATGGTAAAGTCAGAGCAAGAATGGAGCTTGAGAGAGGAATTGAAGAGGAGAAAGTTAAGGAAATTGTACTTTCTGATAATAAAGTTAAACAGTGGGTAGAAGGTAAAGAGATAAAGAAATTCATATATATCAAGGAAAAGATAGTTTCTATTTTTGTGAAGTAAAATTATTTTTTGTTTGGAATTCCTACCGAGTGAGCAAGGACGACAAAAGTTTCATTACCTTTTATATTAAGAAAATTATTAAATGCCTCATCAGCAAAAGCTCCAATTGCGCAACTTCCGAGATTCAGATATGTTGCTGCCAGGTATATGTTTGACGAAATATAGGATGCATCCATTAAAACATAACGAAAACCTCTTTCTCCATATCTATAAGTGCTTCTTAGCGACCTTGCAACCAATATTATTAATACGGAAGCTCTCTTAATGAACTCCTGCTCTATGCAAATTTCATATAATTCATCTCTAAAATCACCCTTTGAAAGAAGCTCAAGTTGAAACTTTGTGTCATTGTATTTATATAATCCCTTTTCAAGATTTTCCACATCAAATACAGCTGTGTAAATATCTATTGGATACTTGGCCCCAGCTGAAGGATATGTTCTGAGTTTTTGTCCCATTCTTTCTCCGGAGATTGAAGAGGCTGAATAAAGGAGGAAGGACAGTTGTTCAAGGGATAGAGGCTCCCCGGTATATTCCCTTATTGATCTTCTTTTACTTATTAGATCAATAAAAAAATCCTCGGTTATTGGTGAAACCAATTTTGTTTTTTTTAAAGTTTTTTGAAACTTTAGGGGCTCAATCTTTAAATCTATTTTTATTGAGCTCTCTTTTATGAATTTTTCACCTATCATAATACTTTACCATGTCTTTAATTCCTTCTTCCAGAGAATATTTTGGTTTCCATCCCAAAATATGCATTGCTTTCTCATTTCTGAGGCAACTTCTTCTGATATCTCCCAATCTTGGTGGATATATTTTATATTCTGATTTACTGTTTAATATTTTTTTCATAATGAGAAAAAGATCAAGAGTTTTTGTTTCTTTGCATGTTGAAATATTTATCTCTTCAAAATCTCCTTTTTCAAGAGCTAAAAGGTTAGCTTCCGCAACATCTTTAACATAAACATAATCTCTTATCATTCCATCGTATACATCGGGAAAAGAATATATTATTATCTCTTCGTTTTTCTTCATTTTTTCCATAAATATTGATATAACTCCTGCTTCTCCCTGAGGAATTTGTCTTGGTCCGTAAACATTAGCGTACCTTAAAATAACATATCTTAGATCATTTGAACTTGAAAAATATTTAATAAAATACTCTGCGGAAAGTTTGGATACAGCATAGGGGGAGAGTGGAAATGGTATTGCATCCTCTGTATAGGGATAATAATCCGTATCTCCATAAATTGCTCCTCCTGTGGAGGCAAATATAAATCTCTTTACTCCTTTTTTTACAGCGGCCATGAGTAAATTAATTACACCTTTTATGTTAACATCAGCATCAAAATCCGGTTTCTTTACTGATTCCGGAACTGAGATCTGAGCTGCCTGATGATTTATAACATCAATTTTTTCCTGCTCAAGTATGATTTCTATTTCTTTGCTTCTTATATCCATTGGGTAAAATTTTGCTTCTGGATTAAGATTCTCAATCCTTCCTGAGTAAAGATTATCAATGATCACAACATTGTGTCCTTCTTCAATGTATCTATCGACTACATGAGAGCCAATAAAACCAGCGCCACCTGTGACCAAAATATTCATTTTTTCCCTCCTTTCTCTTCTTTCATAAATTTTAAAATTCCTTTCGGAAGCTCTGATGCAAATTCATTTATAAGATAAACAATTTTTCTTACCTGCTCAAAAACATCGGATTCTCCGGGCCAGTATTCTGGAATTTTGTTTAAAACAATAGGATCTTTACCATTAATTATTCTATTTAAAATAATAACAGTAACTAAAAGGTCATCCACTAAACCGGCAACGGGCACAAAATCAGGAATTATATCAATAGGTGATATTAGGTAAGCAAGAGCTATTACTATTAAGCTCTTTGTACCCTTCGGTACTTCTCTGTCAAAAAGTAGTTTTATCAAGAGATAAACAAGATCCGGTAGTACAACAAGATACTCCGTAAACTTTCCTACCCACCCCTGAGTTTTTTTGTTAAGCTCTCCGCTTTTTACCCAGCCCATTATTTTAGTCCTTAATTTTTTATAAAAATCTTCGTATTCTTCTCTTTTTTTAAGCTGGATATTGGAACTCATTTTTACCTCTTTTTTAAATTACCCTCTGTTTTTTTAAATTTATTTTCAAGATCAAGTACCCACCCGGTTCCCCAGTAGTAATAATCTCCATCATAAACAGTTATTGTTTTGCTGTCAAAATAATTATCAAATTCCACAGGTTTTGCCATGAGATCAATGATTCTCCAGGATCCGGGAGCTACGCTATTCCATGTTATTTCAAAAATGGATGAAGTATTTGCCGGAACTACTTCCTTGTACCCTGCTACTATTACTTCGATATCTACATTTCCTTCATTCCCGACTTCTATCGTAGCTTTTCTCTTACAACTTGCAAAAACAAGAATAAAGCTTAAAAGAAACACTATTAATATCTTTTTTTTCATCTGTTTCCTCCTATATGAAAAAATCTTATATCTCTTACATTTGTATTTGTTGGCCCTGTGATAATAAGGGAATCTGTTTTTTTGAAAAAGGAGTAAGAATCATTATCATTTAAATAAAATTGGGGTATTAGTTTCTTTTCCTCTATTGTTCTGTAAATACTGTTATCAATTACAGCTCCCGCAGCATCTGTTGGCCCGTCGATTCCATCCGTACCTCCGCTTAAGAGAACAAATTTTACATTTAATTTCTGAAGCTCTACAAGCATAGCTAAAATAAGCTCTGTATTTCTGCCTCCCTTTCCCTTACCTCTGACATTAACTGTTAATTCACCGCCTGTCAAAAGAACGACGGGAGGATGAAATGGGTTTGAGGAATTTGCTATTTCTTTAATTATTGCTGAGTAAAGTTTTGCCACCTCTTTTGCTTCTCCGGAATCATTGGAGGTAAGAATAAAAGTTTTGAATCCTTTTTCTTTGAAAACCTTCTCTGCTTTTTTTAGTGCATAATAAGTGTTTCCGAGAACAATTACTTTACTGTTTTTAAATACTTCAGAATTGGGTTTTTCGGTTTCTTCAATTTCTCCTTTTGCTCCTCTTCTAAGATAATGCAAAACATTTTCCGGGATTTTATCTTCAATTTCATACTTTTTTAAAATAGAGAGGCAATCTTCAAAAGTGCTTGGGTCCGGTACGGTAGGGCCTGAGCCAATATCTTCGGGATCATCATCCTGAACATCCGAAATCGCTATTGTGATGAGCGTAGCCGGGTAAATCTTTTTTGCCAATTTGCCACCTTTAAGAGCGGATAAATGTTTTCGTATGGTGTTCAATTCCTTTATGTTCGCCCCTGCATTCATTACTATTTTTGTTGTTTCTCTCATTTCATGAAGGGAAATCCCTTCCACCGGAAGTGTCATTAAGGCTGAGGCTCCGCCTGAGATCAAAAAGAAAACCAAATCTTTGTCCGAAATATTTTTCTCAACAAAATCAACAACTTCTTTTCCTGATTCCAGGCTCTTTTCATCAGGATAAGGATGGGATCCATAAACAATTTTTATATTATTAAGAGGATTTTCTACATTTTTAAGGTTTATAGAAATACCACTTTCAATTCTGTTTCCCAAAATATTAAAAAGAGCTTCTGTCATAGGGTATGCTGCTTTGCCAACTGAAATAACCTTTATACTTTCAAACTTTTTTAAATCGATTTTTAAATCTTTTAAATTTAAAAGATCTCCCTCTATCTTTATGTTTTCCTTGAACAAGTTTTCAGGATATACACTTTCAAGAGCTTTTTTAAAAACTTTAACAAATAGGTCCTTCATTTTACCTTTGATACTGTTATTTTCTTTTGGGCCTGATATTTACCCTTTTTATCCTTATAAGAAGTTTTACAAATATTTTCAGCTCTGTAAAAGACAAGTTGTGCAATTCCTTCAAATGCATACAATTTTACAGGATAAGGAGAGAGATTTGCTATACTTATTGTAAGATACCCCTCCCATTCTGGTTCAAGGGGGGTTACATTTACGAAAATTCCCGAGCGGGCGAGCGTACTCTTTCCAAAGCTTATTCCAAGTATATTTCTCGGTATTCTAAAGTACTCATAACTTTTTGCGAGGATAAAGGAATTGGGCCTTATTTCGAGAATTTTTGTTTTAATAGGAGAGAAAAGGTTTTCGGGAACATTTTTGGGATCCAAGGTACCTTTGAACTCAGGCTCAGGTACTAAAAATTCGTCTGCAATCCTGTAATCATATCCGTAAGAGGAAAGTCCAAAACTTATCACTTTCCCTGCAGATTTTTCATCAAAGGGATCTATCATTCCCTTTTCAACAGCAAGTTTTTTTATTTCAAAATCAGCAAGCATAAAAGATTATACCTCTTAATAAAAGCTTATTCAATAAAATAGCTTTATTTTACTTTCCTTTCTTTATCCTTTCCCACTCCTCGTTTAATTCTTCTAATGATTTTTGATTATAATTTTCTGTATTTTCTATTAATTTTAAAAATCTTTCGGAAAATTTTTTATTTGCTTTTTTTAAAGCTATTTCAGGATTTACATTAAGTTTCCTTGCAAGATTTACTATTGTGAAAAGAAGATCCCCAATCTCCTCTTCAACTTCTATAGAATTTTTTTTGTTAATTGCTTCTTTTATTTCTGTAATTTCTTCCTCTATCTTTTCAAAAATATCCTCAGCTTTCTCCCAATCAAAATTAAGTTTTGCAGCTTTTAATGAAATTTTGAGGCTTTCCAAAAGAGCAGGAAATTTTTCATACTTTTTAAAGTCGATCTTTTTTTCTTTATTTTTGTTTTTTACACTATCCCAGCTTGCTTTTGCTTCCTCCGGAGTGTTTACTTTTTTATTACCAAACACATGGGGATGTCTTTCAATAAGTTTTTTTGATAATGCATTTAAAACATCATAGATATTAAACTCACCTCTTTCTTTCATTAACTGGGAAACAAAGATAGATTGAAGCAAGAGGTCTCCCGCTTCTTCCTTTATATTTTCAATATCCTCTCTTCCCATAGCATCAACAAGTTCGTATGCCTCTTCAATTATGTTGTCTCTGAGATTGGAAAGATTACGGGATCTGTCCCACGGACAACCATTTTCTGATCTCAATATTTCCATTATTTCCACGATTCTTTTGAATGGTTCTTTATTTTTTACTTTCATTCCACTCCTCTATTAATTTTCTCATCTTTTCAGGAACTCTTGCTGGTTTTCCTGTTTTTTCATTCAAAAAGGCTCCGATTTGAAAAGCATCTGCAACTAAAATCCCTTCATTTTTATAAAATTCTACTGTTAAATAAAACTTTGGTCCTTTTATACCTGATATCCACATCTTTCCTATTACTTTATCAAGAAGAATAACACTTTTTTTATAATTTATTTCAGTTCGCACAATTACAGGAACCACTTCTTTCATTAACCTTTCCCACCCATAGTGAATTCTCATCATCTCAAACCTGAGATCCTCGAGCCACTTTATATAAACCTGATTACTTACTATGCCTGCATAATCAATTTCATAAGTTTTGGGTATAAAGGTGATTTCCGTAAAAAATGCTTTCATTAAAATACCTCTTTGAGAATGACTTTTTAATAGTCTCTTTTGGGGATTACACAAATAAATCTCAAAAGAGAATCTCCATTATTTACGAATTGGTGCATTTCATTCGGAGGTACGAACAATATGTCATTCTTTTTAAATTCTATATTTCCCTCTTCAGTTTTAAGATACCCTTTGCCTTCAAGAATAAAAGCTTCATGTTCCCAATCGTGTTTATGGTAAGGACTGCTTCCTCCAGGCTCAACATCAAAAATTCTGAAATAGAAGTTCGGTACATTATCATTTGGGCCTAACATCCATCTAATATAAGTTTTCTCAGCTGTTTCCACCTTTTCTTTTTTCACTTCATCAAGACTTTTTTTTATAAACATCTATTACCTCCTAATCTAAAATTTCTATAAAAAAATCATCAAAATCTACAATGTTTTTTTCCGGGAAAAGGGAAAAAAGATAGGATTTTGCAGCTGCCTGCTCAGCTTCCTTTTTTGTTTTCCCCTGTCCCCTTATTAAAATTTCATTGTTAATACCAATCATAACTACTTTGAATATTTTGTTGTGTTCAGGCCCAATTTCCTCTTCCACAACATATACAGGGGCTCTTTTCCATATCTTCTGGAAAAGCTCCTGAACTTCCGATTTATAATCATTGATTTTTATCTTCTTTCCTCTGAAAGCTGTGAAGATGCCTTCAAAAAAACCTTTTAAAAAATTATCCACTGCTTCTATTCCCCCGTCAAGATAGATGGCTGCCACAAGGGCTTCAAATGCTGATGATGTAATGTTTACTTTCTCTCCTCCTTTATCCTGCTTTTCTCCTTTTCCAAGATATAGGAAATCTCCAAGTTTTATCTGCTTGGAAAGTTCAAAAAGATATTTTCTTGATGATAAAATTGCTTTCAGTTTACTTAAATCTCCCTCTCTCATATCTGGAAACAGTTTCACCAACTCTTTTGCGAGATAAAAACCTATAATCGAATCACCTAAAAACTCAAACACTTCATTACTCTCACCTGTTTTGCTTACATAAGAGGTGTGAGAAAGCGCCTTTTTCAACAGTTTGATGTTATTAAACTTATAATTTATTATTTCTTCAAATTTTTTCAGTTTTTTTTCCATAGTGATTCCTTATTATCAAAATTGTAATATCATCATCAATATAATTATTCCCGATGAAGGAATACACTCCCTCTTTTATTATTCTTTTGAAATCCTTTACATTGTTTACATCTTCTTCTTCAAAAAGGGATACAATTCTTTTTGCTCCATAAATCTTCCCTTCCTCATCACGCATTTCTGATAGTCCATCAGTGTAAAAAACAAAGGTTTCTCCCACTTGAAGTTTTACAGCTTTTTCTTCAATATGTTCTTTAATACTTTCCCTTATTCCCAAAGCAATTCCTTCTGAAAAAATCTCTTCAACCTTTTTGCTGGAGGATACCTTAATAGGGAGTGGATGTCCACATCTAATATATCTTAATTCATTTTTTGAAATATCCAGATATCCTATAATTGCGGTAACAAAACTTATTTTTTCTATGGAATTGTGAATTATGTAATTTATTTCTTCTACAATCTCTTTAAGTTTTTTTGTGGAATGGGCGATGCTTCTTATGATTCCTTTAATTTCAGCCATATAAAAGGCAGCGGGCATTCCTTTGCCTGCAACATCAGCAATGGAAAAAAATATTCTCTCTCCCTCTTTGAAATAATCATAGTAATCTCCTCCCACCTCCTGTGCTGTGATTGATAGTCCGGAAAATATAAAAGTTCCAACTCTTAAATCATCTGCAGGTAATAATTTTTTCTGCATTTTTGTGGCAAGTTCCAGCTCTCTTTTTAACCTTTCCTTTTCTTTTTCTTCTTTAAGAAGTTGTTCAATACTTTCTGCCATGGAATTAAATGACATTGCCACTTCTCCGAGTTGATCGGATGGTATTTTTGTAATTCTATATTGAAAGTTTTTTTCAATTAACTTTTTGGTACCAATATATAGATTGGAGATAGAGGAGGTTATACTCTTTGCAAGAATTATTCCTAAAATAAATGAAAGGAGATACAGAAATGACAGAATTAGAGTAATGGAGAAAAGTACAAAAAGAAGTGCTTTTTGGGATTCCAATAATGTACCTGAAAGAAGGGTTGTTTTAAACTTTTGTTTTGCCAATTTTATGTCAAAGGAAAGGATTATAATTGCTGTATTTAAATCTATCTTATCTAAATTTATTACTTTTACTATATTAATCCACTTAAATTTTAGAAGTTTTGAAAGTTTACTTTCTTCCTCTTGAGCAATTCTCAAAGGTGTTTTTAATTCTGAGATTGTTTTTGCATTTTCAAGATCAGTATTGTTTAATGTATTTTTATTTAAGTTTAACCTTTTTATTATAAAGGTTGATTTCCATAAGGTGGCCTCTCTTATTCTGTCTAAAGTTTCTTTTGATATTTTCCAGATGTAAATATCCTTCTTATTATAATAGTAAAGGAAAATAGATGATTCATTCTTATCCCCTTTATAGACCAGGAGTCCTTTGCTCAAATCTTTTTTATCCCTTTTCTCCCATTGTGAAAGAAGTTTTTTGAATCCTTCTATTTTATTCTTATCTTTAATTTTTATAATATTAAGTCTTTTTGCATAATCCTCTCTGTTTAAATTAACCACTCTTTCCAGAAAGTTTAATCTGTTTTGAAGAGTGTTGGTAAAAATATAATTACCATACTCTCCGAAAAGAAAACTTACAAGAAAATATGAGAGAAAGATAAAGAGAATAAGAGGGATTATTGCTACAAAGAAATACGAAAGAATTAGTTTATTTCTAATTTTCCAGAGTATTTTTCTTAAGAGGAAGGAGAATATTTTGACAAAAAGATAAATAGAAATCAAAATTATGGATAATTGTAAAGCATCTTTAAATGGGAGAAAGAAAAATAAAAGGATTAATATTGAGATACCTAATATACCAAACAGTTTTTTCACTTAAATATTCTATCTTTTTTTAGGTTTATATTCAAGAAAATACTGTGTTTATTTGTAAAATTAGGGCTTTTAAAGATTAACTTTCTTTCATTTGCACATTGTTTTGTTTATTGTTAAAATTAATTTTTACAAGGAGGAAAAATGAAGACAAAAAGTTTAATTGTTCTTTTTATAATCTTTTTGTTTATGGGATTTAATGTGGGTAATTTAAAGATTATTCATAATGGAAATAAGTTAAAGTCATTTGATAAGATGGTTGATATGCTTAAGCATTATGATGTTGTTTTTGTAGGTGAACAGCATACTGATCCCAAAGCTCACTTTGTGGAACTTGAACTTTTAAAAAAACTTTATGCTAAGAAAAAAGGAAAAATAATTCTGTCCCTTGAAATGTTTGAGAGGGATGTTCAGGGTATTTTAAATCAGTATCTTGAGGGAAAAATATCTGAGGAAGAATTTTTGAAAAACTCCCGTCCCTGGAAAAATTATCCAACAGATTATAAACCAATGATTGAGTTTGCAAAAGAGAAAGGCATTAAAGTAATAGCTTCAAATGTTCCAAGAAGATATGCTGCAATGGTTGCAAGAAATGGATTGGCTATTTTAAATACCCTTAGGCCGGAGGAACGGAGGCTTATAGCAAAAACAATATATTTTGATTATCCTCAATACAGAAAACTTTTTTATAAAACAATGGAATCTATGGGGGGGCCTATGGGAAAGCATGGGGCTTCAAAGTTTAAGGAGAAATTTTACAAGGCTCAGTGTGTAAAAGATTCAACTATGGCGGAGAGTATTTTTAGAGAAATGAAAAAGAACCCTGGATTTTTAATACTTCATATTAATGGTTCTTTTCATTCTGATTATAAATTGGGAACAGCTGCTGTCTTAAAAACTCTTTTTTCAGAAGTGAAAATAGCCAATATTAAAGTTTTGCCTTCAGATAAAGTAAATGTGGAAAATAAAATAGCAGATTTTATTGTATATTGATTTAAAGGAGGTATCGTGAAAAAAACATTTTATGCTTTAACTCTCTTTTTGTTATCTTCTGTTCTTGTGTTTTCAGGTGGCTTCTCTCTTAATGAAGGGGGAGCAAGAGCAGTTGGTATGGGAGAGTCTTTTGTTGCTGTTGCTGATGATCTTTCAGCGCTTTTTTACAATCCCGGCGGAACAGCTTTTTTGGAGGGAACAGCTTTTTCTGTAGGTGGATTTATGATTTTCCCTTCTGTAGAATTCGATGGTGCGAATCCCTATCCGGGAGAGGGTGTGAGTGAGACTGCTGTATCTCAGACATTCTTTGTCCCGAATTTGTATTTTGGCAAAAAGTTTGGGAAAAGGATTTTTCTTGGTGTGGGAGTTAGTGTCCCCTTTGGCCTTGGTGTGAAATGGGATGAAAAATGGTCGGGAAGGTATATTACAACTAACACAGAGGTACAGGCAGTAGATTTGACTCCAACATTAGGACTCAAACTTTCAGAAAATATAGGGGTTGCTGTATCCTTGATTTATAGAAATTCCAAGCTATATAATGATCAGGTAATTCCTTTTGTAAATCCATTGAATTTTGCTGTAATTGATGTGGCAAAGCTTCATCTTGAATCTGAAATGAGCCATGGATTGGGTTATAGAATAGGGACTCTTTTGAAGTTTAGTAAATTTAACATTGGCTTTTCATATTCAGGGAAGATGACTATTGATTATCAGGGAGATGCAGAGTTTAATCTCGTATCCACCGGGATACCCGTTTTAGATGCAATGATAGCAGCTAAATTCCCTTCAAAAGCTACAGGAAAAACAAGTCTTGTCTTCCCTTCTCTTTTTAGTGCTGGTTTTTCAACTACCGTTTTTGAAGGATTTTTGTTCACTGCTTCTGTTGATTATATGAAATGGAGTCAGTATAATGAGTTAAAGATAGAGTTTGAAGATTATCCTCTGTTCTCCAAGACTGTTATTAAGCATTATAAGGATACATATACTTTCAGGTTTGGTGTTGAAAAGAATATTTCTAATAAATTTACTGTAAGAGCAGGTTATTATTATGATCAGGGGGCTCCGGAGGCCGTTAGTTTGGGGCCTGATTTACCAGATTCTGATAAGCATGGCATTACATTTGGTGTAAGTTATAAAATGGGAAAAATAATTGTGGATTTTGGAAATTCTATTGTATTGTTTAAGGATGCCTCAACAAACGGAGAAAATGAGGATAATTTCAACGGGACTTACAAAAGTTATGCTTTTATTTCAGGCGTTAACTTGAGGTTTAACTTTTAAGGGGTAGAATATGAGGAAAAGAGTATTATTATCTTTATTAATTATTTTATTTGTTGGTTTTTTGTTTAGTAGCGATTATAAGACAGATCTTACCAAATATGTAGCTATAGGAGATTCTTTAACTGCAGGCTACCAAAGTGGAGGGCTTGTTGCTGATTATCAGGCATTTTCTTTTCCAAATATAATTGCGAAGCAGTTGGGGATCAGCGATTTTGAACAACCTCTCATCTCTTCTCCTGGAATTCCCCCTTTAATGCAGCTTGTTAGTCTTAATCCAATAACTTTTACGACAGCTTCTACTTATGGTTCCCCTCTGAATCTCTCATTGCCGAGAGCCTATGATAATTTAGGTATCCCGGGAGCAACCCTTTACACTGCACTTTACCCGAATTATGATTCCTTAACGAATCCTTTTTATAACATTGTCCTGAGGAAATTAGGAAATGCTGTTCAGCAGGCTCTTAGCTTAAATCCAAAATTAATCACATTTTGGCTTGGAAATAATGAGGTTTTGGGAGCAGTCGGAGCAGGAAAAGTTATATTAGGAGTTACCATATTTCCTCCTGACACATACGCACAATTACTTGACCAAGCTTTAGCCATGCTTAAAACATCCGGAGCTAAAATCGCAATAGCTAATATCCCGAGTGTTACCCAGATACCATTTGTGACTGCTCTTTCTATATATATTACAAATCCTCAAACAAATGAACCTATAATAGGTCCTGATGGAAAACCTATTACTTACATTGGTCCGCAGGGACCTATGACAGAGGGTTGGTATATTACTTTAAAAGGATTGCCGTATATTTTACAAGGGTATGGTATTCCTGTTGCTTTAGGTGGTAATGGGGAGCCTTTGCCTGATGGGGTGACTTTGAGTCCGGAAGAAGTTTCTCAACTTAACTCTTATGTTGAGCAATACAATACAATAATTTCTGATGCAGCGAAAAAGTATAATGCAGCTCTTGTTGATGTTAATGCTTTGTTTGATAATGTTTACAAGAATGGTTTTAAGATAGGCGGTGTGACTTTTACTCTTGATTATCTAACCGGTGGGCTCTTTTCATACGATGGGGTTCATCCAAGTTCTCTGGGCTATGCTATTATAGCCAATGAGTTTATTAAAGTGATTAATAAAACATATGATTATGAAATCCCTCTCTACTCTTATAAAGAACTATTTGATTATGGAAACGGAGGGGAATAGATAAAAAAGGGAAGAGAGTTTTTACTCTCTTCCCTTTCAATTTGAACTTTTTGTTTATAAACATTTTGTAAAGAGACAAGTTTAAAAGTATGAGAGAGTAATCTTTTGTTATTAATTCGATAAAGGTATTTTTTCTTGCTAAACAAATTTTTCTACCTTTGAAATTTAAAAATTCTTTAATGGTTTTTTTTATAAATCTCATACATTATGATTGATGCGGAAACAGAGACATTCAAAGAATCGGATTTTCCGGTTGTTGGAATTTTAATCCAAAAATCTCCTGTCTCCTCTATTTCCGGGGAAATTCCCTTACTTTCATTTCCAAGAACAAAAATGGAAGGAAACTCAAAGTTAATGGAATCTATACTTTTACCTATTTTTGAAGAGGTTAAATAAACCTTAAATCCTTTTTCTTTTAAAGATAAAAGCTCTTTTTTAAGTTCTAAATTTTCCTTTATTTGTTGTATCATAACTGTTCCCATGCTCCCCCTTACCACCTTGGGATTATAGATTGATGCTGAACCTTTTGAGAGGAGGACTTTTGACACATTAAAATTAAGAGCTGATCTTATGATTGTTCCAACATTTCCCGGATCCTGAATCCTTTCAAGTGCAAAATAATACTCAGTTTTTTTTGGTTTAATATTTTTACTATCTCTCTTTTTAAAAAGAGCTATAATCCCCGGATTTGTTTTTACCTGTTTAAGCTTTTTTATTCTTTTTTCCGAAATAATAAATATTTTATCCTCTATAATGTCAGAAGAATTTAGCAAGGATGAAAAGGATTCCGCAATTTTTTCTGTAATAAGTATGATAAGTGGTTTTAATTTATAATCAATAGCTATTTCAAGAGTTTTAATATCTTCTATTAAAAATATTTTTTCTCTTTTTAACTTTTTTATCTTTTCATATATTTCTTCTATCTTTTCTTTTGAAACAGGTTTGTATTTCATTAATGTTTAAAGTGTCTTATACCAGTTAAAAACATGTTAATGGAAAGCTCTTTTGCTCTTTGAATAACCTCTTTATCTCTTATGGAACCACCCGGTTGGATAACATTTTTTATTCCGTATTCCGCTGCTATTTCTATTGAGTCCGGAAAGGGGAAAAACGCTGATGAAGCTAATGTAGCATCCTTTAACTTATCTTTATCTTCAATTCTACTTATAGCAAATTTAAGGGCATCCACCCTTGATGTAAAGCCTGTTCCCATTGTAATAAGTTTTTGATTCTTCACTATGCAAATTGCATTTGATTTTAAGTGTTTTACTATTTTGAAAGAAAACTCAAGATCCTTTTCAACTGAAGTGTCAACCTTTTCTCCACTTACCTGCTCATACTTTTTTTCATCTTTCCATAAGACTGAATCCTCTTCCTGAACGAGAAAACCACCATCAAGCATTGAAATATTAAACTTTCTTTTTGGAAATTTTTTCTGCTTTAAAACTCTTAAATTTTTCTTTTTTCTAAAAACTTCAAGAGCCTCCTTTTCAAATTCAGGTGCAATTACAATTTCAAAAAAACTTTTTATAATTTCTTCTGCTGTCTCCTTATCTACTTTTACTGAAAATCCTATAATTCCGCCAAAAGCTGAGATTGGGTCTCCCTCCAAAGCTTTTAAAAAGGCATCTTTAGGAGAGTTTCCGACTGCTGCTCCACAGGAATTATTATGTTTTGTTATTGCGCAGAATATCTCATTTTTAAATTCTTCAACGAGACTCATTGTTTCAAAAAAATCCTTTATATTGTTGTATGATAATTTCTTCCCCTGAATTTGTTCTATTCCTTTTATATATGATTCAGGAGGAGTATAGAAAAGGGCTCCTTTTTGATGGGGGTTTTCTCCGTATCTTAATTCCTGAAGCTTTCTTCCACCTAATACAAAAATTTCTTTTTCAATGGGAGAAGATTCATTAAGATAGTTAAATATTAGAGAATCATAGTAAGATGTGGAGAGAAAAGCTTTTGTTGCAAGCGCTCTTCTGAAACTTGTGCTTATTTCCCCTTTGTTTTTTTCGTGCTCTTCTATAAATTTATCATAATCATTTGGATCAGTTATTATGATTATATTTTTAAAATTCTTTGCAGCTGCCCTTACCATTGAAGGTCCACCTATATCAATATTTTCAAGCATTTCATCTAACTCAAGGTTATCTTCGATTACCCTTTCAAATGGGTAGAAATTTACTACAACAACTTCAATATTTGGAATATTCTGCTTTTCCCCTTCCTCTTCATCCTTACCTTTCCTTTTTAAAATCCCCCCGAATATTTTCGGGTGGAGTGTTTTCACTCTTCCGTCAAAGATTTCCGGAAATTTGGTAATTTCACTTATTTTTATAATTTTTATTCCTTTTTCTTCTAAAAATTTTGCAGTTCCTCCTGTTGATAATATTTTGTATCCATTTTTTTCTAAGAAGAGAGCCAGTTTGTCAATATCTTTTTTGTTGTAAACCGAAAGAATTGCATATTTATCCATTTTTTCCTCCTGAGAACTATTATATCACAACTTGTATTTCAAGTGTTTTCCGCTTGTTTTTTTTTATTTTTCATATTATACTAATTGCAGGAAGGGTAAAATATGAATTTAGAGCTGATAAATTTGATTAAGAAAATTTTGAAGGAAAATTTAAGCGGGGTGTTAATTGGGGAAAAGAGTGGAATCAGGAGGGAGCTATTTGTTGAAAATGAGGTTGTTGTTTTTTCAAAAAGTACCGCAGAACAGGAACATCTTGGAAATATTCTTTATTCTTTGAATATTATAGATGACGAGCAATATAAAAGCCTTCACTATTATATAGAAAAGGCAAGGCTTAGTGGAGAAAAACTGGGTAAAAAATTGGTTCAGGAAGGCATTATAAATGCGTCTCAATTATTTACCGCATTAAAATATCAATTAAAAAAAGTTTCTTTGGCAATGATTTATGAGGAGGATTTAAAGTATAGCTTTTTAAAAAGAAAGGTGAAAATTCCTCCGGACTCAAGATTAAATATTCCTCTGGTTGAAGTATTGTTGGAAGCCGTGGAATATGGGGATATTAATAACAAAGTTAAATCAATTTTTGATGGCCAAATTCGTAAATTGGAAGGAAAAAATAGATTCGAATTTTTGCTTTCCGTGAAAGAGAGAAAACTCCTTGATTTTTTAAAAGAGTCGAAAGAATTGGAAGAGATAACCAATAAATTTGGTAATAATATTTTTAGACTACTTTTTAAACTTTATACTTTTGATTTCATCAGTGTTATTGGTGAGAAAGGGGAAAAAAGAGAGGAGAAAGACGAAGATATTTCAAAAGTAGAATTATCTGAAGAGTTTTTGGAAGAAATGGAAAATATATATTTGTTGGCTGAAAATAAGGAATATTCTAAGATTCTTCCGAAAGACCCGAAAGAAAGGAAAAAGAAGTTTTTGGAATTAGTAAAAAAATTTCACCCTGATAGATTGCCTACCGGAACTCCTCCGGAAATTAAGGAGAAAGCAGAAATCGTTTTTGATGCCATAAATAAGGCAAATGATATTATACCTGAGCCTGAGGAAGAAGAGGAAAAAAAGGTGGATCAGGAAAAATTGGTTAGACAAACAATAATGAGAGCTAAAATTTTATTTAAACAGCAAGCATATCAGCAGGCAATTTCCTTATTAGAAAGTGTAATTAGATATGCCAATACTAAGAATTACGAAGCTTACTTTGTTCTTGCTCTCGGACAGTCCAAAATAGATCAGTACAAGAAAGCAGCGGAGGAGAATTTTTTAAAGGCAATTTCTTTGAATCAATGGTCTTCAGATCCATATTATTATCTTGCAAAATTGTATGAAGAGGAAGGTCTTAAGAGTAGAGCAGTATCAGTGCTTGAAAAGGCAATACATAAATTCCCCAATGATGAGAAAATAAACAATCTTTATAAAAAACTTACCTCTTCCGCAAAAGGTTTGTTTTCTTTTTTCAAAAAATAGAATTCTCTATTTATATTTGGCCTGAATTTTTTTTAAAACGAGCAATGCATCAGAGGCTGAAAGAAATCTTTTTTCTTTGCTTTTTTCTATACACTTTGAGATAAAATCTGAGAACTCTATAGGGACCTCATCTCTTATCTCTGAAATTTTTGGCGGAGTGGCAAATAGGTGTTGATTTGCTACATCTTCTCCTCTGAAGGGGGGGTAACCAATAATCAAATGAAAAAGTGTGATTCCGGCAGAATAAATGTCTGTTCTGTGGTCTACAGGGTTTCCCTTTATTTGTTCGGGAGACATGTAGGTAGGTGTTCCGGCAATAATATTTTCTTCTTTGTTTCTTTCTGTGATTAAAACAGCAAGTCCAAAGTCCATAATTTTAATTTGTTTGTCCTTAGTGAGCATTATGTTTTGAGGTTTTATATCTCGATGAATTATATTCTTTTTATGCGCATAATCAAGAGCTCTGAAAAGATTTATGGCAACAAACATTGTTTGTCTGAAGCTTAGCCTCTTTTTTCTTTTTAAATATTTAATGAAATTAGTTCCCTCAACATACTCCATTGATATGAAGGGTTCTCCTTTTAGCATTCCGACATCGTATACTGTAATGATATTAGGGTGATTCATTTTAGCTGACAATCTTGCTTCTGAGTAAAATCTGTCAATACTCCTTTCGTTTCTGAAAATACTTTTCTTTAACACCTTTAAAGCTACTATTCTTTTGAGTAAATTATCCTCGGCTTTATAAACTATACCCATTCCACCTTCACCAATTTTGTCAATAATTCTGTATCTTCCCTCTCCCTCTTTTGAAGATGTCATTATCTCAAATTCTTTCTTTTCAGAGAGTGCTTTATAAGCGTCATCTAATAGTTTTTTAGTATCTTTATAGTCAAAATTTACCACTTGAATGGATTTATAAATGTCTATCGCTTTTTCGTAAAACCCTGAATTATGATAACCTCTGGCAAGAGTATAAAAATGATCTATTGTTTCAGGGCTTATTTTTTTATTTTCTAAGTATTTTTCAAGTGTGCTTATTACCAAATCATATTTTCCACTTGCAAGAAAAATTTTAGTTATGTAAAGGATAGCAGAATTATAGTTTGGACTATTCATATCAACTTTCTGGAAAGCAGCGATAGCCTCTTTCGCATTACCAGCATCATAAAAAGCTAAACCAGCACTGTAGAAGTTTTGAGCTATGAGAAACTCTTCTCCTGCTTTTTTTAATTCTCCAAGTTCTCTATAAAGAGTTCCGGCTTTCTCATGTTCCCCTCCAAGGGAAAATAGCTCCGCAGCTTCTTTCTTTTTTCCTATTCTAAGATAATTTTCAGCTGCTGAAGTGTAGCTTTCATTTTTTCTGAAGGCCTCAGCTGCTTTTTCATATTCTCTTTCCCACTCATATAGTTCAGCCGCTCTGCCAAAATCTCCTGCTTTAAAATAATAATTTGCCGCTTCTAAGTTTTCACCCTTTTCATAATAGTAATCTGCATACATTAAATTAGCTTTTAATTCATTGTTTGCTTTCATATAAATGTCAGCTGCTGCTTTAAAATCATGATTTAGTTCATAAAGTTCAGCTGCTTTCTCAAGCATTCCATTCTCTTCACATATTTTTGCAGCTTTCCCGTAAATTCCCTCTTCTTCTAAAATTTCAATGGCTTTCTCCGGTTCTCCTGCTTTTAAAAATAAATCAGCAGCAAGATGAAGGTATTTTAAAACTTCTTCATTTATCTCCACAGAGGTAAATCTTGTTTCATTCATGTGTTTGTACCATTGTAAATAGGCTTCGGCAGCTTCTTTATACTTTCCCAATTTTTCATATGCTTTTCCGATGTAGTTATAATATCCAAAATTCTTAAAAATTTTAATAGCAGAATCATAATCTCCTACTTCAAAATAAAGGTCTGCTGCTTCTTCAAATTCCTGATTTTTTTCAAGAAGTTTTGCTGCCTCTGCCATTGCACCTATTTCCTTGTAAAGCCTGACTGCATCTCTTAAATAATCTCCTTTTTCATAAAATAGAGCTGCTTTCCTCTTCATTCCCATCTTTTCATAAAGTTTTCCCAGGTCATACCAATTTTGTCCCTGTTCATAACAGGTAATGGCTTGGGTAAATTCTCCTATCTCCTCGAAAATTTTTCCTGCTTCATAAAAATTGTTCATTTTCAACAATTTATTTGCTTTTGATTTAAGTATTGATTTTTTGAAAAATTGTTCAAAAAATGTGTTTAAAAAAGATTTCTCCAGTGTCTCAGAAACCTTTATAGATAGAAAAAGAGAATGCACGAATTTTATAAAAAGCAAAACAACTACAAAGATTCCTGCTAATTTAATGTAATAATACAAATTATCCGGCATACTCCTTTGAAAATTCCACTTTTTTCATTAAGTACTCCCAATAAGAGTCAACATCCTCCTGTATTCTTTTTACCTCTTCTTCTGTTAAATGTTTGAATCTTCCCTGCAGCTTCAAATATTCAAAAATTGGTTTGGGCTTATTAACTTTTACATTCAAAGTATACTTTACACCATTTTCAATTTCAATTAAAGGGAATGCCCTTGTTTGGACAGCTAATTTTGCAACCTTTATTGTATCATCAGGTTTCATTTTCCATCCCGGAGGGCAGGGAGAGAATACATGGATAAACTTTGTACCTCTTATTGACGCTGCTTTCTGGAATTTTCTGATAAAATCTTCAGGATAAGCTATATTGACATTTGCAACATACGGGATTCTGTGGGCAGCCATAATTTCAATGATATCTTTTTTAGGTAATTTTTTAAAGTGCTTTACAGGTGTGGTGGTTGTCCATGCTCCGTAAGGGGTTGCTCCACTCCTTTGAATTCCTGTGTTCATATATGCTTCATTATCATAGCAAACATATATTATATCTTCATTTCTCTCTGCTGCACCGGATAGAGCTTGGAACCCTATATCAAAAGTTCCTCCGTCTCCTGCCCATGCTACTACTTTTGTATCCTCTTTTCCCAAGACTTTCATTGCGGCTCTTATTCCCGATGCTGTGGAAGCAGCTGTTTCAAATGCCATGTGAAGTAAGGGGACTCCTATAGATGAATATGGAAAAGGTCCATCTATAACACTCCAGCAACATGCTGGTATATCAAAAATAACATTCCTTCCCAATGCTTTTAAAGCATATCGCATTGCCAGAGAGGCTCCGCATCCCTGACAGGCAAGGTTTCCCGGTCTCATTATTTCTTCTGCCGGTATTGATAATCTTATTTTTCTTTTCTTTTTTTCTGTCATTTTTTCACCCCCATCCAGATAACCTCTTCTTCAGGTTTCTCTTTTTTCATTCCATAGTTAACAATTTCTTCAATTAATTCGGGCGTAACATCTCTTCCTCCAAGTCCTGTAACAAAACCGAATATAGGTACTTTTATATCAGTGTTGTATAAAGATGCTTTAACTTCCTGAAAAAAGATTCCTGTATTACCAAAAGAAAGGTTTCTATCAATTACAAATATTTTTTTCTTATCTTTTAGTATTTCATATATTTCTTCCGAAGGAAATGGTCTGAAAGTTCTGATTCTTAGATTTCCAATTTTAACTCCGCTTTCTCTTAATTTATCAACTACTATATTTGTGGTTTTGGCTACAGTTCCTGAAGTAATCAGAATATATTCCGCATCGTCAACTTTATAGGGAGATAAGTTTTGATAATATCTTCCTGTGATTTCTCCATACTCTTTTCCAGCCTCATTTATTACTTTTTTTGCTTCCATCATTGCCAATTGGTGGTTATATTGAAATTCCATGTATATATTTGGAGCTGTCAATCCACCGAAAGCATGGGGATCTTCAGGGTCCAGTTTGATTTTCGGATTGTAAGGTGGAAGAAATTTATCCACTTTGTCCTGATCAGGGATATCAACCGGTTCATAAGTGTGGGAAAGAACAAATGCATCAAGGACGACCATTAAAGGTAAAGATACTTTTTCAGCCACTTTATATCCTATTATAATACTATCAAGAACTTCCTGGTTATCAGCAGCATATATCTGAATCCAGCCAGTATCTCTTTGAGAGAGAGAATCATTTTGATCTGTCCAAATTGTCCACCCCGGAGATATTGCTCTATTAATATTAGCCATTACAATCGGAAGCCTTGCTCTTGAAGCCCAATGCAGAACTTCATGCATTAAAAGGAGTCCCTGGGAAGATGTTGCTGTGAAAGCTCTTGCTCCTGCGGCTGAAGCTCCTATACAGGCTGCCATTGCCGAATGCTCTGATTCTACCTTGATAAACTCTGCCTCAAGCTCTCCATTTGCAACTATTTCAGACAGGAGCTCAACAACCTGTGTTTGGGGTGTAATAGGATATGCGGCAATTACCTGAACTCTTGATAAAGTAGCACCGTAAGAAATTGCATGATTCCCCATTAATACTTTTTTCATTTTCCTTCCTCCTCAAATGCTATACACTTTACAGGACACTCTTCAACACATATTCCGCATCCTTTACAGAAATAATAATCGATTTTAGGCCTGTCATTTTCAATATAAATTGCAGGCTCTGGACAAAATTTCCAGCATATCATACAGTCAATACATCTGTCATAGTCTATTTCAGGCCTTAAGTTTCTCCATGATCCCGTATAATTATGGGTCATATCTCCCAAAGATGTGGGAGTTAACGGGATTTCTTTAGCTGATTTGAATTCAATCTTTTTTCCCGGTTTAAACATTTTTATTCTCCTTTAATTAAACTTTCATATGCTTCCTTTGCAGCTGCTATGTTTTCCTCTATTTTTACAGGTACACCATCTTTTATAGCTTCTATAAGGTTGTCCATTGTGGCAACTGGGATGGCCTTGATAACAGCTCCTAAAATGGCAGTGTTTACAATAGGAGATGCTTTTGAACCAAGTCTGTACTTAATGGCAATTCTTTTTGCATCAACTGTCATTACTCTGTAGTTTCCTTCGAATTTGAACTCTGAGGGTGGAAGTTCTGAATTAATTAGGATTATACCATTATCTTTTAATCCTTCGGTAATATTGATTGATTCTATAAGTGTGGGGTCTAAAACTATAACATGATCCGGTGTGTAAATTTTACTTTTAAGGAGGATGGGTTTGTCATCTATTCTTACGAATGCGAAAACAGGAGCACCTCTTCTTTCAACTCCAAATTCAGGAAAGGCTTGAACGAATTTTCCACCTTTCATTACTGCATCTGCTAAGATCTTGGAAGCAACGACAGAACCCTGGCCTCCTCTTCCGTGTAATCTTAATTCTAACATTATGCCTCCTCACTATTATTTTTGATTAATTTAAAATGATTAGACTGGATAAAAACACAAAAAACAACAGAACTTTTCATTTAAGATGCTATCAAAAATCAAAGAAAATTTCAAGGTGGCTTCTTGTTGAGAATGATTATTTCAAGCAATGATACCTTCGGCTTTTAGTCCACTTTCTTTTTTAATCAAAACATTAACCATATCTCCTGAATTAAAATGAGCTGTTTTCTCTATTAATGTGTCAATATAATTTTCTGTTAAAACTCTGTTTTTATTGATGATAATTCCTCTGAGCTTTTTATTTATAAATGAGTTTATAAAAGTTGAATATCTATTTTCATGAAAATTTTTCAATATATCATATCTTTCCTTTGCGATTCTCTCTGGTGGATGCTTCATTTTTGCCGCAGGTATTCCTTCACGGGGGGAGAACCTGAAAATGTGAAGATAGTTCAAAGGAGAATCTTCCAAAAACTTTTTCCCTTTTTCAAATTCCATATCATCTTCTCCTGCAAATCCGACGATATAATCAGCTGATAAAAGTACATTTTCTTTTTTGTTAAGCTTATCTAAAATTTCAAGGTATTTTTTAATTGGCATCCATCTTCCCATCTTTTTTAAAACTTTTTCACTTCCATTTTGGATTGAGATGTGAAAATGGGCTGCTATCTTTTCCTCTTTTATCAAAAAATCTAGTAGTTCTCTATTCATTAATCGTGGATCAAGTGATGTTAATCTAAGGTAAAAATCTTCAGGGATATTTACTAGTTTTTTCAAAAGTTTTAAAAAGGCTCCCTTCTCTCCCAGTTCTCTTTTATAATATGCTATATTTACTCCAGTAATTACTATTTCTCTGTATCCGTAATTCAAAAGTTCTTTTAAATTATTTTCTATTGTCTGCTCCTCTATGCTTGTGGCTTTCCCTCTGACATAAGGAATTATGCAATAAGTACATCCATAATTACACCCATCCGCAATTTTTAAAAATCCTCTTGATAGATACTTCTTTTGTGGATTGGATTTTTCAGTTTTTAAGTCAAAGTGTGAAATTACTCTTTTTACAAGCTCTTTTTTTTCTTTATTATCGAGAATTAAGTCAACATTTGATTTATAAAAATAATCTCTCAAAGAATTACTCATACATCCGGCAATTACAAATTTTTTATCCGGATATTCTTTTTTTAAGTGTCTGTAAAAGCGCCTGATTTCCGCATCAGCTCTCTTTGTAAGAGTGCAACTGTGTATTAGGATAAACTTAGCCTTTTTTATCTCTTTTGAAAAAAATATTCCTCTTTTTTCGAAATCTCTGATCCAGGAGGAAAGCTCAGCCTGATTTAGCCTGCATCCAAAATTATAGGCTGAAAAAAGTTCCATAAGATGAAATTTCTTTTTCTGTTTCTTCCGAATCTTTTATTACTTTTTCTTTTTGACTATTTCTAAAATCTTTTAATTTTTTTGAGAGCGATTCATCATTTATAGCTAATATAGAAAAGCCAAGCAAAATTGCATTTTTAACGCCGGCTTTTCCTATTGCAGTAGTTGCCACAGGGATCCCTCCCGGCATTTGAACAATAGCTAAAAGTGCATCAAGGCCTTTTAAATCTGAAGATGGGATAGGTACTCCTATTACGGGCAAAGTGGTATAGGATGCTATTACTCCCGGAAGATGAGCTGCCGCACCTGCTACTGCTATTATTACTTTAACCCCTTTTTCTTCCATCTTTTTTACCAATTCTTTTGTTCTTTGAGGTGTCCTGTGTGCAGAGCTTACTGCGAAAGTAAATTTAACGGAAAAATCTTCAAAAAGAGATAAATAAGATTTTACATAACTTAAGTCTGATTTACTCCCTAAAATTATTCCTATCATTCTTTCTTCTCCATTCCTATATCTGTTCTGAAAAACATTCCTTCAAATGAAATGAAGGATATAGCTGAATATATTTTCTCCATTACTTTATCAAGTGAAGGTGCCGTGGCACAAATATTTAAAACTCTTCCTCCATTCGTATAAACTTTCCCATTAACTTTTTTTGTTCCAGCGTGAAATATTTGCACTCCTTCAATCATTTTTGCCCTCTTAAGGCCAAAGATTTCTTTTCCTTTTTCGTATTTACCCGGATAGCCTCCAGAAACCAGAACAACACATGCAGAAGGTTCCATTGACCAATCGATGGTCATATCCTTTAAAGTATTGTGTTGTATTCCATCAATGATTTCCAGAAGATCTGTTTTCAGTCTTAACATTATTGCCTGTGTTTCAGGATCTCCGAAACGGCAATTGTATTCAAGAACCTTGGGTCCCTCCTTTGTAAGCATAAGACCGGGATAAAGGACTCCCTTGAACATTCTTGATTCCTGAGCCATTCCATAAATTGTAGGCATAACTATTTTTCTATGGATATCCTTTATTAAATCATAATCAATGTAAGGGGATGGGGAAATTGCTCCCATTCCTCCTGTGTTTGGTCCTTTATCTTCATTTTCAAGTCTTTTGTAGTCTTTTGAGGTTACAATTGGAAAAGCTCTTTTACCATCTGAAAAAACCATGTACGAGGTCTCTTTGCCTTCCAGAAATTCTTCAAAAACAACTTTATCTCCTGCTGAGCCAAATTTCTTTTTTATCATTAAATCTTCTATGGCAGTTTCAGCTTCTTTTTTATTTTTTACTATTATACTTCCCTTTCCTGCTGCCAAACCATCCGCTTTGATAACATATGGGAATTTAAACACCTCTTTTTTGATAAGCTCTTTTGCCTCTTCGGGAGTATTCGCCACTTTGAATTCTGCCGTGGGGATTTCATACTTTTTCATAAATCTTTTTGCATATACTTTGCTTCCCTCTATTATGGAAGCATTTTGGGAAGGCCCGAAGATATTAAGCCCTCTCTTTTCAAATTCATCCACGATTCCGCTTACCAGCGGAGCTTCAGGTCCGACAACTGTATAATCTATCTTTTTTTCCTTTGCAAAATCTGCTAATTTTACAATTTCATTTAAAGATATATCCACATTTTCTGCTATTTCAGCAGTTCCCCCGTTTCCGGGAATTACATAGAGATCTTTTATCTGAGGACTTTGAGATAATTTCCATGCCAGACTATGCTCTCTTCCTCCTCCTCCGATTACCAAAACTTTCATCTCTTTCTCCTTTAATTAATATTATATTTTATCACTCTTTCTTAAGATAATAAATATTACTGAAAATGATTAAGATTTGAGTTTCCAGAGGATTGAAACTTCCGAAATGATTATGTCATCCTTTTCAAGTCTCACTTCAAAGTTTTCTATATTATCTGCCATCTCATAGTATCTGTCTTCAAGATCCGCAATTTTATCTTCCAACTCTTCCTTGAAGGATTCCAGCTCTTCTTCATACTGAGAGATTTTCATCTCTCCCTCTTTTATCCTTCCCTTTGTTGTTGAAGTCATTCTTCTTTTTCTTGCGGCGGTTGAAAGGACCCTTCTTGACTTGCTTCCGAGAAGTAGGCCTAATACTGTTTCTCCTATGGAGATATATTCTTCCACCTTTTTGCTATTGTATTCACCTTTTAGTTTTTCAAGCTTAACTCTTTCTCTTTCTATTCTGTCTTTTATCCTTTCTATTTTTCTTTCATAGGTGTCTTTTATCTTCTCAACTTCCTTATCAATTTTCTTTTCAACGATCTCTCTGCATCTGAATTTGAAATCATCCTCACTTTCCCCTACCTTTGAAATTAAGTTCAGCTCTTTGTTGACAAAGAGGTTTAAACTTTGAGTGGAAAAAATGTAATTTTTCACCTGTTTTTTAATTTTTGTAATAGTGGAATAATTAATTCTGTTGGAAAAAGGTTTGTATCCCAATACATCTTCGTCCGGTTCGGATGAGTATTCTCTCTTTTCTTTTATAAGTTTTATTTCATCTTCTCCGTCAAAAGCCGGAAGTTCAACAGTATATTCTTCTCTTATATTCAAAGAATATTTACTTTCATCATAAATAATCTCACTTTCTATGTAAAAATAGGGTGCATAGTATTTATCTTTTGAGTTCGGGTCGGATTCAAATAAATTTTTGATTTGAATCTCTGTTGTTGGAAGGTAGGGGAGAAGATCATCTCTTGTTTTTTTTGTGGTGGTTTCTTGACTGAGCTCCTTTTGAGTAGCAGATGATATTTCTACCGGTGGATTTTCTCCTTTTAATTCCTTAATCTGTTCCCGGGTAAGTGGACCTGTAAGGTAAGATATTGCCCAGCGGGTATGGAAAAATTCTATTCCCGGTTTGTGGACATTCTTTATCATAAAAACCCTTTTCTTTAAGGAAGACATATATTCTTTTGCCTCTTTACCATCAACTACCTCTCCGTCTTTTCCAGAAAGTCCTTCCAATCCTTCGGCAACCCTCTCTTTATCACCTTCTGCCTGAAGTCTTCCGATGAACCAGCTTCCTGCATTTGTCAAACCTTTGTAATCTATGTCTTTTGGGTTTTGAGTAACCAAAACCACTCCCAATCCGAAGGCTCTTGCCTGTTTTAATAGTAAAAGAAGGGGTGTCTTTGAGGGGGGATTTAAAGGATAGGGTGGAAGATAACCGAATATTTCATCCATATAAAATATATATTTTAAATCTGATGTGCCCTTTTGTTTTCTTATCCAGAATAGAATTTCGTTTAACAAAAGACTTACAAAAAACATTCTTTCATTTTCAGAAAGATGGGCAATGTAAAATATGTTTACAGGTACCTTGCTTCCCTTCTTGGAGTAAAGGTTTTCCGCTGACAGAGGCATTCCGGATGTCCAGAATCTGAAGGAGGGGGATGCTACTATATTATTGATTTTAAAAGCAAGTTCAACTCTTTCCCTTTCATCTATTATTTGATTAATGTCAAAGACGCCCAATTTTTTTATGGGAGGTTTCTGAATGTTTAAAATGAGCTCTTCTATTGATATACTCTGCCCTTTTCTCCAGTAAAATTCTATTATATTGGAGATAAGAATGTGAGGTTTGCTCTTCAAGGGGTCACTTTCAATATCCAAAAGTGAAAGAAGGGCTGAAACAGAATTTCTTATCTTTTCCACCAAAGCTTCCTCATCATCTTCAAAGCTTTCCTCAGGCTTTTTAAATCCTTCCAATATACTTATCGGAAGTCCTGCGGAAGAGCCCGGAGTAAAAATTCTTATATTTGCTTTATTTTTAATTTCAACTATTTTTTCTTTTTCTATCCCCCAATCGGAAAGGCCATTTTTCCACATATTTGCTATTTTTTCTGCATATTCGTCTATTGTCATTCCCTCTTTTCGAGCTTCAACAGGGGAAACCCACTTTTTGAAATCTTCACTTTTCATTTCAGGGAACATAAGTGCAAGATTGCTTACATCTCCTTTTGGGTCAATTACTATTATTGGAATTTCTTCTTCAATTGCCTCTTCAAGCATTGTTATGCACAGGCCTGTTTTACCGCTTCCTGTCATTCCGAAAACCACTGCATGGGTGGTCAGATCTTCGGTTTCATAAAGAAATTTTTTCTCCTCTATTTTTTTCGTAGAGAGAGAAAATTTTTTACCCAAGTAAAAGGTGCTGTCTCCCATTTTTTTTCTCCTTTTTTTAATTTTAAATAATAATAAAAAAAAGTAAAGAATACAAGTTTAAAATAGTTTTTTGTCTAAATGGAAGTGCCTCCGACTGTAAGCTTTTTTATCTTGATTGTAGGAAGACCGACTCCCACGGGTACCGATTGTCCGTCTTTCCCGCATGTCCATTTCCCATCGCTTAATTTTAAATCATTTCCCACCATTACTATTTTTGTAAGAATATCAGGGCCATTTCCTATTAGCGTTACATCTTTGAGCGGTTTTGTTATTTTCCCATTTTCAATCAGGTAAGCTTCAGTAGCTTTGAAAACAAAATCTCCGGAGCTTATGTCAACCTCTCCTCCGCTATAGCTTTTAACATACACTCCTTTTTTCACGCTTTTTATGATTTCTTCAGGAGAATATTTGCCATTTGCCATATAAGTATTTGTCATTCTCGGAATAGGAGGGTATTTGTAAGAGTCCCTTCTCCCGTTTCCGGTCGGGGAAACTTTGAAAAAATCACTGCTTATTCTATCATGTATGTAACCCTTTAAAATTCCATTTTCTATTAAAATATTTTCTTTTGATAAGTTTCCTTCATCATCAATATTAATACTTCCTCTTGAATTGGGTATTATACCGGAGTCTATTATAGTGCATTCCGGGCAGGCCACCCTTTCTCCCACTCTGTTTGTAAAGGCGGATGTCTTTTTTCTATTAAAGTCTCCTTCAAGAGGGTGTCCTATTGATTCATGGAGAAGCACTCCGGAATCCCCTGAAGCAAGCACAACTTCAAACTCTCCTGCCGGACTTTCATATGCATCAAGCTGTAAGAGAGCCTGTCTTAAAGCTTCTTCTGCAATTTGCTCAGGTTTGACCTCCTTAAAATAATCAAGTCCTCTTCTTCCTCCCCCTCCTTCATACCCTCTTGTTCTTTCTCCTCCTTTTTCCGCTATGATTTCAACATTGTATCGTATAAGGGGCTGATAATCTGAAATAAAAAGGCCTTGGGAATTTGCAATTATTTTTAATTTTACTGAATCAGAATAAGTGATGGACACTCTTTTGACATGTTTTCTACCAAATACTTTATTATAACCTCTTTCAAGCAAACTTATCTTTTCCTCAGGAGAAATTCCTGAAATTACATCTTCCGGATAATATCTTTTGAATGGTTTTTCTTTAAAGTGGAATCTTTGTAGTGAAACCCTGTTTTTTGCAATAGAAGAGGAGATTAATGCTATTTTTTCAAGATCATTTTTTTCTAAGGATTCTGTGTAGGAGTACCCGACTTTTTCTCCCTCTATAACCCTTACTCCTGCTCCTTTTTTTATGGAAATAGAAGGCTCTTTCAATTGCCCCTCTTCAAGTTTAAGGTAAGATGACAAAGAGTATTCAAGATAAAGCTCGGAAAAATTCCCACCATTTTTCAAAGCGGTTTGGAGGATTTTTTTTATATTATTTTCACTTATTTCAAAAATTTTCAGATACTCTTCTTTCAAATTGATCCTCCTTAAAAGATTGTTTTTAATTGACGAAAGAAAGGGTAAAATGGATAAGAATCTTAAAAATTCTCTTCTGTCCATTTTTCCTCTAAGATAAAATAATTGTACCACAGATGAAATAGGAGAAGAGACCATAAAACATGGCTGTGATTTTCTTTACCTTCTATGTGTTCTTCAATGTATTTTTTTATTGCTCTGTATTTAAAAAATCCAGCTTTTTCTATGCGATCTTCTGATAATGTGTTGAGTAAAAGGGATTTTAATTCTTTTCTAAGCCAGTTTTTTATTGGAATTGAAAACCCCTGTTTTTCTCTGTGGACTATATTTTTAGGAAGCATTCTTTCGGCATTTTTCTTAAAAATGTATTTTGTTGTAAATCCTTTGAGCTTGTATTTTCCGGGAATTTTAAAGGCAAATTCAACAAGATTGTGGTCAAGAATAGGAACCCTTGCTTCAAGAGATGTTGCCATGCTCATCCTGTCAACTTTTACCAATATATTATCCACAAGATATGTTTTAAAATCAATGTAAAGTTCTCCGTTTATTGAATCAAACTCCTTTGCTTTTTCGAAAATTGTTTTAAGTGGTTCCCTTTCGTTGATTTCTTTGCTGAGATCTATCTCTTTAATTAAGGATTCTGAAAAGAGCTCTCGTTTTTCTTCAAGGGAGAGGAACAGCATCCAGCGAAAGTGCCTTAAAGAGCTTTCCATATTTAGCCCTCTGCTGTATCTTTTTATTCTGTTGACAAATCCTTTTTTCTTTTTGGACGGTGGGAAAAGGGAAGCAAAAAGGTTTAATGATTGTTTTGAAAGAGGAACTTTGCTAACATAATTTGATAGCTTTTGTGCAATATAGTGTTCATAGCCTGCAAAAAGTTCATCCCCTCCGTCTCCGGATAGTGAGACTGTTACTCTCTTTTTTGCAATTTGTGATACAAGAAAGGTTGGAAAAATTGAAAAGTCTCCTATGGGATCATCAAGATGAAAGATTAGCTTTTTTATAAGAGAGATTGTATCGGGCGAGACCTTTTCTATGTAGTGATCTGTTTTGAAAAGTTCTGCCACCTGTTTTGAAAAGGGAAGCTCATTATAGGATTTTTCTTCAAATCCTATTGAGAATGTCAAAAGAGGATCAACCCCTATTTGTCTCATCTTTCCGACAACAGAGGATGAGTCAACTCCCCCTGATAGAAAAGCCCCAAGTGGAACATCGCTTACCAATCTTTCCTCTACGGATTTTTCCAGAAGGGAATCTATCCCGTCAATGTACTCTTTCTCTGATGTTAAAAGGGTTTCATTTTTTATATGCCAGTATTCCTTTATCTCTATTTTTCCATTTTTGTAAACAAGATAATGACCGGGAAGTAATTTTTTTATGTTTTTAAAGATTGAAAGGGGAGCCGGGATATACTCCAATGAGAGAAAAAGCTCCAAACCTAAGGGATCAACCTTTCTTTTTACTTCGGGATGGAGTAAGATGGTTTTTGGCTCTGAACCGAAAACGAGTGTTCCTTTTGAAGTTAGGGTGTAGTAAAGAGGTTTTATTCCGACCCTGTCTCTTACTAATAATAATTTTTTTTCTTTTTCATCCCAGATTGAAATTGCATACATTCCAGCCAGTTTTTTTACAAATTCTTCTCCGTATTCTTCGTAAAGATGTAGTATTACCTCAGTATCAGTTTTAGTATAAAATTCATATTTGTTTTCAAGTTCTTTTCTGTATTTTTTAAACGGGTAGAATTCTCCATTATAAACTATAACTTTCTTTTTATCTTTTGAAAAAATCGGTTGACTTCCTGTGTTGAGGTCAATTATATTTAATCTTCTCATTCCAATGGCTACATTATCTTTTACGAACATACCTTCTTCATCTGGGCCTCTGTGAATTATGAGATTTAACATTTCGTGAAGTAATTTTTCTTCAGCTTTTACTTCCTGATTACTATATAGAAAACCGGCTATTCCACACATTTTTCAAATATTGGTTTAAAGTAAAGAGATACCCTTCTTCTGTCTCTATTTTCTTTTGTTGTGTAAAAAGGTATTGTGGAGAGTGCTGTTTTAATATATCCATAATAATAAAATCGTTTTTTTATCCTTAAGGTTGGTTTTATGTTGAAAAGAAAAATGTCCTTTCTTTCTGATGGTTTAAGTTTTATCTTTCTTTTTATTCCTCCTATTTTGATTTTTATAATGTGTTCTTTTTTAGCAGGAATATTGAGAAGTTCAAGTTTTAAAATTTTACACTTTTTAAAAGTTTCAAGTACAAACTCAATTTTTCCCTCTTCATAAATCCATATTCCCCTATCCTCTTTTATTGCATTAAAGTTGTTATTGAGAATAAAAATGTTAGAATTTTGTAATCTTTTTCTATATGCATGAGGGTTTATATTTGTTGGAATTGACAAAATTTGTGTGATTTCGGGGGGGAAGTTTTTTAAAATTCCAATCTTGCTTAATTCTCCCGTGTAGCCGGAATAGAAAATCGGATCAAAAAATGCAGGAGCCAAAAACAGGAATGGTAGGACAAAACCTGAAAAAGCCTTTTTTAAGTCAAGGTTTCTTGGAAATAAAAAGAAAAGTATGGGGTAAAAATTCAGTGCATATCTGTTGCCTAAGGAACCTGCCCCACCGAAATAATTGTCCGGGGCAAGTCCGGTATAAATTAAAATTTCTATGAAAAATGTGATTAATATAATAATTCCTTCTATATTATTACTCCGCTCTTTCCTCCATAGAAAGAGAAGCATAAAGAATATTCCGGGGAAAAGATATATAAAAGCTCCTGTATATCTTCCTATAAAAAAGTATATGAGATTTAAGAAGAAAATTTTGGGAGTTATATAATATCTTTCCCAATAATTGGAAGCTGTCATTTTTATGCCGAGATTTTCAAAAGTGTAATCTTTTTGTTCATAGGGGAATTTATAGTAAAAGGACTTTCTTTCCCCGCCCATGAAATTCCAGTCTCCTGTCATCAGGTATAAAAATCCGAATAAAAGAATTGCCGGGAGGATGTAAGAAAGAGAAAATAATAAGAATTTTTTTAAATTCTTCTTTTTAAAAACTAAAATAAAAAGAAGAGGAAGAGTGAGAACAATATTTGGTGGTTTGGAAAAAGTGGCAATTCCGAGAAGGAAGGCAGAAAGAAGAAGAGGACTTATTTTAGGTGAATCTTTGTAAATAAAGAAAATTAAATAAGAGAGAAACACAATTGCAAAGTTAAAAAAATCAGCAGTCATCCAAAAAAAGTATATCCAGGCGATACTTCCAAAAGTAAAAAGAAGCGTATAGATAAGAGCAAGATTTTTCTCAAAGTATTTTTTTGCAAGCTTAAAACCCAGGAATAGAATCAGGCTTAAGAGAATTGCATGAAATATAAAAAAACCATTTGTTTTGAAAATTTTGTAAAAAGGTGCTACAAAAAGAGGATAGATAAAAGACTTTGAAAAATATAAAGTTCCGTCTTTTCCCTTTTTTAAAAAAATTCCCTGAGGTGTTCCAAAATCTCTCTTAATCCTGTAAATATCTTTTTTTGTGTATTTTAAGTCAAAATCATATGCAATACTTTGGGTTATTGAGAAATAAGAGGCTTCATCACTGAAAAAACCTCCCCTTTGCCTTACTCTTATATCTACTATAAACGCATATGAAAAAAAAAGTAGGGAAATAAGGAAGATAATAATTAAGTGAAGGTTAAACCCTTTTTTATCTTCCAAGTTGGATTAGAATGAATTTACAGCTTCCTCTTCGTCTTCAAAAATATTTTTTTCAAATGTTGTTATTAATTTTGAGATTACTAAAAGATCTTTAATCTTTTCTGAAATTTTTAAAAGTTTTAATTTGCCGCCATTTTTTGTTGTGCTTACATAAGCTCTTATTATTTCACCAAGACCTGTACTATCAACATAAGGAACGTCCGCAAGGTTTAAAAGAATATTTTTTTTACCTGCTTTTAAAAGTTCATCAATTTTTTCTTTTAAGCTGTTGATGTCCTCTCCAAGTACGATTTTTCCTGAAACATCTAAGATTACAACATTCCCTTTTTCTCTCTCTTTAATCTTCATTCTAACCTCCAATATTAGTATATTAAAAATTTACCACAAAAGGTATGTAATTTCAAGGCTCATTTATTGTTTAAATCGGTACAGATAAACTTCCGTATTTCTTTAACAATTTTTCAAACTTTTTTCTTTGTGTATTTAATATTGAAATGAATTCCGGGTCGCTTCTTAAATTATTAAGAAAAGGGTTGTTTATTAGGAGAAGATAGGAATATTTCCGGTCTTTTCCAGCCATTTTTTTTAATTCCTTTATTGCCTCTTTTTTCATTCCCAGAATTGAGTAAACTTCGGGTGAACGATTGAAAGTTAAGGCCAGCTTCTTTTCCCCTTTAAGGGCATACAAAATAGCTTTATATTGAGAAATTTCTTTCGCTCTTTTCTGATTTTCTGGGATTTTAAAAAAAACAGCTCTGGATTTTTCAATTTCATTGGTTTTAAGTAGAAAGAGAGAATATGGAAATAGAGTAAAATAGTTTTTTGGGAAAAAATCAATACTCTTTTTATAAATTTTTCTTGCTTTCTCCAATTCACCAAGAGCTTCATATGAAGAGGCAAGTATTCGAGCTGTGAAAATGTAAAAGGGGTTTCTTTCATACGCCTTTTTTGAGAAAAACATCGATTTTCTGAAAAGTCCGAGCCTGTGGTAAAAAATTCCCAAAGTATGAAGAATTTCTGGCATGTTAGGCTCTTTTTTTATTGCTTCGGAGAAAAAAAGAAAGGCCCTGTCATAATCTTTTTTCAATAAATAGAGCCACCCCATTCCCACGAGAGTTTCTGCTATATGGGGATTAATTTTATATGCTTTTTTAATATTTGAGATAACCTGTTTAAGATCATTTTTATCTAAACTTATTTCATAGTGATTTTGATAACACCACGCGTACCACATATATGTTTTAGGATTAGTTGGCTCTATTTCTTCCATTCTCTTTAGCATTTTTAAAGAGTGTTTAAAATCTTCTTCATTTCTTGATAGCAGGTACTTGTTAATTAAACTTCTTGTTTTTAAAGTATATTCATAAATTTCCAGATTTTTAGGTTCATTAAATTCTCTTTTTTTTATAAGAATGCTGTACTTTAGTGCTTTTGCAATCTTTTCTGCAACTTTATCCTGAACTTTAAAGACATCTTTTAGTTCAAATGTGAAAGAATCTCCCCAGAGACTGAATTTATTGGAAACTTTTATCAATTGTACGCTTATCTTTACCTTTGTCCCCACCTTTCTGATACTGCCCAACAGGATGTTTTCAACTCCCAGCTCTTTCCCTATTCTTTTTATATCTTTCTGGACATTCTTATATCTAAGGACAGAGAGAATATTAATTACCTTGAGTTTTTTTATTTTTGAAAGTCTTATTATTATATCTTCTGTCATACCATCACAAAAAAAGCTTTGATTTTTTAAGGGGCTTTTGTCTTCAAATGGTAGAACTGCTATGGAGTTGGAAGAGTTGTGGCTCGAGTTTACTTTGATTTTGTTTTTTTCTATTATTCTTAAGATACCAAAAATAAAGAGAAAAAGTATTGTTAACATTAAGATAGGGGTATGATAGGGCCTTTTTTCTCTTTTCTTTTTAATTTTGCTTAGATTATTCAAATCTTTTAAGAGTGCTTTAATATCTTTATATCTTTTTTCAGGGTCTTTTTCCAAACATTTCATTATGATTTTTTCCAATTCTGCAGGAACTTTTTTATTAATAGCTGTTATTTTCTTGGGGTTTTCATTTAGAATAGAGTATATGACTGCTTGCTCGTATTCTCCTTTAAATGGTGGAGTGCCTGTTATAATTTCATACATCAACACTCCAAGGGACCAAATATCAGTTCTATAATCAATTTTCTCTCCCTTTATCTGTTCCGGGGACATGTAGTGAACAGTACCCATTATACTTCTTTCTTTTGTTAGTTTGCTTTCTCCTAAGAATTTGGCAAGCCCGAAATCAAGAATCTTGATTAAGCCTTCTTCAGAAATCATAATGTTTGCAGGTTTAATATCTCTATGGACAATTCCCTTTTTATGGGCTGCTAAGAGCCCCTTGGCAATTTGTTTGAATATATTTATTGCTTCTTTAGTTTTTATTTCTTTTTTTTCAATTTTTTCTTTAAGTGTTTTTCCTTCATAATAATTCATGATCATATAAACTCGTTTATCCTCTGTTTCATCTATCCCATGGACAACACAAATATTTGGATGATCCAGTATAGATAAGGCTTTTGCTTCCCTGAGGAACCTTGCTTTAATTTCTTTATCTTTTGAAAATTCTGGAGGTAGAAATTTTATTGCAACAATTCTGTCTAACTTTTCATCTTTAGCTTTATAGACAACTCCCATCCCTCCTTCACCTATCTTTTCGATTAAAAGATAGTGACCAACTCTCTTTTCAATCACAAAAAACTTCCCTCTTCAAAATTTTAGCAAAGTTTTGAAAAAGGGGCAACTTTTTCTTGACATTAAAGTGATTGGAAAGATAAAATTAAAAAAGGTTAATTAATAAAGAGGTGTGATATGAGAAAAATTTTAAAAGGCTTTATTTTTGTTGTAATTTTTTCTTTTATTTTTACTTATATGTTTTCTGTCAGGGTTGAAGCTCAAAGCCAGTCAGAAGAAGAGCAAATTCTGGAGACAATGCACTCAATATCAAGTCATACTCTTTTTGGTTATGTGAAGGAACTTGCGAGTGAAAAGTATAAAGGAAGATTAACAGGTACTGAAGGTTTTAATATGGCAGCAGAATGGGTGATTTCAAATTTTAAAAGATGGGGTCTTCAACCGGCTGGTAATAAGGGCAGCTATCTTCAAGCTTTTAAAAATCCTTATACCCTGATTCTTGATGGTGATGAAGCTTACTTACATATTCCGCTAAAAAGGGGGGATGAAATTTTGAAGCATTATATTCTTGAAAAGGATTTTATCCCCGGTTCCACTTCTGATACCGGTGAGGTCACGGCTGAAGTTATATATGTGGGATATGGTATTACAGCTCCGGAATTGGGATATGATGATTACAAGGGTGTAAATGTCAAAGGAAAGATAGTTATGATGGAAAGGGAGGTTCCTGTCTCCACTAAAAACGAAGAAGAGTTTAAAAAATGGAGGCCATACTCATTCCATCAGTATAAAGTAAAAAATGCAAAGGCTCATGGAGCTGCCGGCATGCTTTATATTTACCATATTACGAATCCTAATTGTGTGTTTATTAAAGATTTTATTCTTACTTATATTAATAAGAGTATAGTGGAAGACCTTTTTAAAGGTTTGAAGTATAAGCATAAAGAGGTTGTAGAGAGAATAAAAAAGAGAAAAAAAACATTCAGTTTCAGCACCGGAAAAATTATGACGATAAAAAACAGGACAGAGCATCATCCTGAGGGAGTTGCTTATAATGTATTGGGTATGATTGAGGGAACAGATCCTGTATTAAAGAATGAAGTAGTTGTCGTAAGTGCCCATCTTGATCACGTAGGGATGGACCCTTATCTTGTACCCGGGGCAAATGACAATGCTTCGGGAGATGCGGTTGTTTTAGGGGTTGCAGAAGCTCTGTCAAAGTCTCCGATTAAACCCAGGAGAACAGTGGTTTTTGCTCTTTTTGGTGCAGAAGAGCAGGGTGTCAAGGGTTCTGAATATTTTGTTAAAAGTCCTCCTGATGCTTTGAAAGGTAAAAAGATAGTTGCCTGTTTTAATTCTGATGGAGTCGGGAGAGGAAACAAAATTTTTGCAATAGCAGGAAAAAATTATCCGGAGCTTTTTAAAAAAATTAAAAATGCTAATGATAAGTATGTGCATAGGGTGATAAATGCAAACTTTTTTAATAATATAGCAAGACCACGTCTTGATGCTGCTCATTTTATGTGGGCGGGTATTCCAACTCTCTCATTTTCCACTTATGGAATACCTTTGGGTTTTGATAATTACCACAAGAGCAGTGATAAACCTGAGTATATTACTCCTGAGATTATGGAGGATCTTGCTCAAATACTTTATTTAACTCTTTTGGAAATGTAGGAAATTTAGTTAATTCTTTTTATCGCTATTATTGTCATATCATCGGATTGGGGAGTTTTTCCGACAAATTTTTTGACTTCTTCTAAAAGAGTTTCTGCTATCTCTTTTGCAGATTTATCGGTAACTTTTGAGATGAATCTCTCAATATTTTCTTCTCCAAATTCCTCCTCTTTTTCATTCATTGCCTCTGAGATTCCATCTGAGTAGATTAGAACTATATCTCCCTTTTCAAAGAAAACTGTATCTTCCTCATACTCTGAATCTTCCATTATCCCTAATATCATTCCCCCCTTTTCAAGTCGTTTTATTTTTTTCTTATTCGTTTGAACAAAGAAAGGTGGATTATGACCTGCATTGCTATATTTTAATTCATTTTTTATAGAATCTAAAACTCCGTAGAAAAGTGTGGCGAATTTTTCAGGACTTGTATTATTGTAGAGGATATAGTTTGTGTTTTTTAAAGTATCTGTGATAGAAGGATTGAGCAAGACCTGTCCTCTTAAAGTGGCTTGTAAATTTGCAGCTAAAAGTGCTGCCGGCATTCCTTTCCCGGAAACATCACCGAGACAAAAATGCACAAGATTATTATCTTTTTCAAAATCATAGTAATCTCCGCTTACTGATCTTGCGGGGATATTAATAGCTGATATTTCATAATTTTTTATTTTAGGTAGTTCTTTCGGGAGAAGGTCTCTCTGTATTTTAAAAGCCATTCTAAGCTCTTCCTTTATTCTTTTAAACTCCTGCTCTTGTTTGTAAAGTCTTGCATTTTCTATTACCTGTGTTGACTCTGTGGCGATTATTGACAAAAGCCTCTGATCTCCGTCCGTAAACCCTTTCTTATTTTTTTTATTGAAAAGGGCAAGCACACCTATCATCTTGTTTTTAGTTACTAATGGAACGGCTAAAAGGGAATGAATAACAAATCTTGAAGAATCCGTATTTTGAAAGTATTGATTTGTGGAAAAATCATTTATTATCAAAGGTTTTGTATTTTTAAGCATCCATCCTATCAATTGTTCGTTCAATCTGAAGGGCATTATATAATTTGTTTGATCAATTCTTCGTACCATTGTGTATAAAGCAGGTTGATCCATTTTAGCTTTTTCTTCAACAAGCATAATTGCTCCCTGTTCAACTTCAAAATGTTTAATGCATTTGTCAACTATTAGGTTTATTATTTTTTCAAGGGAAAGGGTGGAACTTATTGCAACTGCTATATCATTTAAAATTGAAAGTTCTTGAATAATTCCTTTTAATTTTTCATTTTCTTTTTCTAGAAGTTTAACTTTTTCTTTACACTTGTCTTTTCTGCTCTTAAAATTAATTTTCATTATCCCCTCTTTGAAATATTTTTTTTGTAAACCCTTCCATTTTTTTTCCTTATTTTTTATTGTAAGATAAACCGGTGATATCTTCAAGTTGGAAAATTTTTATAAAAAACTGAAATTTTAATTATCTTCCATTGCAAAAATTCCAAAAGCATAAGGTCCTGCATGGACACATAATGTTGCGGTAGCCTGCTCTGAATAAAGTTGGGAAATTTTTAAATTGGCGTCTTCGATGAGTTTTTTGAAAATATTGGCAGTTTCTTTATTTATTCCATAATTGATTTCAATGAGATATTTTTTTTGGTGATCAATCTTGTTTAAAAATCTTTTAAAAACTTTTTTTTCCGGTGATTTTTTGCCGAAAATAAAAAAGCTCTTTTCAAGTTTTCCTTCTTTGTTTACAAAGAGAATCGGATGAAGTTTTAGTATTTTTGCAAGAATTCCAGCAATTTTGGGCGCTCTTCCTCCTTTCACAAGATAATCCAAATTTTTCAAATAGATAAAAGAAATTATATTATCTCTTTTTTTAGTAAGAATTTCGACGATTTTTTCGATTTTTTCTCCCTTTTTTATTAATTCAAGAGCTTTGTAAACAAAGAGAGCTGCTCCTCCCGATAGATTTTTAGTATCAAATACTATGATTTTCTCTTCCCCACCTTCAACGAGAGATTTAGCCATTTCAGCGGTCTTATATGTACCGCTATGTCCTGATGTTAATGTGATAACAAGGATTTTTTTTGCTTTTTCAAGGGCTTTTTCATAGGCTTTTTTAAAATCCCCTATTGCCGGTTGTGATGTTTTAAGTTCAAGATTTTTGTTCTTGTAAATTTTCTCGATAATTTCTTCCTTGTTTATGTCAATGTAATCTTTGTAAAATTGACCCTCTATGGCAATTTGAACGGGAACTCTCTCTATTCCTTCTTCAATCAATAAACTTTCCGGTATATCAACGGAAGAGTCTATAACAATTCCAATCTCCTTTTTTTTAAAGCTTTTTACCTGTTTTTTTAAATTATCAATTTTTCTTGAGATAATCTCTTTTACATAAGGTGTTATAATCTCTTCAATTTTTTCAGGATTATCCGTATGGATATGAATATTTAAAAAATCTTCTCCTCCAGAAATTACAATTGAATCTCCATGGTCTTTAATTAAGTCTTTGAAAAAATCCTTATTTTTTTCCTGTGGTTTGACTGTCCATTGACAGCAGTAAGCATAGGTAGGCTCTTTTGCAACCTTTGTTTTTATAATGTTTAAATATTTTTTAGAGATTGTAACTAATCTTTCCTTTCCCTTTTTTAAAGAATTTGCCATTCCCTTTAAAAATAGAAAAAAGCCCAACCCTCCGGAGTCAACTACATTGGCTTTTTTTAAGGAGGGTAACATGTCTTTTGTCTTTTCAACAATTTCCTTTGCTTTTTCAACTACATTTTCAAAAATAGAACCAAAAAGCTCCTCTTCTTCAGCTTCTTTTTTAAATGCTTCTGCGGTTTCTCTGATAACTGTTAGAATAGTACCTTCCTTTGGATTACTTAGAGATTGGTAAAGCTCTTTTACTGCAATGTCCATTGCTTCCGCAAATTCTTTCGGATTAAGTGTTTTTTTACCTTTTATCGCCTTTGCAAAGCTGAAAAAAAATTGCGAGAAAATTACGCCGGAATTTCCCTTTGCGGAGATTAAGAGGTGAGAAGAAACTTCAGCTGTGAAACTATCTATATTCTCTTCGTTTATTGAATCTATTATATTTAAAACAGGGAGAAATGTATTTACTAAATTGTCTCCCGTATCTCCATCGGGTACGGGATATACATTAATATCATTTAAGGTTTGCTTATCTGAGATAAGGTGCTCTATCCCATTCTTTAAAATTTCTTTAAACTCAACTGTGCCGATCTCTTTCATTCTTTGGTTTATTTAAAAATGCGTGTACCCTCTTCCCCTTTGAGGGCTTTAAGAATATTTTGAGCATTTGTAATAATTGCTTCATTGGAAGTATACTCCACAAAATCTATTGAAGCCTCAATTTTTGGGCCCATTGAACCTTCAGGGAATTGACCTTCTTCAAGGTATTTTTTAGCCTGGGCTACACTCATTTTGTATATTATTTCTTCATTCTCTTTTCCAAAGTTAATTAATACATGGGGAACACCTGTCAAAAGGAAAAAGTGAGTGGCTCCTATGTCTTTTGCTATTAGGGAAGCTGTTCTATCCTTGTCAATAACAGCATCTACCAACTCAAAAGTATTATCCTCTTTTCTTACCACTGGAATTCCACCACCGCCTCCGGCTATTATCACATCCGCCTTTTTAAAAGCATCCTTGATTATATGAGAAGCGAAAACCTTAATTGGTTTTGGGGAAGGTACAACTCTTCTGTATCCTCTTCCTGAATCCTCTTTCATTATCCAATCAGGAAATCTTTCTTTTATCTCATTTAACTCTTCTTTTGTATAAAATGGTCCCACAGGTTTTGAAGGGTGCTTAAATCCAGGATCATCCTCAAGGACTTCCACCTGGCTAACTATTGTCAGGACTTCGAAGTCAGGGTTTTTTTTATTTATAGTGTTTATTATTGCAAGCTCAAGCATTGTTCCTATTTCAGCTTGGGTTAGAGCATCACATAAGGCTAAATTAAGAGGATGGATATTTTCTTTCAATCCTGCCAATTGTCTTAAGTATGCCATCCCAACTTGAGGTCCATTTCCGTGAACAACCACTACCTTAAACCCTTCATTATAAAGGATTTCTATAAGTTTGGCTGCTTGATAGGCTCTCTTTAATTGCTCTTCAGCAGGAGTGTTCCCATCAGAAAGAGCATTTCCTCCTATGGCTACCACTGCTATTTTGAACATGTTGACCTCCTTAAAGAGTATTAAAAATGTTAAAGGCTTTTGGACATTGAATTAAGAAATTCTTTGTTCGTTTTAGTTTTTTTAATTTTTTCCACCAATAACTCCATCGCCTCTACCTCATTTAATTGGGAAAGGACCTTTCTTAAAATCCAGATTCTGTTTAAGTCCTCTTTTGGTATTAATAGTTCCTCTTTTCGTGTTCCGGATTTAAAAATATCTATTGCCGGAAACACTCTTTTATCAACAAGTCTTCTGTCAAGGTTTATTTCCATATTTCCTGTCCCTTTAAACTCTTCGAAGATTACCTCATCCATTCTACTGCCTGTATCTATTAAGGCAGTGGCAATAATAGTAAGACTACCTCCGTTTTCTATTTTTCGTGCTGCACCGAAGAATTTTTTAGGTTTATGTAGAGCGTTTGCATCAAGTCCTCCAGACATTACTCTTTTTGATGTTGGAAGCACAGAGTTATGGGCTCTTGCAAGTCTCGTAATGCTATCAAGCAAAATAACCACATCTTTTTTATGTTCAACAAGCCTTTTGGCTTTTTCTATTACCATATCAGCTACTTTAACATGCCTTGAAGGATGTTCATCAAATGTGGATGCTATTACCTCTCCTTTAACATTTCTTTCCATATCTGTAACTTCTTCTGGTCTTTCGTCAATGAGAAGAACAATAATCATCATTTCCGGATGATTTAATTCAATGGATTTTGCTATTGTTTGAAGTAGCATTGTTTTTCCCGTTCTGGGAGCAGCAACTATAAGACCTCTTTGTCCTTTTCCTATGGGAGTTAAAAGATCCATTACTCTTGCCGAAATATTATTTCTATCTGTTTCAAGCTGTATTTTTTCATAGGGATAGAGGGGGGTTAATTGTTCAAATTTTATTCCCTCTCTCATTTTGACTGCCTGTTCAACAGGGAGAAAGTTTATTGCATCAAGTTTTATAAGAGCAAGATACTTTTCTCCTTCTCTTGGAGGTCTTACCCAACCGGAAATAGTATCTCCCATTCGGAGGTCAAATTTTCTTATTTGAGAAGGGGATACATAGATATCGTCTGAACTTGGAAGATAGGCATATTCGGGAAATCTCAGAAATCCGTATCCTTCCTGTAGAATTTCCAGTACTCCCTCTGCAAACAAATATCCATTCGCCTTTGCCTGAGCTTCTAAAATTTTGAAAGCTAAATCCTGCTTCTTCAAAAAGGAGATTCCTGTTATTTTCATCTCCTTTGCGATTTTTTGAAGTTGTGCAAGGGATTTTTTTTCAAGTTCCGCAAGGGTCAACAAATTTTTTTCATCAATTTCTTCTTTAATCTTCTTTGTTGCCATTTTTTCTACTCCTGAAGTGAATTTTCTATTGTATGCCAGAGCTCTCTTTTTCCCCTTCCGTCCTTTGATGAAAATGGAAGAACAGGAATTTCGAGCTCTCTTTCAATTTCATTTACTCTTTTTTCAATCATATTTTTTTTTATTTTATCAATTTTATTTGCTATTATTAAAGTAGGTAGATTGAAATAAGCTGCTGTTGAAAGCATTCTTGTATCGTATTCTGTGATCCCTACCTTTGAATCTATAATAAGAGATAATAGAATAACATATTTTTCAAAATAAAAAAACTCTTTAAGCAAATTATTCCATTTTTCCTTTTCTTTTTTTGATACCTTTGCGTATCCGTATCCCGGTAAATCAACAAAATAAAATTTATCATTTATAAGGTAATAGTTTATGGATCTTGTTTTCCCGGGTGTTGAACTTGTCTTTGCTAACTTTTTTCTATTAAGCATTGTATTTATTAAAGTTGATTTTCCTACATTTGATCTTCCAGCAAACACAACTTTTTTCCTCTTGTCAAATAAAAGTTCTTTTTTATCAAAAACAGTTTTAACAAGCTCTACTTTTTTTACTTTGATCACTAATTTTCTCTTTTTACAAAAGTGGTTGGAATAGGTTTATTGTATAAAAATTTTTCTATTTTTTCTTTTAAAGTTATGGATAAAACTTCATCCATTGTTTTTACCGTGTATATTTTAATACTCTTTTTAACTTCTTCCGGAATTTCCACTAAATCTCCCTTATTTTCGTAAGGTATTATTACCCCTTCTATCTTTTCTCTATGGGCTGCTATTAATTTTTCCTTTAAGCCTCCAATTGGGAGAACTTTTCCCCTTAATGTGACTTCTCCTGTCATTGCAATAGTGCTTTTTACAGGGATATTTAAAATTAGAGAAATTAAAGCTGTTGCTATTGTTATTCCGGCAGAAGGTCCCTCCTTGGGTACTGCTCCTTCGGGAACATGTAAGTGATAATCATAATCTTTGAAGTTTGAAAAATCATAATTCAGTCTCAATAGTTTATTTTTCACATAGGAAAAAGCTGTCTGAGCTGATTCTTTCATAACTTCTCCCAATCTTCCGGTTAAAACAAGCTCACCCTTTCCCGGAACAAGCCTTACTTCAAAGGTTAGCAAATCTCCTCCACTTTCAGTCCATGCAAGGCCAACAACAACTCCGATATCATCCTTTTCCTCTTTTTTGGTAAGATGAAATTTCTTTGGGCCAAGAAAGTCCTCTATATTATCTTTTGTAATCTTAACAAAAGTCTCTTTCCCTTCTTCAACTACTTTAAGAGCAACTTTTCTTAAAATATTAGCTATCTCCCTTTGAAGATTTCTAACTCCGCTTTCCCTTGTATAACTTCTTATTATCTCAAGGATAGCATCATTTTCTATCTCTATGTTTTTATTTTTTATTCCATTTTGTTCCAATTCTTTTCTTATAAGATACTGTTTTGCTATGTTTAGTTTTTCAAGTTCAGTATAACCCGGAATTTCTATGACTTCCATTCTATCTAAAAGTGCAGATGGAATTGGTTGAAGATGGTTTGCAGTTGTTATAAAGAAAACATCTGTAAGATCAAACTCAATATCAAGATAACGATCAACAAATTCTTTGTTTTGCTCGGGGTCCAAAACTTCCAGAAGAGCTGCTGCCGGATCTCCTCTAAAGTCAGAGCTCATCTTATCTATTTCATCCAGAAGAAAAACAGGATTTCTTACACCCGATCTTTTAATTTGTTGAGCAATCTGTCCCGGGTATGCTCCTATATAGGTTCTTCTATGTCCTTTAATTTCAGCTTCATCTCTAATTCCTCCTAAGGAAAGCCTTATAAATTTTCTTCCCATTGCCCTTGCGATGGATTTTCCAAGAGAGCTTTTTCCGACTCCTGGAGGCCCAACAAAACATAAAATAGGAGATTTACTCTTTGGGGTTAATTTTTTTACTGCAAGAAATTCGAGTATTCTTTTTTTAACCTTTTCAAGTCCATAGTGATCTTCTTCGAGAATCTTCCTTGCTCTTTTTATATCTTTCTTTTCTCTCGTTTTTTTCTTCCATGGCATAGCAAGAAGCCAATCAATATAATTTCTTGAAACAGTAGCTTCTGCTGACATGGGAGGCATAAGCTCAAGCTTGTCTAACTCTTTTAATGCCCTCTCCCTTACTTTTTCGGGCATATCTTCTGAATAAATCCTATTCCTTAATTCCTCTATTTCATTTAAATCCTTTTCCTCTTCTTCATCAAACTCCCTTTTTGAACTTGTATGATGAAACCCAGGGAATTTCTTTGGTCTTGAAACTTTCTTTGAAGCCTTCCTTACTCTTAATTCATCTCTGAGTAAGTAAATTAGTCGGATTACTCTTTCCACAGGGTTCATAGTTTCAAGAAGATTTTGCTTTTCATAGATTGGAACAGGAATTTGTGAAGATATGATATCAATTATCTTTATTGGGTCCCCTGAGGCTACAGCAGGAATAATTGAATCTATACTTTTACTTCCTGATGTCAGAGTAATGAAATCTTTGAATAATTTTAATAGAACATTATAATGTGTATCAAACTCTTCTGATTTGTAAGAAACATCGGGAAAGCTCTTAATAACAACTTCGTAAAAAGGATAAAATCTTAGATACTCTATTATCCTTGCCTTTCTTATTCCCTCTACAACTACTTTTATATTTCCTCCACTCGCCTCCACTGTTTGAACTATCCTTGCCTCAACTCCGACTGTGAAAATATCTTTGGGCTTTGGAACATCTATGGCAGGGTTTATCTGCGTAGCTAAAAATATTGTCTTATCCTTATGAAGGGCATAATCTAATGCTGCTATTGATGTATTCCTCCCTATTAAAAATGCAACAAAGGTGGAAGGGAATACAATCATTTCTCTTAAAGGGATAAGACTTTTTATATTTTCCCTCTCTTTTTTCATAATCCTGCTGCCTTCTTTATTTTTTTAAATATTTTTTCCTTTCCCTTAATAGTATCCTCCGTAATTATAATTTTGTCAATACCTTTGTGCTCCGGAAGATGAAACATAAGTTCTGTCATAAATTCTTCCATAATGCTTCTGAGTCCCCGTGCTCCCACTTTCCTTTTGATAGCTTCTTTTGCTATGTATTTTAAGGCATCATCAGTAAACTCTATTGAAACTCCCTCCATTTCAAGAAGCTTTTTATACTGTTTAATTAAGGCATTTTTCGGCTCTTTGAGTATCTTAATAAGATCTTCCTCGGTAAGTTCAGATAGAGTTGCTATTATCGGAACTCTTCCTATGAATTCAGGGATTAAACCATATTTCACAAGATCTTCGGGATAAAGATTATTAAAAAGATAATTTAAGTCATCTTTTTTCTTTTTATTAGCATTATTAGCTGTAAATCCCACTGTTGTGTTTCCGACTCTTGATGCAATTATCTTTTCCAATCCTACAAAGGCTCCTCCTAAAATAAAAAGAATATTTGTAGTGTTAATTTTTAGGAAAGATTGATGTGGATGTTTTCTTCCCCCTGTTGGTGGTACATTGGCTACAGTACCTTCTAATATTTTCAGAAGAGCCTGTTGAACACCTTCTCCAGAAACATCTCTTGTTATGGATGGATTTTCACTTTTCCTGCTTATCTTATCTATTTCATCTATATATATAATTCCTTTTTCAGCTTTTTTTATGTCTCCGCCGGCATTTTCTATAAGTGTTAAAAGTATATTTTCAACATCCTCACCGACATATCCGGCTTCTGTAAGTGTTGTCGCATCTGCGATAGCAAAAGGAACATGTAAAATTTTAGCAAGAGTTTGAGCTATTAATGTTTTTCCGGAACCGGTAGGCCCTATCAAAAGAATGTTACTTTTTTCAAGCTCTACATTATCATATTTTTTTGCATAAAAAATTCTTTTATAGTGATTGTAAACAGCAACGGAAATTTTCTTTTTAGCCTCTTCCTGACCTATGACATACTCATCCAGTTTTTTCTTAATTTCATAGGGTGTGGGCAAAGTAATTGTTTCTGTTGCCTGAAGCTGGGTATCCTGAACCCTTGTGATTGTGGGAGAGACTAATTTATAAGCTGTTTCAATGCATTCATTACATATGTAAACCCCACCAGGGCCCATAATAAGTTGAGAAACCTCTGATCTGCTCTTACCACAGAAGGAGCATCTTGGCTCATGTTTTTTTCTTGTCATTTCTGATCTCCATAACCTTATCTACAATACCGTATTTCACTGCATTATCTGCGGTGAGAAAAAGATCCCTGTCAGAATCCTTTTTTATTTTTGAAATTGTTTGACCTGTATGTTTGCTTAAAATTTTAAAAAGCTCATCTTTTATTCTTAAAAGCTCTTTTGTGTAAATTTCAACATCGGATGCTCTTCCCTGAGAGCCCCCGACAGGTTGGTGAATCATTACTCTTGAATGGGGAAGGATAAACCTCTTCCCCTTTGTGCCGGCAGCAAGAAGAATAGCTGCCATACTTGCCGCCTGCCCTATACATATTGTAGAAATATCATTTTTTATAAACTGCATTGTATCATAAATGGCAAGTCCTGCTGTTACAGAACCTCCCGGACTGTTTATGTAAAGGTAAATGTCTTTCTCTGGATTATTGGCTTCTAAAAACAGGAGCTGCGCTATTACAGTATTTGCCATCGGGTCTGTAATTTCAGAACCAATAAATATTATATTATCTTTTAAAAGTCTTGAGTAAATGTCATATACTCTTTCGCCTCTACCTGTTTGTTCAATAACATAGGGTATCTGCATCTTCTACTCCTTTTTCTTTTTTGTTTCTTTTGTTTTATTTTCGGATTTTTTTGTTGTTTTTGAAACAGTTTTCTTTTTTGTTGTTTGGGTTTTTGTTGTTTTTTCTTTTGCTGGAGTTTTTTTAGTGGTTTTCTTTTTTTCTCCTTCAGTCTTTTTACTTGTAGCTTTTGTTGTTTTTCCTTTTATCTTAGCATTTTCAGAAAGAAATTCTATGGTTTTATTTCTTAAAATCTGATGCTTGATTTCACTTAAATGTTCCTCTTTTAAGTAGGATCTGAAAATCTGGGGTGGGACTCCGTAAGCTTTCGCCTGCTCTTCAACATATTTGTCTATGTCTTGTTCGGTTACTTCTATCTTATTTTCCTTTGCTATCTTTTCCACTATAAAGATTTTTTTTATATTTTCTCTTGCTACTTTTAAAGAGGTTGCAGGATCAAGATTTAACCCCTGTTTGAAAAGTGCATTCATTTCTTGAAAGATAAAGCTAACAGGAACTCCAAATTCTACATTCTTTTCTATCTCTGAAAGTACCCTTTCTCCCAAAAGATACTTTCTCTCCTCTTTTTTTCTGTTTTCAATAGCCTCTTTTATTTTATCCTTTAACTCTTTTAATGTATTGTATTCTCCCAAGGATTTTGCAAAATCATCATTTATTTCCGGAAGTTTGATTTTTTTCGCATTTAAAACCTTAATTCTGGCCTCTGTCTCTTTTCCAGCGAAATTTTTTGATTCAAGTTCTTCCGGAATTTTACCTTTAAAGACTTTTTCCTCTCCCACTTTCATTCCCAATAGTTTTTCGTTTACACCCATGAAAGTTTGGTCTTTTACCTTTCTATCCTTCAAAGTCTCCTTTTTCATCCACTTGCCAGTATTCGGATTTTTAATCTGGAATTCAAAATCTATTATTGTTTCTTCATCTAATTCTTTCCCTTTTTCGAGCGGTAGAACTTCAGCAACCTGAAGCCTTAATCTTTCTATTTCTTTATCAATATCCTCCTTCTTAACTTTTACTTCAATGTCTTCAATTTCTATGTTTTTATAATCACCAAGCTCAAAATCCGAAAGTACTTCATACTGAATCTTTAGAGTAAGTCCCTTCCCCTTTTCGTAATCCTTTGAAACATTGGGGTATGTAGCTAAATTCTTCTCCTTTGAGAGAATTTCTTTAATCTTTTGATTTACGATTTCATCAATGGTTTCATTTAGTAATTCTTTGTAAAAGTACCTTTTAATATAATCAATTGGGACTTTCCCGGGTCTGAAGCCTTTGATTTTAACCTTTCCTCTGTAGGATTTAGCTTTTTCTGTGAGCATATCTTCAATTTCAGAATCACTTATTTCAAGCTTTTCTTCCTTTGAAAGAGCCTTGTCAATTTCTTTAATTTTAAGGCTTTCTTCATCTTTTTCCTGTTCTTTTACCTCTTTTGACTCTTTTTTACTTTCTTTTTTTACTTCCTTCTTTTCTTCATCTTTTTGTTTTTTTTCTTCCATTAAACCCTCCTAAATGCGAAAGGGGGGACTTGAACCCCCACAGGGAAAATCCCCACCGGATCCTAAGTCCGATGCGTCTGCCAGTTCCGCCACTTTCGCTTTTAAAAATGCATTGAAAAATAGCATTATTTTATTAAGTTGTCAACTCTTTGACTGCTGTTTAAGGAATTAATCGAATATCTTTTCTAATTTATCAATCTCTTCATTAAAGTATTTGTTTACTAAAAGATCCCACTCTCTACTTCCCTCGGGGATGTTTTTCTTTTGAGACAAAACCTTTTCTCTTGCCTTTTCTCTTAATTCCTCATAAAATTCAAGCTCTTTTTCAATGGATTCTCTTATTGCTCTGATTAATGTATAATCATCAGTGTAAATTTCAACTCCATCATCATCATAGAATTCTTTTATTATCTGTTTTGCAATGTGAGATATCCGATCAAGTGAAAACCCATATCTCATAAAATTATCCCCCTTTCTTTTGCAAGCATGGTTTTTATCTTTCGAAACATTTCTCCGTAATCCACATTTTCCTTTCTCATTTTTTCAGAATATTGAAGAAGTAATTCCTTTACCTCTTCCTCAAGTTCTTCTTCCTTTTTTAAATCCGCTTCTATCACCTTTGCCACTCTATCTGTGAGTTCATTTCTGTCTTCTGCTGTGATTAATTCCTTTTTGATTAAATCTCTTACGATAACAAAAGCCATATGATTAATTTGGTTACTTACTAATCTCATAATACCGTATTATAGTTCAAAATACCTTAAAAAACAAGGTAATTTTTTAATTTTCGGAGATGAGATTATTGAATTTATGGTATTTTTTTAATTAGTCTTAAATACTTCTTGCTTGACCATTTTTTAAAAATCATTTACCATTCACTATGGTTTTTAAAAGAGAGAAAAAAGAGAAGAAAAAAGAGAAAGAGCATGGTTTTGTAAGAGAGTACTTTGAGCTTATAGTTGAAACTGCAATTTATGTGTTTTTTGTCATAACCTTTGTTGCCCAATCATTCTTAATCCCTACAGGTTCAATGGAAGATACCCTTTTAATAGGAGACCATCTTTTTGTAAACAAATTTATTTATGCTCCTACAATTTTTAGCTGGGAGAAGAAAATCCTTCCTATAAAGGATATTGAAAGAGGGGATATAGTTGTTTTTAGATTTCCAGAAGATCCTACAAAGGATTTTGTCAAAAGAACAATCGGGCTTCCGGGTGAAAGCCTTAGAATAGTAAATAAAAAAGTTTTGATAAATGGGATTCCATTAAAGGAGCCTTATGTTTATCATAAAGACAAGAATATTTATTCAAAGGAAAACACTATTTTTGAAGATTACATAAGAAGGGATAATTTTCAGATTGATAGGATACCAGATGGCTATTATTTTGTTATGGGTGATAACCGAGATAATTCCCTTGATAGCAGATACTGGGGACCACTCAAAAGATCTTATATAAAAGGTAGACCTTGGATAATATATTGGAGTTATAAGGCATCCAGCAGACAATATTTAGTAAAAGGTACCGGAAATCAGATAAAAAATATGATTAATTCTTTGCTTCACATATTTACTAAAACAAGATGGAAAAGAACACTAAAATTAATAAGATAATCTTTATCCTCCTCTTTCTTTTGTTGTTTGGGGGACTTTCTTATTCCTATGATGAAATTCTCTTGTATGGGTTTTATCATGGAGATTTTAATTCAAATCTGAAATTCGTTGATGAGTTCAGGAGTTTTTACAGTTCTCCGAAGGCATTTAGCGGATATTTCAGAATTACATATGTTTCCGAAAAGTTTTCTCAGGAATTTGATGATCTAAACTCCTACTCTTCGGTTAATTGGGAAGCTACAAGAAAACTTCCGGATAAAATAAATATGATTTTCGGAAACAATTCAATAGGAATAAATCTGACACTTGGCTCATTCTTTCCTGTGTTTGATAGGGAAATTTCCTATGAATACAATGGAAAAAAGTATTTATTTTCAAATAATGTTGGAGAAGGAGACAGGTATTATCAGCTGTATATTTATTTTACTCCCTGGAAGTTTTTAAATATTGGAGCTGCTTACGGAAGAGTTTTCGGGAATAATACTGATTCATCTGTGGAAAAGATAGAAGATAATGGAGAAGTTACAGAAACTTATTCTTTTACAAGTGAAAAATTGACAGGGGTTTACAAATATCTTTACTTTGAGTTGATTCCTTGGAAGGCTCTTCATCTTTTTGGTTTTATTCCTAAAAATATTTCAGGCTCTTATATGATTACTACAAAGAATGATTCTGGAACCACAAATTCCGATTATAGCTGGTATGTTGGTATTCCCTTTATCTTTGGTGGCAAACTGGATTTTAACAGAATAATATTTTACGGAAATTACAGATTTACAGAAAAAAACATTTATCTTTATGATGAGAATGATACATATACATTTATGGGAGTGGACAATACAAAGTGGAATATGTATGAATTGGGTACGACTGTTATTTTAAGCAATATTTTTGTTCAGCTTCTTGACCTATCATTTGGTAAAGAAAAGTATTTCATATTAAATCAGAATTCGGAAGTGCCCAAACTTTATTCATTAAGTGGTGCATTGACAATTGTATATAAAAATATCTTTTTAAAGATTGATTATAGATACCTTTTCGGTAAGACAGAATTTGATTTCGGAGATGAATCTCCTATGACACGCATAAAGGGAAGCAGATTGGAATTTTCCTTATCATTTCAATTGTGAGAGGTGTTTTATGATTAAAAGATATACTCTTGAGAAAATGGGTAATGTATGGAGTGAAGAAAATAAGTACAGAACATGGCTTAAAGTTGAATTGGCTGTTTGTGAAGCCTGGAATGAATTGGGTGTTATTCCTGACGATGCTTTAAATAGGATAAAAGAGAATGCGAATTTTTCGGTTGAGAGAATTGAGGCGATTGAAAAAGAGGTAAAACATGATGTCATAGCTTTTTTAACCTCTGTTTCCGAATTCGTTGGAAATGATTCCCGTTTTGTTCA
>JAMOVU010000069.1 GCA_027067555.1 Candidatus Aminicenantota bacterium | reverse complement strand
TCCCAATCTACAATATCTTTCTTCTGAAATTTGTATTCTCCCTCTTTCCAATTCATAATACTTATCACTATTTGAGAAGCTTGATCTCTTAAAGCTTTTTTTAGCTCCTCTTTAGAGATTATATTTAATCCCAATAGTATTTCTCCCAATTTTTTGCCTGTCTTGCTCTGGATTTGTAATGATTTTTTTAAAGTTTCTTGAGATATATTCCCTCTTTTTAAAAGTGTTTCTCCCAATCTATGTTCCAGTTTTCTTGGAAATGTTTCAACACTTACTATAAGTCCCTTTTCAAAGTAAATTGTTACAAAGTTGTCTTTATGTTTTATAACAAGAATACCTGTACTTTTATTTTGACCGAGCATTTGTAAAAGTTCAACTATTGAAAAATCTTTAATTGTTCCTTCTAAAGCCATTCTTTTTTCTCCACAAAATAACTAATTATATTTATAATTAAGTAAAATAATAATGCTAACCAGAGAAATATTGTATTAAAACTTAATATCTTACTTGCTTTTAGTACTATCAAATCACCATTTAAAGTAAAAAAGAGAATAAGGAAAAAGAAAGTAAAAAAGCTCAGAATAAAATAAAGATAACTTAACTCTCTGTAAATTAAATCTATTCCCGGAAACAGTATCGAAAGAATAACAATTTTTTTTGTCATTTTAAGATTATTTTCTTCTATTTCTTTGTATTTGATTTTTCGTGTTTCACTAAGGAAAGGCTCCCTTATTATAAAAAGATTAAAGCATTCTTCACAATATCTATCGTTTACTGAATTTCTGTTCTTTTTTGTAGGCTTTCCGCAGGAAGCGCATCTTACACTTGTCCCTATAGATCTGAAGGCTATTTTTAATAGGAGTAAAAGAACAAAAAAGATTAGTAATCCTAAGAAGATCGGGTGAAAAAAGACTCTTTTTGAAAACTTAAACTCTACATAAGGGAATATATTTATTTTTAAAGGATCTTTTTTTGTAAGAATATCTCCCTCTCTTTTTATACCTGCCTTTTGGGCTATCAGGGCATATTTTTGAGCTAAATCAGGTTGATTTATTCTGAATAGAAGTACTGATATATTAAAATTTAAGTAAGGATCATTGGGAGCAACCTGTAGAGCTTTAAAATACATATCTTTTGCTTTTGAGAAAAAGCCTACCTTATAGTATATATTTCCCAAATAAAAATACTTTAATTTATTATATTTATCGCTTTCCTTTATTTTTTCTAAAACCCTTTTTGAGTTAAAAAGTAGGTTGTCATTATAATATCTTATTGCAAGTGTAAGAAATAATTGAGGGTCCGGATCTTTTTCAAATTCCTTTTCTATCTTTAATAGTTCCTGGTCAGTGTATTTTCCTTCCTTTATTTTTATTATTGCCTGGTATCTCTTATTATAAGAGGCGGTCTGTATAATGTTTGTGTATGTAAGAATGATAAAAGAGATGAAGAATGTGAAAAGATAAAGAAAAAGAAGTTTCTTTTCCTTTTTTAGTAAATAGAAAAAGACAACAGCCCCTATTCCAAAGGGTATATAAAAGATGCCGCTGAAAGATACAAGCGAAATTATGGCGAAAACAATTAATGCAATATATTTTAGAAATTTAAAATTCAAATTAAGATCATTTAATAATACTTCGAAATTATAATAATATTTAAATAGAATAAATATAATAAAGCTTAAAAAGAATCCCCAAAATATTGATTTTGCTAATGGTGAGAGTATGAGAATATTGTCATCACTATAAATAAATAGTTTTAAGGCAACAAAAGCATTTTTTATTCCTTTTAAAATATTAAAATTTTTTAACTCTATTTTACTTAAATCATCAAAAATTTTCCAATTATTTTCATATCTTGATAAGGTGTAAAGGTATTTTTTCCCTGCCTCCAAATTACCATTTTTAATTGTTTGGAGTGAATAATTCCAGATTAGAGATACTATCTCCTCTCTCTTGTTATATTGGTAAGGTTCTTTAAAGAACTCATTTATCACTTTGTTAGCTTCTTCAACTCTGTTTTTTGTAGCGAGGGAGTAAAATTTAAACCAGTATTTTGAGTATTCTTCTTTGATAGAAAAAGCATCAGAAAAATTAGCTATTAAAAAAACAAGAATTATAAATATAAAAATATGTTTGATTTTACTCATTTTATTATATTTTTCCTTTTTAAATATTCTGTTTTTAATTGGGTTATTGTGGAATCAAGTAAACTCTCTTCATCTTTTGTAAGATTTCCTTTGGTTTTTTCTTTGAGAAAATCGAGAAGATCAATAAGGTTTTTAGCTTCATCCAGGTTTTCCGATAGTTCCCCTGTCAAAGGATCTTCTCTTAATCCCATTTTAACAAGTGCCTGTGTATAGAATGGGATAATTATAGTAGAAAGTTCAACTCTTAAAACACCTTTATTTTCCATCCCACAACCTCTGTAAAAATTAATATAACATTTTTTTTCTTTTTTTTCAATTAGATTTTGGAGAGTAAACTTGTAGATAAAAGAAACATACGAATTTAGAGATTGGAATGGGGAAATAGTTAAATTTGTTTTTTTGCTTGCACTTGTTTTAAAATATCCTCGGATCTTAATTTACTTTTAGCTGCCAGGT
>JAMOVU010000068.1 GCA_027067555.1 Candidatus Aminicenantota bacterium | reverse complement strand
GTTAAACCCGATGGACCTCCTCCCACTATAATCACATCACTTTCCAATGAATCCATTAAATCCTTAAAATAAAGCTCAACTATTGCTTTTGAAATTTTTATCTCATCTAATTTCATCTTCTCTCCTAAACCAAATTAAATCCAAGATCAAGAGCTTTAAGGTTCATCTCTTCGGTTCCTTTAGGAACAGATGCTAAAACTACTTCTCTTAATTCATCTTTTGTGAAAAGTCCTGAAAGTTTTGAAACAACTGCAAGAGATACAACAGAGACTACGACCATATTTCCTATCTCTTTTGCCGTCGCTTCAGTTAGAGGTATTTTATATATCTTGTGATTATCATTTTCCGGAAGTTTTGTAACTAAATCCGAATCTATTACTATAATAGCATCATCCTTTATATTTCTATAGTAGAGATCAAAAGGTTTTTGAGCGGTTGCGAAGTATAAATCAATACTTACTGCTTGTGGAAAAACAATAGGTTTTGAATCTATTATAACATCAACTTTTGTTGGGCCTCCTCTTACCTGTGAAGTATAAGTAGGGCTTTGTGTCGCATAAAGATTCTTTTTGTTGATTGCTGTTTTTGCTAAAAGTGCTCCTGCTGTTATAAGTCCCTGTCCCCCAACAGCTGCCAATCTTACTTCATATCTTTCCTTCATTTTTTATCACCTCCTGCCTTTTTTACGACAAGATCCTCATAAAGAGAGAGATAATCAGGTCTGTGTCTGTGCACAAACTCCCCTACAACATACTTGAATTTAAGCTCTTCCTCACTCATATCTTTGGCTTTTGAAAGGGGTATTGTGTTTTCATCAATCCACTTGAGCATTGGTAATGGATGTTTCAGTTTGTTTCTTCTTCCGAGGTTAATATGGCAGTTCGATACTATTTCAACTACTGAAAAACCGGAGTGCTTAAAAGATTTTTCTATTACTTTTAGCATCTGTCTTGGTCTGTTAACGGTTTCTCTTGCAACATATGTGGCTCCGGCAGCTTTTGCTAATTCCACTGTGTCAAAGTGAGGCTCCGTGTTTCCATACGGAGTTGTTGTTGTTACAAAACCTGTCGGAGTTGTTGGGGAAACCTGCCCTCCTGTCATTCCGTAAATATTATTGTTGATAACAATCAATTTGATATTCAGATTTCTTCGGCAGGCATGTATAAAATGGTTACCTCCAATGGCAAGAGCATCTCCATCTCCTGAAAATACCACAACATGTTTATCTGGGTTTGAAAGTTTAATTCCGGTAGCAAAAGTTAATGCTCTTCCGTGAGTTGTGTGAAGAGTGTTAGTATTAAAGTATGTAGAAAGTCTTCCAGAGCAGCCTATTCCAGAGACCACTGCAATATCGTTAGGATCCCACTCGAGTTTTGCAAATGCTGTGACAACGGCTTTAAATATTGTACCAATACCACATCCCGGACACCATGGAACGGGAAATGTTCTGTATCTTAAATATTTTTCATAATCAAGCATTTTTAATCTCCTTTATCTTTTCTATAATTTCATCTGGCCTTATAGGCATACCGGTCATTTTTAAAAGGCTATGAATCTTATTGGTCTTTAATACTCTTTCAACTTCATAAACCAATTGTCCCCAGTTTAGTTCTACGACCAGAACATCTTTTTCCCCAACCGCTTTTTTCAACTGCTCTTCTGGAAATGGCCATATTGTAATAGGTTGAAAAAGACCAATCTTTGGGCCTCCCTCTTTTCTTAGAGTTTCAATGGCTTCAAGCGCAGATCTCGCCATTGAACCAAAAGCAAATATTACCAACTCTGCATCATCTGTGTAGTGGGTTTTGTATCTGATGATTTCATCTTTATGCCTTTCTATCTTTTCAAGCCTTCTCCTCTGCTGAACTTCAACTATTTCCGGATTAGTAGTGGGATAACCATAATCATTATGCTCAAGAGATTCAATATGAATCGGATAACCCATGAAAAAATCAGGTCTGAGGGGAGGCTTACCCATCTCTCTTTTGTAAATTTCGAGAGTTTCAAGTTTTTCCGGATACTTTCTGTTTACAATTTCATACTCATCTGGCCCCGGAAGCTCTACCGGTTCATGTGAATGACCAACTAATTCATCTAAAAGTAAGATGACCGGTGTCATAAATTTTTCAGCAAGGTTAAATGCATCAATTGTTGTAAGAAAAACTTCTTTTGGGAAAGCTGGTGCCAGGGCAATAACCGGATGATCACCATGAGTGCCCCACCTTGCTTGCATCACATCTCCCTGTGCTCCTCTTGTGGGGAGCCCCGTACTTGGGCCGCCTCTCATTACATTTACAATTACCAGTGGAACCTCTGCAATAAGTGCCACTCCGAGATTTTCCTGCTTGAGAGAAAACCCCGGTCCACTTGTAGCTGTCATAACTTTTTTCCCTCCAAGGGAGGCTCCTATAACCGCTCCTATTGAAGCAAGCTCATCTTCCATCTGAATAAAGATTCCGTGAACTTTAGGAAGTTCCCTTGACATTCCTTCTGCAATTTCTGAAGATGGGGTTATTGGATAACCGGCAAAAAAGTTACATCCTGCAGCTATTGCTCCTTCAACAACAAGTTCATTACCTGATCTGATTTTTACATTGTTCATTCGGTGCCTCCTCTTTTTTCGGGATCTACGATAATTGCAAAATCAGGGCAATGGAGTTCGCAAAGCATACATCCGATGCAGTAATCCGGTTCTTCTACTTTTGCGATTAATCCGAATACGCTTTTTGAGGTTTCTTCTATTACAAGTACTCCTGTAGGACAAACATTAACACAAATGGAACAACCTTTACAGTATTGTTCCTTGATTAAAACTGAATGAGGTCGAGGAGCTGGTTTTTTCCTTCTTTTCCTCGCCTCTTCATTGGTTCTTTGTTCGATGATATCCATCTATTACTCCTTATATAAAAGTAATTAAAAGTTATTATATATAAAATGGATTTAGAAGTCAAAATCGCGGATTTTAAATTTTAATTGCTTTTAGGTATAATTATTTGCTTGAGGAGGTAAAGAATGAAGAAAAAGATTTTATTTTTTACAATTGTTTTTAGCCTGATTTTTGTTTTTACCTTTTGCAATAAAACTTATAATAATATTAACTCATCCCTTTATTTAGTCCCCTATGATATTGATAGCTTCCTGGCTCTTGATTTTGAAAAAGGTAGAAAATCCGGACTTTTTGGGATTATTGATATTCCCAAATTTTATTCTGAAAATTTCAACCCTATAAAGGAGTTTTTCGGAAATTATGAGCAGTTTGTAGAGAAAACAGATATTGATTTCAAAAAATCTGTAAAATACATGATACTTGCTGATGGGAAAAATGAAAAGGGAGCGATTATAGGCGTAAATCATGAAGCTCAAAAATTGAAGAGTTTCTTTGAGAGAAAAGGAATAAAATTAAAAAGAGTGGAAAAATACAAGCTTGATTTTTACACTTCAGAGCATGGTTTTAGTTCAGGAGAATATTTTAGATTGAGAAAATTGAGTTATGCCTCATACAAAGGAAGGATTCTTATTGTCGGAGACTTAACTTTTGTGAAGTCTGTGGTTGATAATATTGAAAAAAGTGGAAAGGGGTTGTTGGACAATGAAAAAATAAAGGTTCAACTTAAAAGGATAAACGAGGACTCTGTCCTATGGGGGATTATAAATCTTGGAAGAGTATTTAATGATATTGCCTCTCAGAACATCAATATTGAAGGACCTTTAAGTATTAAGGATTTATCTGTTATTTTATTCCATGCGAATTATAATGATAAGAAGTTAAACGGACAAATTAAGACAATCTCCAATGATATTTCCAAGAATAAGAAAATAGTTGATTTTTTAAATGGTTTAAAGGCAGTGTTCTCAATGGGTGAAGGTGAGTTTTCAAAGCTTTTTGAGCATATGAACTTTACTTCACAAAAAGATGAAATTATCTTGAATTTTTCTGTGCCAGAGAAAATTTTAATTAAAATTCTGAAAAACAAATCAGAGAGTAAATAATAGTTGTTTTATTTGTAAAGATTTTTATCAGTGTTATAATAAATAAATGAGAAAATTAATTTCCTTTGTTTTTTTTATCCTTGTAAGTATTTCGCTTTTTTCATTAAGTGTTAAACTTAATTGGGTTGAAGAAAGGGTAGTGTTAAGACAGGACGGGAAGGGAGTTATAACATACATAAGTTCATGGGATATAGTTTCAGGTGATATGTGTGGATTCTATTTTGAAGGATTTGCAAAAGAGCCTCATTTTAATATGAAATTGTCCTATGCTGTTTTTAATAATAAAAAATATCCCCTTACGATAAAAAGACTTTCAAGAACAAAATATGATGTATGCAGCACAACGAGGGTAGGTCCCGGAGAGGCTAAATTTATCATCACATTTGCAGTTGATTTTTTGATGGAAGGTAATTTAGGTCTTACAAAATCTCCCGAAAGAGGGGAGCTCGTTTACTTTGATTGGGCGCCGGCTCAATGGGATTATCCCATGGAACATCAGGCTGTCTACATCTATACTCCAATCCCGGTTAATAAGAAAAAGTTTAATTATAAGGAGATATTTGATTCAGGTCTTATACTTACTGAAAAATTCATGAATAAAAACTATAAGATGGACTATTTCGGGCAGCCCTTTCAAGAAAAAATATTTTTAAGCTTTCTTGTTTACAAGCAAAATCTAAGTAGAAGAGAGAAATTGCCGATAAAATTTTATTTACCGGCAAAATACTTTAATCTTTCTCATCTAAAAGCGGTGGAAGAAGAGATAAAAAGGAGGCAGGAAGAGGAGAGAAAACTTCGGGAAGAAATAAAGAGAAAGAGGAAGGAGCAGCTAAAAAAACTTGCGAAAAATAATATCCTCTATCTTAATGTTTTATTAGCTATTATTTTTATATTTATAGTTTTAAAAGTTAGAAAAAGAAGAAAGGTTCTTAATGAATGGAGTGATTTGAACTGGTTATCCTCAGAATGGGTACCTCCCAAAGTAGTGGTCCCATCAGCAAGAAAAAAAGGGAAAGTGGCGGAGCTTGATGATGTTGAAGCTCTTTTTTTTATTGGAATAAGTACCAATAATCTAATTTCAATGATTGCCTATATGTTAGCTGATAAAAAAGTTATAAGGCTTAAATCTTCAAAGCCCCCTTTAATTGAATTTTTAAATGATGATGCTGAACTCAGCTATTATGAGAGAAATTTTCTTAACTGTTTTGATAGGGGAACCGGAAGACTTATACAGGAGAATATAAAGGCTCTTTTAAAGGAACTTGCCACCAGGGTTTCTGAAAAGACATGGGATGCTGACCTTGAAGCAACTAAAAAGTTTTACATAGAGAAATTCAGAAAGCTTTTACCGGCTTCTTTAAGAAATATTGCTGATAATGAAATTGCTGATAATTATGTGAGACATAGATATCCCTATTATGAGAGATTATATTTTTATGATGAAGGGTTGAATACTAATGGAGAAAGTGACTTTCCGATATACACAGATTTTGATAGTTTCTTAAAATCCGAAGCCTGTCATTCAGCCTGTTTTACTCATGATGCCTGTCATTCAGCCTGTCATTCAGCCTGTCATTCAGCCTGCCATTCAGCCTGCCATTCGGCCTGCCACTCAGCGTGTCATTCTGCCTGTGTCTCCGGAGGCGCTCATTAATTTTTAATAATAGGTGGAAAAATGGAAAGAAACTTCAGAGATTTTTTTGAAAATGAAAATAAGATTCTTTTTGATGGGGCTATAGGAACTCAGATTTATGCAAAAGGGGTTCCCAAAGGACATTGCTATGATGAGCTTAATATCTCAATGCCTGAAATAGTAAAAACAATTCACAGGGAATATCTTGAAGCAGGAGCTGAAGTTCTAACGACGAATACCTTTGGGGCAAACAGATATATTTTGGATAAGTATTTTGATCTGGGTAGAAAGGCTAAGGATATAAACTATTTTGGTGCAAGAATTGCCCGCTCGGTAGCAAAGGAAAAGGCCTTTGTCGCCGGTTCGATTGGCCCGATTTCAAGGCCGCTGGATAAAGAGGATAATCCTTCTCCTGATGAGTTAAAGTCTATATTCAGAGAGCAAATTGAAGCTCTTCTGGAAGGAGGAGCTGATCTTCTGATTTTTGAAACATTTGCCTGCTTGAATGAACTTATTGTTGGGATTGAAACCGCAAGGGAATTGTCATCCGAGGTTTTCATAATTGCAGAGATGTCATTTCCTAACAATGGACTTACTCTTTACGGTAAAAACCCCTTTGAAGTTTCTGTTAAATTATCTGAAACTGAAGCTGATGTAATAGGCTCAAATTGCGGGACAGGTCCGCAGAATGTTTTTGAGGTTGTAAGAAAGATGGGAAGAGTTACAGAAAAACCTCTTTCAGCGATGCCAAATGCAGGGCTTGCACAATTTGTTCAAGGGAAATTTTATTATCCTTACAATCCTGAATATTTTGCAAACTATGGGAAAAAATTTTTATCAGCAGGAGTTAAGGTTGTTGGAGGGTGTTGCGGGACCACTCCGGAACACATTAGAATTTTAAAAGAAAAGACAAAAGCACTGTCAGTGCAGCCGAGAAAGATAAAGAAAATTGAAATAATTGAAGAAAAGGAAAGAGAGAAAGAGGAAAACCCCTATACCGGTTTAATGAAACTTTTGAGAAAGAAGAAAGCCATTTCTGTTGAAATAGATCCACCAAGGGATGTTAATTTTAAAAAACTTGTGAGAAAACTTGAGGAGTACGGGAGATTTGTGAATACCATTAATGTTTCCGATAGTCCTATGGCAAGGACCCGAATGTCTCCGATTGCTCTTGGTAAAATATTACAGGATATGCTTAATAAGGAAATAATTGTTCACTATACATGCAGGGATAGAAATATTTTAGGAATTCAGTCGGATTTATTGGGAGCTTCTGCTCTCGGTCTTCACAATATATTGTCTTTAGGAGGAGATCCTCCTTCAATAGGTGATTATCCTTTTGCTACAGGTGTTTATGATTTAACATCCGAAGGGCTTGTTGAAATGATGTCTTCTCTTAACAGAGGTACGGACCTTTTGGGAAATCCTATAGGGGATAAAGCTCATTTTTACATTGGTGTGGGGTTTGGCATAAATGAGGAAACTTCGGATAAAGAGATAGAAAAATTAAAGAAAAAGATAGAAAAGGGAGCTCATTTTGTTATAACCCAACCCATATATAAAATAAAAGGTATGGAAAAAATCATAGATAAAATTCAATCATTGGGAGTTCCAATTATGGTAAGTATTATGCCTCTTATCTCTTACAAAAATGCTGAGTATCTTCACTATGAAGTACCAGGTATAACAGTGCCGGAAGAAATTTTAAAGAGGATGGAGGGGAAAAGTAAAAGGGAGGGAGAACTTGAAGGTGCAAAAATTTCAAAAGAGTTGATAAAGGAATTGAAAGGCTTGGTTAATGGTTTCTTAATTATACCGCCGTTTAATAAACTTCATCTTTTAGAAGATATTTTTGGGTAATGTTTAAGAGGTAATAATTTTGAACTTTTGTTGACAAAGTAAAAACAATAAAATAAAATAAAAAACAAATGCTTGAAACTATAGTTTTTTTAGTATTGGCGTTAATTATAACGGGCGGAGGTATTTATATCCTCTTTTCCAAAGAACCTGTATATTCTGTGTTTTCTCTTGTTGTTTCACTTTTGGCAATGGCGGGTATTTTTGCTCTCATTGGTGCTCCCTTTCTTGCGGCTCTTCAGATAATAATTTATGCAGGTGCCGGGGTTGTGATGATTGTGATGGCTGTGATGTTCTATAAAAATGAAAAAAACTCACTTTTGGAATTAAAAAAGTGGTGGTTCGGAGCAATACTGCTTTTTGTATTTTTGCTTAACCTTCTTGCAATTGAGTTGCGTTTCGGAAAAATGGGGCTTTCTGCAGGTCAAACTTCAACTAAAGAGCTTTCATTGGAGTTTTTTAAAAATTATATTTATCCCTTTGAGCTTATCTCGGTCCTGATTCTTGTCGGAGTTGTAGGGGTGCTTATTTTGGCAAAAAAAAGGGAGGGTGAATGATCTGCGGATACTCGGTTATTCTTCTTTCATTTGTTTTATTTTTAATAGGAATGGCAATTTTTATCTCAAAAAAGAGTTTTATTATGATGCTTGTCGGAGCAGAATTTTCTTTAAATGCAATAAATCTTTTATTTATATTTTTTTCAAAGGTTAAAAATAATTTGGATGGACAAATTTTCGTGATTTTCACGCTTACGGTTGCTGCGATTGAAGTTGCTGTTGGAATTGCAATTGCTGTTCTTCTTTATAGAAAACATAAGGTAAAGAGCAGAGATGATTTAAAGGAGCTTAAAGGATGATTTTTGTTTTAATTTTTCCTCTTGCAAGTGCTCTTTTTTTGGTTTTATTCGGTAAGTATCTTTCAAAGAAATTCGTATCAATTATATCTCCCCTTTCGGTGTTTTTATCATTTTTAACAAGTCTTTTATATTTTTCAAAAGCGTCTGAAGGCATTGTTTATAAAATATACAACTGGATTTCCATAGGAAATCTTAATATTGACATTGCCTTAAAATGGGATGCGCTTTCCTCTGTCATGGTTTTAATGGTAACCGGCGTGAGCTTTTTGATTCATGTTTACGCAACCGGTTATATGCATGAGGATAATTCATTTTCAAGGTTTTTTGCCTATATGAATCTTTTTACATTTTTTATGCTGGTTTTGGTTCTTTCATCTTCCATAATTATGATGTTTGTCGGATGGGAAGGTGTGGGACTTTGTTCCTATCTTTTGATAGGTTTCTGGTTTGAAAAGGAGAGTGCCTCAAAAGCAGGTATGAAAGCATTTATAGTTAATAGAATCGGAGATTTGGGCTTTTTAATTGGGATTTTCTGGATTTTGTATATAGTAAAAAGTGCGGATTTTGATGCCATAAACAAAGCTGCTGTTTCGGGAAATATACCCTTAACGATTGCGTCTTTAATAGGTATTTTGCTTTTCATAGGAGCCACAGGAAAATCGGCTCAGATTCCTCTTTATGTATGGCTTCCCGATGCAATGGAAGGTCCTACACCTGTTAGTGCTCTTATTCATGCGGCTACTATGGTTACAGCGGGAGTTTATATGATTGTAAGACTCAACGGTCTTTTTTCCGTAGCTCATATTGCATCAACCGTAGTTGCGATTACGGGAGTTTTTACGGCTTTTTATGCTGCGACAATTGCAATTACTCAGAATGATATAAAAAAAGTTCTTGCATATTCCACAATAAGTCAGATCGGCTATATGATTTTTGCGGCGGGTATTGGAGCATATGCTGCTGCGATTTTTCATCTGATAACCCATGCATTTTTCAAAGCTTTGTTATTTTTGGGAGCCGGAAGTGTTATCCATGCAATGGGTGGTATTCAGGATATGAGAAAGATGGGCGGTTTGAAAAAACATATGCCGGTGACATTTTGGACTTTTCTTGTGGCTGGACTTGCTATTTCAGGTGTTCCCGGATTTGCAGGATTTTTCAGTAAGGATGAAATTCTTGCAAGTTCATATTTTACAGGACATAAAGTTTTATGGCTTGTTGGAATAATAACGGCTTTGTTAACAGCTTTTTATATTTTCAGACTCATATTTATGACATTTTATGGAAAGGAACGAATGGATGATGAGACAAAACATTATTTACACGAATCCCCCAAGAGTATGACAATCCCGCTTATTATCTTAGCATTTTTTGCGGCTGTCGGAGGTTATGTCTCTTTGCCAAAATTTATTTCAGAACACAGTATTTGGGAAGAGTATCTGCATAAGATTGTTTACTTAAAGAGTGAAATACACTTTCTGCATTCGGTTGAAATAAACCTTACTCTGCTCTCATCAGCACTTGCACTTTTGGGAATTTTAATTGCCTGGTATTTTTATGTAAAGAAAACAGAGCTTCCTTTTGTTATAGCTAAAAAAGTTCCATTTATTTACAAACTCTTGCTTAATAAGTATTATGTTGATGAAATATATGAGTTCGTTTTCGTAAACTCTTTTGTGTATGGTTCCGAAGGAATTTATGAGTGGTTTGACAAGCCCGTTATAGATGGTGCTGTAAATGGTTCCGGAAAATTGGCTAACTTTACGGGTAAGCTTTTGGCAAAACTTCAGACAGGTAATATCAAAGATTATATATACAGTATTTTGGCAGGTGTTGTAATCCTTTTAACTTTTATTTTAATGGGAGTTTAAATGCTTTTTTATGTTTTGGGTTTGCCATTTTTGTTTGCGATTTTGATACTGCTTATTCCGGAAAGTAAGAAAAAAATAGTTTTACCTG
>JAMOVU010000067.1 GCA_027067555.1 Candidatus Aminicenantota bacterium | reverse complement strand
GGAGAAATTGTAGGTTATATCGGTATTAGTTTCAAGGTGTTTTTGAGTCTGTTTTACTATTCTTCCGAGAGGGTCTTTTATGGTTATTGTATCTCTCAGGAGGTTTCCGGCAGAATCCATTCTTTTTAATTCCATCATGTTTCCGAATTGAGATTGGGATATTATGGTTTCATTGTTAAGAGGGTCTTTTATGCTTTTTAATTCATCATAGCCTGTATAGGAATAAGTGTAGGTTTTGCCTTCGGGGGTGGTCATGGTTTTTATATTGCCGTTGCCGTCATAGGTGAACTGATAGGTGGAGTTTCCATAGGTTATGGAGGTCATAAGGTTTCTATCATTATAGCCGAACTCTATCTTTTTACCCTCTTCATCCGTAAATGAGGTTATATTCGAGTTATTGTCATAGGAGAAGAGTTTTGAGCCTTTCGGGGTTGTGATTGTGACAGGGTTATCGTTTGAATCATATGAATAGGACGATGTTCCCGTGAAATTATCACTCTTTGAGGTAAGGTTGTATCTTTTATCATAATCATATGAGGCTGAGTAGGTTAAGGGGATATCACCGTTAAATGTTATATCCTCTTTTTTAACGACTCTGTGGTCATCAGTTTTGTATGTGGCGGATACACCTTTTGAGCTTTCATAGTGTTTTAAGATTCCTTCGGGTTTATGGGTAAAGTTTGAGTTTCCAAAAGGAGATATTATCTCCTTCAGATATCCTCCTGTTGATGAGTTAAGTTCTCTTCCCATTGTGTCCATAAAAATATATTTTATATATCTCCCTCCCTAATTATGAATTAATTTTCTTAATTCAGGGTCACTCTCATATTCTTTGATGACATTTCTTAACTCCTCTTCCGTTTTTTTCAAAATATATATACATTCATCTCTCAATTTTAAAAGTTTCTCATCCAAAATTCTTTCGAGGGATCTTCTCCTTAATTTCATCTCTCTTAATCTAAGGTTAGGATTATCAACATAATACCCTACATCAGTAAAAATAACTTTTTCAATAAACCGATTTCTAAGGTTTTTACATTTATTTAATTCTTCCAAAAATAATTTCGGGTTTATCCTTATCAAATTTGAAAATATTATTGGTAGCCCGGGTTGATCACCATCTATATTGTTTAACTTTTTAAAAAACAGCGGGAATATTGCTCTGTTTCCCGAATATACCTCTTTTCCCATCAAAGGATAATACTTATCACTCGGTTGAGGTGTCTCCTTGTCAATAAATTTTATTATATCCTCAATCTTTACATCTTTAACTATCTTCATCAAATCTTTCTCTTTCTCCCCGAGTAATTTCAAACATCTGTTTTTTGTTTTTTCATACTTCCTATCCTTTACGCTCTTTATAGCTTTTATTCTCTCTTTTATTTCAAAGAGTTCATATTCTTGATTATTCTTATAATGTGGTGTGAATCTTGTAAGAATTTCTTTGAATATCTTTTCTTTTAATCTGTTTTCACTTTTTAAAAGATAATCGGCTTCTTTTAAAAAAAGTTCGGGATTTATTCTTATGAGGTTTCCGAGAACAAAAATAATTTCATCTCTGTATTTTTGTTTGTCAGCAAGAATATAGAGTTTAAAATACAATCTTATGGCTTCTTCCATTCCGGAATATGCCTCCATAGCAAGCAGAGAAAAACTACCAACTCCGTTTTCCCATAAACAATAATAACAATCTGAAAATCCTTCGTCACATTTAATTTTTTTTAAATTATAATTAAATTTATATACAAATTGATTTGAAAGTGTTTTATAATTCATAATATTAAATGTCGCTATAACATTCTTTTTTGACGGATACATATACAGCTTATCCCATTTTTTTGAAAATTTTTTAATATAAGGGTCAATGTTTTCTCCGATAAGTTTTCCATTTGTTAAAGCAAATATTATTAAAATGAATATATTTATTAATTTTCTTTTCATATTTCACTCCACTATCCTTTTATTTATTTAAATATGAATTTATAATATTCATAGCATTTAAATATTCAGTCCCTATATCATAAGCTCCCGGATTACTTAATACTTCTTTCCTATATACCAGCATGTTCATCAATTGAATCATTATATTATTTCTACTATTCATTATACTTTTCAACGCTTTTTGAAGAATCCACTTGTTTTTTTTGTTCATAACATGATTGATTTCATTTAAACCCGCATCAAGACTATTAATCTGATTGACTATTTTTTCAGTATTAATACCTACATTAACATAAATTTTTGTCTCTTCTCCTCTGGCTTTATCCCCGCACCAATTTTTTTGTCTCTTTTCCCGTTTGTTTTTATAAAATTTTCTTTCATTGTTACTCTCCCGATTTATAAATTGGTGCGGGATCTCCACTCGTTTCACTCGTTCCGACATGCTACCGCCCTTGGGTTTTTCAGGTCAATCAAATAAGTTTTCATTTTCATTTCTTATATTTAGTTTATTTTAATCGCAGAAGTATACCATTCTTATTTTTTTTTGTAATAGGAATAGTAATCCTCTTTTTACAAGAATTAAGCAATGATATCCCCACCACTATGCTTTTTGTTTTATTTTTTATAAGTTTAATTATCGGATCTCCTATCAATCTTTTCTTTAATCCTAATTCCAAAAAAAACCTTTGATAAAACCAAAATTTAAATTGATTAAAAGCCTCTTTACCAACACAGTCATTTAGATAATGATTCTTTTCTAATTTCTTTTTCAAATAATTATTTGCCATTTTATTATTAATAAAAAAAGGATCAATATAAATGGTTTTCATGTCATTACTTGCACTAATTGCTTCGTTTTTCAATATTTTTTTAGCATAAACAGGGTATTTGTTTTTAAATTCAACATACTCATTAAAGTTCAGAACAATCTCTTTTTCATTGACAGGAGATTTAAATAGTAATTTTCCTTCAATAGAAAACAGAGATATACGGGTATTTTGTATATTTCTTTCAATATTGGATAATAATATAATATAGTTTGAATCTGGAGAAATCCAACCGTATGTGAAATATCCACTTCTCTTCTTATAAACAGTTTTGCCATTTCTTTTATCAATAAGCATGAAAAAAGCATTTTTATCTTCTGACAAAGGATTATCAAATTTGTTTAAATACTTCTCAGTATTTTTCATTGACCAGTAATGGACAAGTAAATAATTCTTATTTTCAACAATAAAAGAATATTCATAAAACAGGCGTGGAGAAGCATTAACTATTTCAAAACATAAAATCAATAATAATAAAAAAATACTGTATTTTAATCTCATTTCACTTGTGTTTCAAACTATTTTATCTCTTTATTTCCAAAGATTATCTTTCCTTTAAATTTATCTTTTTCTTCCACAATAGACGAGAATTTAAAAAAGTATTTTAATCCAAAAACTCTCAATACATATGTTTCATATGTTCCATTCATGTCCATATCAATAAAATAATATGGATAAAATTCTCTAATCTTATTTTTAATATTCAAATTCGTTCTTAATTCGATCATAAATGGTTTTGACTTGTAATGATATATTACCATTTCATCTATCTTTATTTTATCTAATTTTTCTATAACCAATATATCAATTATAGTAATATTTTTCCTTAGAATATCTTTTGTTCTATACTTTTTTAAAGAATAGTAATCTTTAAGATTTAAATAAATATTTTTCTTTGGTCTGTATAATCTATAAGTGCAACTTTTTGCCCAGATAAATTTACAATTATTTTTCTTCACAAAGATAAATCCTTTCTTTTTAGGTAAATTCCACCCTGCTTTTTTGATGATAATATCAAAAGCATTAAGTTCAAAAACCATAATGATTATTATTAGTATAATAATTAATCTTCTTTTCATTATTACCTCTCTACTATTTTATCCTTCATATTTATAAAATTGAAGATTCTTTATTTTTTTATCACCTTTATAAATTAGTTTTGAAGATTGTTTTCGAGAATTAAATAAAAATATTTTACTCCCATTTTTCTCTCTAAGCAGAAGCAAAATATTATTTGTTTCAAAAAGGATGTCACAAATATCAAACTTTCTAATTAAATTCAAATGTATTTTAATTTTAATCTTTTTAAATACCTTTTTATGTATGTCATAATAATACAAAATTTTTAATTTCCTTTTTTTGTTTGTCAGTTCGTTCACATTACTTCTTATAAAATCTGAAGTAAAATATATTTTACCATTTTGAAAACCAATAAGATCCAAGGAATTAAAGAAGTTTTTTTTCTCTACATTAATAAACCCTACCCATTTTGATACATAATTTTGAAATAATTGATGCTTTCTACTTTCAGTATTTACGACACAAATACCATAAGCTCCTCCTGAATGAATCACACTATCTTCAAATAAATAACATCTATCGGGACCTATTTCATCATCTGATTTTGAAATCAAATATTCTTTACTATCTTTAATATTAACAAGATAAAGATATGATGTCGTGTTAATTTTTTTATACTCCATTCCATTATATGAAATCCATTTATAATATGCATGTTTTGCTATAATAACAATTTTTTTCTTCTCTTTTGAAAAATCAATATCTTCATATACCTCAGGACCATTCCAATAATAACCATTTTGATATTTTTCATTAAGCTCAATTATTTTATCTTTTAAAAGAAAAGGTAGTTTGTAGTTTATTTTTTTTATCTCTTGTGTTTTATAATCGTAAGAATAAAGATTATAATCAATTCCCTGATAATATAACATCGTTCCTTTAATTTTGAATGCATAACCTATTTTAACTGGAAGCTTAATTTCTTTAATTAATATACCATCAAAACCTATAATCCAAATATTTCCATTAAAAGAAAAAGCTATTGTATCTTTTGTATTAGCTTCCGAAAGGATATTTAGAACTATTATTAAAATTAAAAAAATAATTTTTTTTATTATTACTTTATTCATTTTTTTTCTCCTACTTAAATCTTATTTTCAATTTTTCCCATTCAATTCTAAGCATATTTCCCGTTAATGAATTCTGATAGGTATCAATTTTTACATCGTATCTTTGTCCTTCCACCATTGTAATAAATCTCTTCCATTGACTAGTTCTTATTAACAAGCACCCTTGAGATAAGTTTCTATTTTTTACACCTTCAGGATCATAAGCATAATCATATAATTTATGGCCTTTATTATAAAAAGGATGGTGAATATTAATACCTGTTGCATAGTACTGTTTCGCAAATTCAAGAGAAAAATTCACAGTAAGACCATTTAAACTACCCATAAGTGCAATACGCCTAAAAGCATAATAATATTGACTTTCATAATGTTTATTATAACCCCATATTGGAATATTGACACTTAAACTTCTTTTTAATCTTAATTGAAGAGCAGGATATTTTCCATTATGTCTATGAGCAACAGCAACATATTCTCCGTTCATTATTGTAGGATATTCTTCTGGATCTGATGCATATGTCCTTGCATCAAATTCATCATATTCTATCTCTCCGTTCCCTCTTGAATTATATACATGAGCGGTTGCATTATAACCATAGGAATCTTCGCCATTTTCTTTATCAAGAAATTCTATTTTATTAAATATTTTTGATGATAAATTTTGCAAATTATTATTTAAAATCATATCTCTATATTTATCAGGGGCTCCGAGTATATTCCCTTCATACTCGGCATCTAAATTAGGTAACATAGATAAAAACGGATTCTTTCTAATTTCTTCTTTATGTTTAAAATATTCAGCTTTATTTTTATAGATAGTTACATCATTCCCATTAAATATAAAATACTCCTCTCCCCACGGATCTACGAAACCCCATGGGTTCATGTTCATTGCTTGGTATAAATTCATTGAATCTTTGTAGCCTATCGGGTCTGTTTGTAAAAACCTTCCGATTTCGGGATCGTAGGCTCTGGCTCTGTAGTAATAAAGTTTCAATTCTTTATCGTATCTTCTGCTCTGAAACATGTAGTCGTTTCCGATTGCTGAACTGTTTAGAATGTTTCCCGTATTATCGGTTATTGTGGGTGAGCCGTAGATGTTGTATTTATATTTTTCGACTATGTTTCCGCCCTTGTCAGTTATTGCTGTTATATTGCCTATTGAGTCAGTATGGTAGTAGAAGGAGTTTTCAATGGTATTGTTATTGTATTTATCCATCCTTATTATTTCATCTATCAGATTGCCGTAAACAAACTGCTTGATTGTTTGTCCGGTTGAGTTTTGTTCTTCGATTACTTGATCGCCTGCGTAGTAATAGTTTATTGTATTTGAGCCTGTATCTTTCTTTATCCTTCTGCCAAAGGGGTCGTATTCAAAGCTGATTGTCTTTGAACCGTTGGAAGCGGTGATTATTTTGTTCTTGTAATCGTATGTATAGTGCCATGAGCCTTTCTGAGTTGTGTTGCCATTTTTGTCCATGGTTCGGGCTTTGCCCTCACCAGCCTCGAAGCCAAAAGCCGTCCCTTCGGGCAGCCAAAAGCTCTTTTTAAAACATGAATCAGCAAAAGCTGAGGGCTTTGATAGCTTTAAGCCCAAAAGGCTGCCCCTGAGGCTCGGAGGCTCTTGGCTTGGAGGCTTTTTAAATGCTTTTTTAGAACCGTAGATGTAGCGAATTATAATTATTAATCGAATTATTTTATATTTACTCATTCGTATCATTTTTTAAACGCAACCCCCAATTCCTTTAGTTCTTTCTCCTTTAAAATTATTATATCATCCCCTTTCCAAATTATCTTCCCAGTTGTTGTTAAATAAAACCAATCAGCAGAGCCCATATCTCCAATGTGTTTTATATGATAAATTTTATAAACACCATTATTAAATACAACATTACCGTTACAAACAAAACCGAATTTTGTAAGATATTCTCTTTTTCTGTCAATAAGCATGCAAATATCAATGTATCTTTCAACAACAGCGCTTCCATCATTAAAACCATATACCAAGCCAAATTGCGGTTTTATTACAATCTTTCCTTTTTTATCAATAAATCCCCACGAATCTTTGATTCTTACTCCTGCAAGGCCATCTGAGAAGTTTCTGACATCCTCATATTGAGGTTTTATAACTAATTCCCCTTTTTTATTTATAAACCCCCATTTGCCTTTTATCTTTACAGCCGCATATCCATCGGAAAAGCTTTTACACTTATCAATCTCCATATAAATATTACTTCCATTCTCACTCAATATCTTTACTCTCGATATTACTGTTTCACCTTTTCTATTAATAAATTCATATTTCCCCGCTTTGTTAACACAAGCCAACCCCTCATTGAAATTCTCAGATGAAACGCTATAAATAAAAGGAATCACAAGATTTCCATTTTTATCAATATAACCGTATTTTTGGATATTATCAGTATCTCCATTAGCAACCTTCATCATTCCTTCTTTGTAATAGCTATTGTATCCCAGATTAAAACTCTTATTCTTTATTATCCTTCCGTTCCTATCAATTATATACCATTTCTCTTTTATCTTTACAACAGCTCTTCCTTCACTAAACTCAAGTGCTTCATCGTATTCCGGCTTTATTGCAAATTTACCACTGCAATCTATATAACCCCATTTTCCATTCAACATAACGGCTCCCAAGCCTTCTGAAAAATCTCTTCCATCCTCATACTTACAGGAAATCACAATTTTACCCTCCTTGTTTATAAACCCGTATCTTTTTCTATAGATTCTTTCCCCTGAATCATACTCAGCAATAATTTTATTTTTATCAACCTTATAAATCACATAATAGTTGCATTCACTCGAAAAAAGACTTTTCTGAAGAAGAAATAACAAAAAAAGGATAATTGAAAAAGTTTTAATTTTCATTATGTTCCCCTTTAATATAAAAATATAAAAAAACCGAAATTTTTTTATTTATCAATTCTCTTGCACCATTATCTATTAACTCCCCTTTATATTTAAATTTCCTGAGATTTACTGTTTGTTCAATTCTCCGATAACTAGGAATAAGCTTTATTATTTCTTTTTTAACATCTTCATTTAATTTACTACTCCCATTTAAAATTATATTCTTGATTTTTTGTAGTAGTTTACCATTCCTTATTAAATCATATTTATTTGCAAATATGGCTTGCATTTTAAAAGCTCCGACTTCATCATATATATCATATAAAATAGGACTCCATTTGTTATTATATTTCCTATACCCTATTTCCCCTTCTAAGAATTGATAAGCATGAGTAAGTTCGTGAGCAAGACGACTTTCCTTCGAAAAAATCCTATGTTGCGAATTTATTAACACATCAATACCGATTACTTTTTTCCCTTCAATCCTAAACTCACTTGCAATAGTCTCTCCGCCTTTTGCTCTTAGTGCTCTTTCTTCTTTCTCGGTTCCAGACTGATTAAGTGATCTTTCCATTTTAATTCTAAATACAATTTCTGAGTTATCTAACTCCTCAATAATTCTTTTAAGCTTTCTAACATATTCTTTTTCTATCTTTGAAATATTACTGTCTTGCAATTTTCTATTTATTAATTCTTTTAATTTTTCAAATAACTTCCTTGCAGAACGACCTTTAAATATTATCTCCAACCCCCACGGATCTACGAAACTCCACGGGTTCATATTCATGGCTTGATATAAATTCATGCTGTCTTTGTAGCCTATCGGGTCTGTTTGTAAAAATCTGCCTATCTGTGGATCATAGGTTCTGGCTCTGTAGTAGTAGAGTTTTAGCTCCGGGTCATAGCGGCGGGATTGGAACAGGTAATCGTTTCCGATTGCTGAACTGTTTAGAATGTTTCCTGTATTATCGGTTATTGTGGGTGAGCCGTAGATGTTGTATTTATACCGCTCGACTATGTTGCCGTCCATGTCTGTTATGGCGGTGATGTTTCCGATGCTGTCCGTATGATAGTAGAAGCTGTTTTCGATTTGGTTGTTGTTATATTTATCCATGCGGATAATCTCATCTATTAAATTGCCGTAAACAAACTGCTTGATTGTTTGTCCGGTTGAGTTTTGTTCTTCGATTACTTGATCACCGGCGTAGTAATAGTGGGTTGTTTGATTGCCGTTTGATTTTGAGATTCTACGACCGAAGGGGTCGTATTCAAAGGATATTGTTTTGGTGCCGTTTGTGGCGGTGATTATTTTGTTCTTGTAATCATAGGTGTATGTCCAGCTACCTTTCTGAGTTGTATTGCCATTTTTGTCATAGTCAAAGGTTATATCATCAAACTTTTTGTATTGGTTGAGGGTTTTGTTGATATCGGAGATGAGTTGTTTTGTTTGGCTGTTCTTGGTTTCAGTCAGGTTGAGGATGTTTGAGAGTTTGTCGAATTTGACGCTTATGGTTTTGGAGGGATTGCCCGAGGTTGGTTTGTCAAACTCCATTTTGGTCAGGCGGGCTATACTGTCATAGGAGAAGTTGTTTATTAAATCATTGTCATGTAATCTTTTCTCGGAAGTCTTTAAGCCGATTTTATTGTATTCGTATTGGTAGTTATTGATTGTAGTGTTTGTTTTTGTTAATGCTTCTATGGAGGTTAATCTTTTTCCTTGGTCATAGAGGTATTTGATTGTATCTCCGTTGCCGTATTGTTTTGTTAAATATCTGTATGAGCGACCTGAGAAGGTGAATGAAGCGATGTTGTTTCCGCCGGAAGTTATTTTCTTTATACGGTTTATTAAGTCGAATTCTCTTTCTATTATCCTGCCGTTGGGATATGTCAGTTTCGTGATGTTGTTGATTTTGTCATAGGAGAATTTTATTGTTTTATTGCCTTGGATCTCTTGAATCAGGCGGTTTAAACTGTCGTATTTTCTTTCGACTGTTGTTGAATTGTTTACGGCTTTTATAAGGCGGGAGAGACCGTCGTATGTGTAGGTCTCTTGGGTTGTGCCTTCTATACCGGAGGCTCTTTGTATCTCTCTTTTTATAAGTCTGTTTAAGCCGTCGTATGTATTCATAATAATTGTCCCGTTCCTGTCCTTCTCTTTTATTATAGCTGATGATAGGGAGTATGTAAACGAACGGACGGAATTGTCGGGATAGGTGATTTTGGTTAGGCGGTTTTGAGAATCGTATTCGTATTTTGTTGTGTTGCCGTTTGAGTCTGTTATTGATTTTAAAAGGTTGTTATTGTAATAGGTGAAGGAGGTTTCTATCTTTTCGCCTGTTTTTAGGTGTTTTATTGTTTTGATTTTTCTGTTTAAATTATCGTATTCATGAGAGATTTGGTTTCCTTCGGGATCTTCCGTGCCTATGAGATTGCCTTTACCGTCATAGGAGAATTTATAGTCGTTTCCGAGAGGATCGGTTATCTCTTCAGGTTTTCCGAAAGAGTTCATCTTATAGAGGGTTGTGTATTG
>JAMOVU010000066.1 GCA_027067555.1 Candidatus Aminicenantota bacterium | reverse complement strand
TCCATTATTCCCTTTTATGCACCCTTTGCGGTTAAAAAAAGTCTATAAAGACGCAATAGAACAAGCCAATTTTTGGTTAGAGTTTGTAGGGCTTTATGAGAAAAAAAATCATCTTGCTTCAGCTTTATCCTTTGGCCAACAAAAACTCCTTGCTATAGCGCGCCTTCTTGCTAAAGAATCCAAAGTTCTCCTGCTGGATGAACCTGCATCTGGCTTAAGTCCAGTGGCGACCAAGAAGGTGCTTGGAATTTTAGAAAAAATTATTGCCAAGGATAAACATAAAATCATTGTCATTGTGGAGCATAATATGAAGTTGGTTACAGAAATGGCGGACTGGGTTTATTTCATGAATGAGGGACAAGTTGCCTTTTTTGGAAGGACTGATCACGTTCTTGGTTCAAGAACGGTAAGGGAGCTTTATTTAGGGTTTTGATATGTTGAATGTCCGTTCTATTGATGTCTTTTATGGATCGAAACAGATCCTTCATAATACATCTTGTTCCATTGCTTCTGGTGAAAGGCTGCTTCTATTAGGGCCAAATGGTGCTGGCAAGTCAACATTTTTAAAAGCTGTTGCAGGTCTTATTCCTATAAAAAGTGGAGTTATAGAATATATGGAACAGGACATTAGCAAGGCGTCCGCATACGAACGGGTAAAGAAGGGAATATCATACCTTCTTCAAAGCAATAATATAGTACCAGATCTAACTATTGAAGAAAATTTAGCTATTGCAGCTTATGGGCTAAAAAAGAAACATTTTAATGAACGAATTGAGGAAATTTTTTCTGTATTTGATTTTTTAAAGGAGAAGCTGGAAAGGCGTGCTGGTTTTTTATCGGGCGGAGAACGTCAGGCGCTAGCCGTAAGCATGGTACTGATAAAAAGGCCTCAGCTTCTACTATTAGATGAACCAACCGCAGGACTTTCTCCAAAAGCTGCAAAGGAAATGCTAAGACATATAAGAAAAATAGCCGAGCTTGTGGGTATTGAAGCAATATGTATGGTGGAACACAACCTACGTTATGCACTGCCATTGGCTACCAGGGTCTTGATCATGGTTTCAGGCAAGGTGGTTTATGAAACTGACAATCCACAAAAATTTTTGGACAATCCTGAAGACTTAGAAAGTTTCTTTTTTTAAGCAGACCACTTTTTTGAGTTTCATATGACCCTTTTTCCCTTATTACAGCCACCAAATTAATTTAAAACCTATTTTAAAGGTGGAAAGAGTTTAAAAAATTGCTATACTCATAAATATCGTCGTATTAAACGGGAAAATCAGTAAAAATCTGGGGAGAGGAACCTAACGTGCTTGATTTTCAGGACTTGACAGATTTACCGATCTTGATGGTACGGTCATTTCTTGACTCTATGCTCTCATCAACGACTATTTTTTTGTCTACCAGCAGATTACACTAACTAACCGCTGTAATCCCTTCCCTGATTCAGCCATGTTACTCTATGGTATTTTTACAAAAACAGGGGAGTTATGTTCACCACAAATAATCTTATTGCTGCGATTATTTATCTATTACTTGTACCGTGCATAGCATCGGGAGCTTATCAGGAAAACTTCATAATCGCTTCTGGCAGCAAAGGCGGCAATTATTTTGCTACTGCCTGTCTTCTTGCACAAAAACTGAACAATATTGATAAACAGTTTCATTTCTCAGTAGTTACCACTAAAGGCTCCATTGACAATATCCATAAACTAAAAAGCCGTTTTGCTGATTTTGCAATTGTCCAAAGGGATGTTCTTTTAAATAACCTTTACAGTGACAAAGATGGTGTAAAAAATTTGATCGTTCTATTTCCTCTTTTTGATGAGAAGTTCATTATTTATGTTCAGGCACAGCATCCAATACCTTTCGAAGAATTTCGCCAAAAATTGGAAGGCAAAAAGTTCCAGATTGGTGTGACTTCAACCGAGTCTACCTCATGCAAAACATTTTTAACCATTGCCCAATTACTTGGTCTTAATTTGTCAAATATTAAATTTATTGAAGGTACCTATGATGCTTTAATTGAAAAAATAAAACAAGGCAATCTAGATGCATTTGTCATCTTTTCACTACCGCTTAAAAAGTTAACACATCAGAAAAATATTTCTTTTGTTTATTTCAATAATCAGCAAATAAGGTTATTACAAAGTAGATTAAGAAATTTGTCAATTTCGATTATCGGCAATTCTGACCAAAAGACTCTAGGTATAATTTCCCTTTTTCTAGGAATAGAACACTCAGTAAAAAAAATAGGGGAAAATAGAATAATAAAGGCCCTTTCAAACCTTTCTCAGGAAAAATGTTTCATTTCAAACGAAATTGGAAAAACTATAACACAATTTAAATATAATAACTTTATTTATTTATCATCTCTTTCTGATCTGCCAGTCAGCACACACTTAATGTACTTTCTTGGCATAAAGCAATATAAATATACTATTATTATTTCGGTGTTACTAACTGTTATAGCATTTGGCTTAGTCTTATATGCTTTTTATAGATACATAAATTACAACTTAGCTTATTTATGGATTAGATATAAACACATCCTATTGGAAATATTAATTATATGCCTACTGTATTTAATTTGCATAGATACAATAATTTATGCTGAAAATAAATTATATTTAACTAGTGGCATAAAAAGT
>JAMOVU010000065.1 GCA_027067555.1 Candidatus Aminicenantota bacterium | reverse complement strand
AGTTCATAGTTTCCCTTTTAAAAGAAAATGGAAAAACTGTGATGATTGCAGCTCCAACAGGTAGAGCGGCAAAGAGAATAAGTGAAACTTCAGGAGAAGATGCAAAGACGATTCACAGGCTCTTAGAATACATACCGGGAAAAGATGGCTTTATGAAAAACCGATTTAATCCATTGGAAGCTGATGCTGTTATTATTGATGAAGCATCAATGATGGATATTTTCATTTTTTACAGACTTTTAGATGCTCTTGGTCCCAACACTCAGCTTATTCTTGTGGGGGATCACTACCAGCTTCCCCCCGTAGGACCCGGCTATGTTTTCAGAGATTTGGTAAATTCAGGTAAAATTCCGGTCTATTTTTTGGATAAGATTTACAGAAGATCAGAGGATAGTCTTATTAATATAAATGCTCTTAAAGTTAAAATGGGAGAGATGCCGGAGCTGAATTCTTCCGGAGAGACTATTTCTGATTTTTATTTTGTAAAAAAGGAAAGAGAAGAGGATATTTTGGAGCTTGTAATAGAGCTTTATACTGAAAGAATTCCTTCGAAATTTATGGTTGACCCATTCTCAGATTCAATTCAGATTCTTACTCCTGTTTACAGGGGGACAATAGGTGTTGATAATATTAACAGTATAATTCAAAAAAGATTAAATGGCTTAAAAAGAGGGATAAAGCATTATGAAAGGGAGCTTAAAAAGGGCGACAAAGTTATGCAATTGAAAAATAATTATGAAAAGGATATTTTCAATGGTGATATAGGTAATGTTAAAAGAATAAACCATTATACTCAAACGGTTGAAGTGGATTTTTACGGAAACACGGTTGTTTACGAGAGAAAGGAATTTAATGAGATAACTCTATCTTATGCAATTTCAATACACAAATCACAGGGGAGTGAATACGATTATGTAATAGTACCGATAAGCAAATCACAGGGTATTATGCTTCAGAGGAATCTTATATACACTGCTATTACGAGAGCAAAAAAAATGCTTATTTTTGTCGGAGATCCCAAAGCTCTGGAAATGGCGGTGCGCAACAATACTCCTCTTAAAAGAAATTCACGAATTTATGAGCTTGTTGTGGAAAAGCTTTAATCTTTTCCCTTAAAAAAGGTATTTTTTATTAAAATTTTTATCCTTTGAATGGTATTTTTTCAGAAGGGAAATTGTAGCTGTTTTGAAATTTAGTTTTTTGGTCTTTTGCAATTTCCACCTGATTTCAATTATTTTGGGAACTTTTTGAAGAACAATAGCTCTGTCATACTTCAGATTTGTTATTTTTACTTTTTTACCATCAACTTTTATCTCTTTTACTTTGGCAAAATAAGGGATGTGGAATAGAATTTTCTCAGGCGGAGAATTGAATTCTGATTTTATCTCAATTTTTGCTCCCTCTTTTTTTATCTTATATTGCATTGAAATTTTCCCGAAATATGTAAGACCATTTTGCACCTTTATAATATTTCCGGGTTTTACCCATTCGGGAGATATTGCGGAGAAAAGGTGAAGCTCATTTTTGAATTCCCTTAATAGCATATTTCTTATGAGTTCATTGTACCTTGCTGCAAACCAGCCGTGGGGAGGAAAATTGTGCCCCGTATCCCTATTACTCCACGGTTTTACTGAGAACTCAAAACCATCGTTTGTACTTCCAGTATGGGCAAGGATTGAGTAAAGATCCTCTATTACCTCTTCCTGCTTTCCCATTGCAAGGAGAGTTTCTGTTACATAAAAGGTTTCATAATGATGGAGCCATCCCGGTTTAAGATTATTTCCGCTAAGTTCAGCTAATTTTAAGGTATAGGCATTGGGGCCATAGGTCATAATTCCCTCTCTGTATTTGTACTTTCTTAAAAGAGAGGTAGTCGCTTCGGAAATTATCCCGTAAGGAGATAAAATCTCAAAGGGATAAACACCTGCGGAGGCATTTGCCCAATCATATCCGTCTTCTGGTTTATCAAGCCCCGGTGGGATATAACCTCCGGTTTTCTTAATTATGTTATTTAATATTTTAAAGAAAACGCTCTCATATTGCTTGTAAATTTTTTCAAAAAATTTTGCATCATTTTCTTTTTTAAGGGTTTTTGCTATGAAAATTGCATCTTTTAATCCCAAAAGAGCCCAGAAGCTATGGCCTGTGTAATGTCCGTTTATCGCTTCATTATCATAGGGACCTGCTACGGGCCATAATCCTATGGGATCTTTTTTACAAAAATTTATGAATCTATTTATGTGGTTTGGGATAATTTTATAAATCTTTTTAATAAAGTTCAGATCTTTTGATGCTCTGAAGTATGAGCCTACTGCCCATAGTGATTGGCCCCAATCATCGGGATATTTGTTAACAAAAGATGTTGGGTCCCCTCTTTTATCATATTTTATAAAATTGTTTACTGTTTCCTTTGCAAGATCAAGTCTGTTGTACATATTGTACACTCTTGCCATGTAAGTACCATCACGGGGATAGAAAAAATCATACTGAAATTGATTTACATGCTGCTCAATTTTTCCGTCTTCCATAGTATCCCTTGCCATTAAAAGATAGGCAAATCCAGCTCTTATGGTATCATTTACCTTTTTCTCCGGTATGAATATTTGAGTACCCTTTGAAAGCTCCCTTTCCCAGAAATTTATAATATCTTTCAAGTATAAGGCATAATTGCTATCAACTACCTGCTTTATTAGTTTTGCTCTTTCCTCATATATGGGGACATAGGGCATTTTAATTATAAAGCTCTCTTTTTTATCTGGTTTTAAAGTGAATGAAAATCTTATTTTAAGCTTTGCCCTTTGCTCTGCCCAAATTTTAAAATCCTTGACATCTCCATTGTATCCATAAGAGAATACAAAATGTTTGTTTTTGTAAGCTTTCCTGATCCTAAACTCTGTTTTTAATTCTTTTTGGGTGTAAATTTCCGATTTCATAAACTTTTTTTCATACCAATTTCTATAATTAATTTTTTTGCATCTTCTGAATTTACCTTTTCCTGACACAAAGGAGAAACCCACACCGGCTTTTTGGGGACTTTTTGTTTTATTTTCAGCCTTTATTTCTATAAAATTAATGAGAATATTAAGAGGATTTAGGTTAATGGGAGCGGCAAATTCCCTGATTGTGTAGGTAATCCCGTTTGATTTTTCAATGTATGTGTAAACAGGGATATAATTCCTGTAAAGTGTTCTTATTCTCTGATTTACAGGTTTAAAGTCGGGACCAATGAAAAAATCAAGCTCTCCGTGTCCTGTGAAAATCGCTCCATCATAAGTTATCTGACTGCCTTTGGGTGAATTTTTAAACCCGAGTTCATCTGAGGGGACTAAAAAAAAGCAAAACGGATTTGATAATTCTTCCTGAAGTGATGGGTTTTTAACCTGAGGCTGAGATGAAAATAAAATGGAATAAACAAATAAAAACAGATTAAGGGTTAATAATATTTTTTTCATTTTATCCCTCTTCGTGAAAAAATAATTATTTGTTTGTCGGTGGTGTTGCCTCATCCACTAACATTACAGGAATTCCGTCTTTTATCGGATAAATCCTTCCGCACTTAACGCATCTGAGCCCCTTTTTATCTTCGGTTAATACAACATCCGTTTTACATACCGGGCAGGCAAGAATATCCAGAAGCTCTTTGTCTATGGGCAAATTTTTATCTTCACTCATCTTAACCTCCTCACATTTTTTAATTAAATATAATATAGTTTTTTCCCTCTTATTTCAACAATTAAATCAAAGCTGCTCTATCTTTCATAAAGCCGTGCATTCGCCACGGCGAACAGGGCAGAGCAGCTGTTCCTGTCTTGTTCTAAAATAGGTCAACAATTTATTGTGAAAATAAAAATATAAAAAAATTAATAACAAAACATTAGTGGATATTTTAACAATAATTTTGAGATTTTAAATTATAAGAGAGTAATAAAAACAGCGTACTAAGAATTTATAATAAACCTAATTGTCAACCAATTTAATTCTATTATTGTCAACCGCACTGTGTAATGTCCCTTTTTCCACTTTGTATCTTAATATATTAATATTTTTATTTATAAAAATATCTGTAAATCGGCGAAAAATGGAGAAAATAAGAGAAAATGAATAAAATAAAAAATGGTAAAAAAGGATAAAAAAGAGAAAAAAATGAGGATTGGAGGAGGAGAATCTTTTCCACGAAAGCGTCTTAAAAAAGACAGCTTCTCTGCGAGATCATTCCCTCCCTGCACAATCCTCAACAATATCATAGTCGAAGAGGATAACCTCTTCAGACTGTATCTACAAGGAAAGGTTATGCAGGGTAATAATCCTCCTCCTTCCAATCTCATAATTAAATTATACAATAGGAGGTGAAAGATGTTAAATCTCAATGAATATTATGTATTGGGAATTGATGTATCAAAAGAGTATTTAACTGTTTATGATGGGAACGAGCATTACACAGTAAGAAATGAGAAAAGATTAAAAGAACTTGATAGGTTGATAAGAAGAAGAGTTGGAGAAGAGTATGAGAAAGTAATAATAAGCTATGAGCCTACAGGAGGATACTCATATCATCTTTTTAGGTTTTGTAGCAAAAAAGGAATAAAGGTAGTGAGAGTTAATCCTTACAGAGCCTCACATTTTTTCAAATCACAAAAAACAAGAGGAAAAAATGATAAAAAAGATGCAGAGGATTTAAGAAAATTTGTATTTGTGTTTCCTGAGGAAGTAAAAGAGATAAGATTAGATGAAAGACTTGAGAAATTAAAAACACTTGTAAGTCTTTACGAGAAAACACAAAAGGACATAACAAACTGGAAAAACAGATTAAATCATATGAAAGAATACCTCTCCGAGAAGAAAGAAGTTATAGAGGATATGAGAGGAGTAATAAAAAATCTTGAAAAGAATAAAAGGAGATTACTCAAAGATATAAACAGCATAATAAATGAAGATAAAGAATTAAAAAGAAGAAGGGAATACATAAGAAGTATGTATGGTGTAGGTGAAGTAATATCAATGGCATTGTTGGTTTTCTTTATGAGATATCCTAATGCTTCAAGAAGCCAGATAGTATCACTTTCTGGACTTGATGTTGTGCATTCAAGTTCGGGAAAAAGTGTGAAAAGAAAGAGTAAGATAAGCAAAAGAGGAAATAAGTTTGTAAGAAAACTACTCTTTATGTCAGCAATGAGGCTTTCAAGAAAAGATGGAAGATTCAAAGATATGTATGAAAAACTTCTTAGTAAAGGAAAATCAAAAAAAGCTGCCTATGTTGCTATAATGAGAAAAACTCTTTTAATAACCAGAGCTCTTTATAAAAATATGACATTTTTCAGGGAGGATTACAATTATTCCGCTGCTTGATATATTGAAATATTCCTTGATATTTCCAAATATTTCACTTGACTTTTTACACAATATCTCGTAGATATTGTGTAAAAAGTCAAGAGGAATTTTTATTTTGTTATTAGTTGTTTGTCAATGGTGTAGATACAAGAGGTGCACAAATTAATAGTTAATTTGTTTTTGATATAATTGTATAAAACGGAAAAAATGTTATAATAAAATTGAGGAGGAAAAGATGAAAAAGAAAGAGACATTTAATAATATAGTAGAAGCTATAAAGTTGATGGATAAAGAAGAAAAAGAGGATCTTAAAAACCTTATTGAAAAGTATCTAATAGAAGAGAGAAGAGATGAAATAGAAAAAGAATATAAAGAAACATTAAAAGAATTAAAAGAAAAAAAGTTAACATTCAGCAGTAATATAGAAGAATTAAAAGAAGAACTCTTAAAAGAAGATTAATGGTAAAAGTAGCATTCAGTTCATCCTTTAAAAGAGCATTCAAAAAGAAGATAAAAGGCAAAAAGGAACTTGAAGAGAGGTTTTTTAAAAAGCTTGAGGAATTTATTAATAATCCTTTTTCTCCCGGTTTAAGAACACATAAATTATCAGGTAAACTAAAGGATTTATGGAGCTTTAGTATTGATTATGATCTAAGAGTAATTTTTTTCTTTGAAGGAAAAGATAGAGCAGTTTTTGTCAGTATTGGAACCCATGATGAAGTTTATTAGTATGCTAATACCATTTACAAACAAATAAGAGAAAGATAATTAATTTTTTAAATTTTGCAGACAATCACAAATAATATTCATCCTCCTCCCATCTGATATGATTTGTGAGGATATATTCAGAGATTTTTAAAAAATCATTTTCATCTCTAATGATGTATTCATAAAATCGAGGTTGCCATGAGAAATTTTTGTTAATTTTACGGGCTTCAATTGTGCAAATTCTTTTGTGTTGGTTTATGATTACACCCAATGAACCGGATTTCTATTTGGGATTTCCGTGTTTTTTCATATCTTTTATCGATGTAGAGACGCACAAATTGTGCGTCTCTACGGTTATTTTCCATGATTCGCCGTTCGTTCATCTGTTTTACCTTTTATGCTCCCGGTATTCCGGCATTAAATGCTCCGGGGTTTTGAATGGGGACGGGGGATAGGGGCTATTTCCCGTAGAGACGGTGCATGCACCGTCTCTACAATTTTCACCGTTTATGTAAACACCTGAATTTGTCCCTATTATAGCTCCCGCGCTCGGTGGGGGTATCATTATATACCTCTTCCTCATATAAAACCCATCAGGCTCCACTACCTCCGCCCACCCTCCGTAAAGTACCACTCCTGTCTCCTCCTCCGAGTAGGTGTTCTCCGGTATTGTCCTCACCTCATAGGGATGCTCATTATTCTCTACAATATAATCATCAGGATTCCTCTTATCCATCTTATAATGTAATACCCTTATATCTCTTTGTGTAAATCCATCAATATGACCCATAATACTATCATAAGCATATGGTACATCAGTATCATCTCCACCTACAATTGATTTAAATACTTCTCTTCTTATCTTGTTTATCAAACCAAGCGGAGCTCTTGCTTGAGCTGCTATAATCTCAAAATTATTCATTTTAGATATTGCACTACCATAATCACTTAATACAAATTTAAACACATCATTTTCAGCTTGGGTATCACTAGCAACTTCAAATTCATCTATTGTATAATCTAATTTACCCTGTGTCAGCCTTTTCAAATCAACCGTAAGAACCTGCTTTATGTTCGGATAATTAAATACTTCCTTATCAGGATATACCTTCGGCTTTAATCTCTTTCTTATTCCTGAAATATACCAATGGTCATCAGGATGAAAATATGCTACTAAACCACCATGTACAGGAAATTTAGGGTCAAATATATCATCTTTTTTAGGTATGTCTATCTTAACATCTATGTGAGATGTATTGTATAAGTCAAGCTTCATTATGCTACCGAAATACTCTTTATCCAAAACATTCTTTGAAATGTCTATGTTTGAATATATATCATAAACTCCCGTATCTACCACAAAACAAACCTTGCCCGAGGAGTCAGTTTTTCCATTTGAAAGCTCAGTGTCATTTCTTACCATTGCCACTCTGAAATCAGAGAGAGGGTTTCCCGTGAATGTGTCAACGAGTGTTATGCAGTATTCCTGAGTTTTCGGAGTATTATCCTCAGGCTCGGAGGCTTTTTTGCAGGATAAATTAAAAAACAAGATTAAAACAAAAAGCAGAAAAGCAAAATAATAAAAATTTTTTTTCATTTCCCGCTACCTCATAATGCTTTTACATTATTTGAAATTTTACAACTAAATTTCAATCAAATCAAATGATATTTCACTATTGGAAATTGGTGATTATTTATCAACAATTTGTTTTTTAATTCAATTTCATTGTAGAGACCTTGCAGTAGAGACCTTGCATGCAAGGTCTCTACAAATTTTATGTGCAATTGTTCATCATTCTAATTTGCAGAAACTAACAGTTTGCAATTTCCCGTTGCTCGGCTTTTTGTTCCTCGATTATTCGGCTTTTCGGGAATTCTTAATTATTCCCCTCATCTTCAACCACTGTTATGCAAACTCTGACCTTTTTACCCACCAATTTTTCAAGCATCTGTCCGAATTTATTCTCATAGTCTCTAAATCCAAGATGTTCATAAGGTTTTCCCTCGATTTCAACTATCTCTCTGTAAATTTCACCATCAAGGCAATTCTTTTTATCTTCTGTCATTTATTCCTCCTTAATTGTAATCCTCAAGAATTTTAACATAAGTTTCAATGAATTTATCCCATTTGAATTTTTTAGAGTGGTTTAAAGCTTTTTTTTCAAAATCTATTCTGAGCTCGGGGTTTTCAGCTAAAAGATACATTTTATCAGAGAGCTCTTCCTCTGAGTAAGGGCTAAAAAATAAGGCATTATCACCCAAAACTTCCGGTAAACTTCCGCCTGTGCTGCTAATCACAGCTTTTCCCCTTGCCATAACTTCCAGGGGAGGAAGTCCGAAGCCTTCATAGAGTGAAGGAAATACAAAAAAGAGGGAATTATCAATTACGGGAATTAATTCACTAAATGATAAAAATGATTTGATGATTATTCTGTTTTCAAGCTTGTATTTTTTTATGAAATTGAGAATTTCCCTTTTATCCCTTATCCCTACGAGCATAAGTTTGATATCCCTGACTCTTTTTGAAAAAATCAGGAATGAGTATAAAAGGGTTTTAAGATTTTTGTGGGGAGTTGTGTTTCCGATATAGAGAATGTATGGAAAATCTGTTTTATTATCCTTCTTTTCCATTTTAAAGAAAATTTCATCTATCCCATTGTAAATAACCTTTATCTTTTCTTCTCTGAATCCAAAATAATTTATCAAATCTTTTTTTGTGGTATTTGAAACTGTGAAAATAATTTCAGCCTCTCTTTTGGCTTTTTTTATAAAAAGTTTCGCAAGCTCAACCTTGTAAAATGGAAAAAGTTTTGAAAATTTAAAGTGGATTATATCGTGAATTGTTATGAAGAATCTGTTCTTAATAAAATATGGAAAAACATAGTGAGGCGAAAAGTAGTAATAATCATTAAGATTTTTTATTTTGGAAGGGATTTCAAAATGCTCTGTGATTGTATAATTTTTTGAATTAACTTCTATTGTGTTTTTTGTATCCGATATATCCCGGATTTTCCCTTTGAGGGATATGATTTTGTAATCAAAATTTCCGGATTTTATTAATCCTCCGAAAATATTTTTAATGTATGTTCCGATTCCATAATCATCTATTTTTCTTATGTCAAATATTATCTTCACACTTAAACTCCCTTATTGTTTTTATGGTATCTTTTATAATTTTTTTATTTCCGGAAAAAATAAGTTTTATTTTTAATTTGGATAAAAGATAAAATTTTAATAAAGGCAAACTTTTTTTATTATATTTGCAATAATAATAAAGTTGACTCTTTTTATTAAGGGGATATACGAATGACAGATGCTTTTCAGTTGATTTCCCTTTAAAGTGTATAATTGAAGCTTCTGTATAATAGTAAGGAGTGTATCCCTTTTCTCTCAATCTTCTGAAAAAATCGCAATCTTCAAGATAGATAAAAAAATTCTCATCAAAGCCTCCGATCTTTTGATAAATCTCTTTTTCTATCAAAAAACAGACTCCGCTAAGCCAATCAACTTTGCGGGAAATCTTCCCTTTTTTTAGTTTATACAGTAGCTTGTAATATGGTTCGTAGATGTATTTGAGGATAAACTCTGAAAAGAGATTAAGATCAGTTCCAAAAGAAATTTGGAAGCTTCCCTTCGGATAAAGTACCAATGGACCAATGGCTGCGTATTTGGAATTTTCATAAAAATCCATTAGCCTTGGTATTGTTTCCTTATTTATAAGGGTATCATTATTCAAAATTAATAAATATTTACCCTGAGCTTTCTCCGCTCCTATGTTGTTTGCAGCTCCAAACCCAATATTTTTGTCTGACTTTATTATTTTGATTTTTTCGTTTTTATCTATTCTTTCAAGGGAATCATCAGTGGAATTATTATCAACTATAATTATCTCAAAATCATCTCCTTTATAGTTTTCCAATATTGAATTTACTGTTTTGGAAAGATACTCTCCCGAATTAAAATTTACTATAATTATTGATAATTTTAACTCAGAAAAGCTCTTCATTGATAAAATATATATTATTTTTTTCTTATATTCAACAAAAGTTTAAACTCCCCCGAAAAATTGAAAAAAGAAAAATTCTATATTATAGTTTCAAATGTTAATAAAGGCTGATCTTCATATTCATACTGTTCTTTCACCTTGCGGCTCATTTGATATGTCTCCGGAGAATATAATCTCAAGAGTAAAAGCTTTAAAGCTTGATGCAATAGCTATAAGTGACCATAACTCAATTTACAATGCACTGGCGGTAAAGGAGATTGGAGAGAAAGAGGGTGTTAAGGTTTTTTACGGTATGGAAGCTCAGACAATTGAAGAGGTGCATATTTTAACATTGTTTGAAGATTGGAAAAGGATAGAAAATTTTTATTCGGAGATTTATCCCCATCTTCCTAATATTGAAAATGACCCGGATTATTTCGGAGATCAGATTATTGTTGACAAGGATGAAAATGTGATAGGAGAGGAGAAAAAGCTTCTTGCGAATTCATTGGAGCTTTCGATAGAGGAACTTGTTGAACTTGTTTTAAAATACGGAGGATTTGTAATTCCTTCTCATATTGAGAGAGAAAGATACGGTCTTCTAACGAATCTTTATAAGGTTCCGGATATTTTAAAAGATAGTATTATGGAAATTTCCTATAATGCTAACTTAGAAGAAATATTCAAATTTTATCCTTTTTTAAAAAGTTATTCCCTTATTTCAAACTCTGATGCTCACTATCCTGATGATATCGGAAGAGCATATACAGAGTATGAAGTAAGTGAAATCAATCTTAAACAAATTTATAAAGCGGCAAAGGAAGGTAAATACAGGGTGATAAGAAAATGATGGAAGAATTATCTTATCATATTTTAGACCTTGTTCAGAATTCAATAAGGGCAGGAGCAAAAAAAATTGAGGTTTTTATCAAAGATTCTGAAAAAGAGGATGAATTGATTATTAGTGTGAAAGATAATGGCTCCGGTATGGATGAGGAAACAATAAGAAAAGTTGAGGACCCTTTTTATACGACAAAAAAAGAGAAAAAAGTGGGACTTGGAGTTCCCCTTTTAAAGGAGACGGCTCTCCATTGTGATGGTGATTTTAGAATAAAAAGCTCTCCGGGTAAAGGGACAGAAGTTTTTGCAAAATTCAAAAAATCCCATATTGATTTGCCTCCTCTCGGTAATCTTAAGGATACGATTTTAACAATCATAATTTCAGCTGAAAGTTTTGACATACTATTTAAAATAAAAACCGATAAAGGAGAGTTTATTCTTGACACAGCGGAGATTAAAAAGGAGATAGGGGAGGATATCCCAATTTGTGCTCCGGAAGTATTATCTTTTTTGAAAGAATATCTTGATTCAGAGCTTTTGCCTATTTTGAGATGAATTTTTAAAGGTTTATGGTGCTATGAGAACCATAATCAATTTTACATAAAGATAGGTGAAAGGGATTAAGAGCAGGGTTCTTTCGAGAAAAAGAATTAAAAGATGAGAAAATTTTATGGGAACATCTTTGAACATATCTATTATCATAGGACCCACTGAAGAGAAAAAGATAAGCTGGGTTGTGGACATTATTGCTACAAAAAGTTTTGTAAAGAGCGCTGTGTTTATACATATAAGCGATGGCAAATACATTTCCGCAACTTCAATAATTGTTGCGATTGAAATTTCCCTTACATTGGGAACATTCAAAAGTTTGTAAATGGGGATAAACGGAATCGCAAGATAATCAAAAAATTTAGTATGGTAAGCAATTAAAAGTGATATAGTTCCCACAGCCACTATTGTTCCTATTATTGATGAAGCAAGAAAAATCCCATCAAAAAAGCCTTTTAATGAAATTGAAAAAACGGATCCGGATTTTTCGGCTTTTTTTACGGCTATCCTGTAAGCTTCTTTTATTGTTGGTTTAACTTCAGGCTCAGGATCCGGTGTTGTTATATATTCATCTTTTACTTTGGAGGTTGGTGGGATTCTTACAATTATAAAAGCCGTATAAACTGTTCCTAAAAAATAACCGACAAATATGTAAGGAAAGTAGTTTAAAATTTTAAGTGTTGATGCCACAACTCCCACAAATCCGATACTTACAGTTGAAAATGCGGTGGCTATAATAAATACCTCTCTTTTGTTATATTTTCCACTATGAAATAAATTGTGTGTCAAATATAAAGCAACAGAATAGCTTCCCACCCATGATGTTATTGCATCAAGAGCTCCTCTTCCCGGTATTTTGAAAAGAGGTCTCATCAATGGTCTTGCAAGAACACCTATGAATTCAAGCCCTCCGAAGTTTGTAAATATATTTATGAAAATTGCCCCGATAGGTATTATTGTGGCAACGGAAACTACCAGAATATCCCAAATTGTGTGTGAAATCCTCTTTTCGAGCAGTATTGAAGGTCCGATTTTAAGTACAAAGAAAATGGAAAAGAGAAGTCCAATAGTTCTAAGTAAAATTATTAATGGGGATGATTTGAAATATGTTAGGCTATTGTTTTTCTTTTTTGAAAAAAGAGTGAAAAAGGATAAAATAACCCCTCCTATTATAAGGAAAAATGAGTAGTAAGAGAGGGTCAGGGGAATGTTTTTTCTTAAAAATTTGATAAATATATCAAATGATACTGTCCACTCTCCATGGAATTTTATGGGAAAAAGAAAAAAGAAAAAACCAACTGCAAAAGTTAAAATAAATTTTATCTTACCTTTTTTCATTAGATTTTATCAATTAAAATCTCACCTTTTTTAACTTTTAAATAAACTCTTGTTTTCCCCTTTTTAAATTCATACTTTTTTGTAACTTTATTATCTCCGGTGTCTGTAATAATGTCTAACTTTGCCTCTTTTGGAGCGAAAAATTCAATATCTCCTTCATCAAGGACAATACTAAAAGAATCTGATTTATCCCACTCAAGAATCGTTAATCTCACATGCCCGCTTTTTGAGAATACGGATACTTTTCCGGAAACATCCGCAAGTGTGGAGTTGAGATAATTTGAGGTTAGAGAAATATTTCCTCTTATGGAAGTAATATCCACTTTCGCCTCTTTAAAAATACCTTTTATATTTGTTTCAAATGGCACAAAAATATTTCCTGTGATTTCAATTTCTTTGATGCTTTTTTTAAATACTGATGCTTTGAGCGCAACTGTTTTATCACCTTCCTTTTTTATGCTAAAGTCTGTGTCATAAAAAAAGTCGGGAGTGGAAGCGGAAACTTTTCCATTATAAACAAGCTTTTTTTGAGGTTTCCCCTCTATTTTGTAAGTTCCGACTTCCGCATTTATTTTTAAAAGAGAGCCGGGAGAAAACTCAAAACTTTTCTTTATTACTTTTGTCTTTGGATTTGAAAATTGCCCCCCGGGATAGGTTGGAGAGGGGGCATAAATTGTTATACATGAACTAATAAACAATAAAATTATTGGTAAAATTATGATTTTTTTCATTTTAACCTCCGGTTATTATACTCCCAATTAAATCTTTAATATTTTTATGGTTGAGCGCTCTCATTAAATCTTTTAGCTGTTTAAGCATTTTCAAAGATGCACGTGGATCTACAATTGTTGCTGTCCCAATTTCAATTGCCGAAGCTCCCGATATTATGAATTCAAGAATATCCCCTGCGGAGGAGATTCCTCCCATTCCTACAATTGGAATTTTGACTGATTTAAATACTTTAAAGACCAGTGCAAGCGCCATTGGTTTTATAGCAGGTCCCGAAACCCCACCGAAAACATTTTTTATCTGAGGTTTTTTTGTTTTTATATCCACAGCCATCCCAACAAAGGTATTCACAAGGCTGATACTATCCGCTCCCGCCTCTTCGGCCGCTTTAGCAATTTCCTCTATATAAGTTACATTCGGAGATAGTTTTGCCATAATATGCTTTTTGCTAATCTTTTTTATTTCTTTGATTATTGAAAAGGTTTTTTGAGAATCCCATGACGGAGATTTTCCCCCTTCATGAACATTGGGACAGGATAAATTTATCTCAAAAAAATCAACTCTTTTTTCCCTTTCAAGGTATTCCACAACTTTCACATACTCATCCTCTGTCTCACCTGCTACATTAACTCCGAAAACAGTATCATATTTTTCCCAGAAAGGGATAATTTCATCTCTGAATCTTTTTACTCCTATTCCCTGAAGACCAATTGCATTGAGCATACCACAAGGTGTCTCATAAATCCTCGGTGAATCATTACCTTTTCTCGGGTCAAAATATATTCCCTTTGAAACAAAGCCTCCGATTTCATTGAAATTGATGTATTTTTCAAGTTCGTATCCATAACCTGCTGTGCCTGATGCAAGAATTATGGGGTTTTTAAGTGCAAGATTTCCTATTTTTGTGGTTAAATCTATTTCACTCATCCCAAACCACCTCTTTTGCATTAAAGACAGGGCCTTCCTGACAAACTCTCACCATTTCTATCTTATCTCCTCTTCTTATCTTTTTTGCGCATCCATAACACACACCTGTTCCGCATGCCATCCTCTCTTCAAGTGATACAAAAACTTCGGAGTTTGTTTTTTTGTAAAATTCATAAACCTTTTCCATCATTATCTCCGGCCCGCAAGAAAAAACCGTAAAAGCGCCTTTGGGTAAAAAATCAGTAACTAATCCCTTTTCACCATAACTACCATCTTCTGTTATAAAAAGAGTATTATATGATGAAAGATAGTGTCTGAACTTTATGTCTTTTTCGCTTTTCCCTCCGTAAATTAAAAGGAAATCTTTTTTTTCTCTTTTTAATATTTCGGAAAGATAAAGAAAAGGAGATATCCCCCTTCCTCCGGCAACCATTATTATTTTTTTTTCTGTTTTTATTGGAAATTTATTCCCCAGTGGGCCTAAAATTTCAAGATAATCCCCTTCTTTAAGTTTTGAAAATACTTCCGTTCCTTTTCCTACCACCTGAAAAAATAACTCAAATACATTTTCTTCTTTAAAAACTCTTGCTATTGAAAAGGGGCGGGGAAGAATAGCCCCACTTTCAAAATATGGAATTTTCACCATAAAAAAATTTCCGGGAAAAACAATCTCACTTATTTCTTTATCTTTTAAAAAGAGAGAAAAATAATTATCCCCCCATTCTTTTTTATCCACTATTTTTAAGCTCTTATACCCATTCATTAAGAAAATATAAATGAGTTTTTTGATTAAGTCAAGGTTTGATTTTAGAGAATTTTTAAAATATTTTTTTGTTAAAATATTGACAAATAAAAAAAAATGAGTTAAATTATACTACTATGGGTGTGAAGGAAAAGGATTGTTGTGAATATTTGATTTTTAAAAAACATTGTAAGACCAGTAATAAAATACTATCAACAAAGCTTTTTAAAAACTTCTCGTCAAGAATTAATTATTTTGTTAGAAAAATATCAAATAATATTATATTAATAGTTATTCTTATAACTATTAATAAAAAAATTTTTAAGGAGGATTATTATGGCAAAAAAAATGGTTATGGCTATCTTTTCTGGTAGTGTTGACAAACTAACGGCAGCCGGTGTGGTGTTGAGCGGAGCTGCTGCACAGGATTATGAAATTGATGTTTATGTGCTTCTTATGGGAGCATATGCTTTTAAGAAAGAGAATGTTGACACCAATACTCACATGGCTGAACTTCAGGACAAAAAGGAGGAATTCTTTGCATCCCTTCAAAGATTAAAAGTCCCGAAATGGATTGATTTTTTTAAGCAGGCCAAGGAGCTTACAAATGTGAAAATTCATATCTGCGGACTTGCCGGAAAGATCTGGGGAGGAGAAAAGTTAGAGGATTTTGTTGATATTGCGGATGATATTGTAGGAATTGGTGAATATATCTCAGCGGCTGAAGAGGCTGATATAAGTCTTTTTATTTAATTTTTTTCAACAAAAAGATTTTAATAACAAAATTTATATAAGGAGGAATAATATGTTAAGTCAGGAAGAATTAAAAACTTTGGAAGTAGCAAAAACAGTTGATGCAAGAGGAACTGCATGTCCTGGCCCTCTTCTTGCTGCAAAAAGGGCTCTCGCCGAAGTCCCCGTTGGTGGTGTTATGGAAGTTTTATCCTCTGATGAGGGAACAACAAAGGATATTCCCAAATGGGCGAATAAAATGGGTCATGAATTTTTGGGAATAATAGAGGAAGCTGGATACTGGAGAATTTTTATGAAAAAAATGAAATGAGGGAGAGAAAGGAGGGGGGGCTTCCCCCCAAAATCCTTGTTTTTTCTACAAACAGTATCTCTGATCCGGGAATAGATCTTGCGGGTCTTTTGAAAATGCATTATCCACCCACGGTTTATACAATTACTGTTCCATGCTCAAGCGGAATAAATCCGGATTGGATAATTTATGCTTTAAAAAAAGGTTTTGACGGAGTTTTTATTGCAGCTGATGGTTCTGATTGTCCTTACAGGGAAGATTGTTCTCAACTAACAGCAAGAATTGTTCTTTCATCTCAGGAAAGAGCGAAAGAGATGGGAATTGACCCTTCAAGAATTAAAATGGCAGCTGTGTGCTCCGTTTGTGCTGAATCTTTTGTGAATCATATGAAAAAATTTTCCGAAGCTCTAAAAAAATTAAAAGAAAACACGAATGAGTCAGGAGGAAAAAATGTTTCATCTTGAATATGATGTGCTTGTTATAGGAGGAGGAATTGCCGGGCAGGAGACAGCTCTGAATCTCGCTGACATGGGTTTTAAAGTAATCATGATTGAAAAGGAGCCTTCAATCGGAGGGAAGATGATTCTTTTGAGCAAAGTCTTTCCCACACTTGATTGCGCCAGTTGTATTGCTACTCCTAAGATGTCAGAGACAATGCGTCATGAAAATATTGAAGTCCTCAGTTATAGTGAGGTAACAAGTATAGAAAGAATTGATAAAAAGTTTAAGGTTAAGATATTAAAAAAGCCAAAGTATGTAAGGGAAGACCTTTGTACGGGATGCCAGGAGTGTGAAGCAAACTGTCCGGTAAATGTTGAAGATCAATTTAATTTTGGATTGGTAGGAAGAAGAGCTGTTTATATCCCATTTAGTACAGCTATTCCTAAAACAGCAGTAATTGACATAGAAAATTGTATCCTTTGCGGAGTTTGTGAGAGAGTATGTCCGGCAAATGCAATTGATTTTACTCAGGAACCCGAGTGTTATACCTTAAAAGTGAAGGCAGTGGTACTGGCAACAGGTTTTAATCTTTTCCCTGCAAGGAGAAAACCTCAATACGGATTCGGGAAGTTTCCCAATGTTATGGATGCAATGGAAATGGACAGATTGCTATCCCCGACAAGACCGTATAATGCTGTTGTAAGACCACTTGATGGCAAAATCCCTGAAAATATTGCCTATGTTCTTTGCACAGGCTCAAGAGATGTATCTGTCGGAAACCCCATTTGTTCTCAAATCTGCTGTATGTATTCGATTAAACAGGCTCAGCTTTTAATGGGTGCATTACCGCTCGCGGATATTACTATTTATTATATTGATATAAGGGCTTTCGGAAAGGGATTTGAGGAATTTTATCAACAGGCAAAGGATATGGGAGTCCAGTTTGTTAAAGGAAAGGTCGCAAAGATTGAAGAAATAAAGGAAACAGGAAATCTTATTGTAAGGTATGAAGATATGGAAGGTTCCGGTGGAGTTAAAGAGGCAGAGCATGATCTTGTTGTTCTTTCTGTTGGAATGCTTGCTAATACTGGAATAACTTCTATTTTCAAATACGAGGATCTTGAGCTTGATGAGTATAATTATGTAAAGCAAGCTGATGCCCTCTTAAGCCCGGCTAAGACCAATTTGAAGGGAGTTTTTGCAGCCGGGACCGCAACAGGGCCAAAGGATATTCCGGATTCCATACTTTCTGCCGGGGCAGCTTCCGCTGAAGTCGCAGCTTATATCAGGAGTTTGAAATGAAAGAGAGAATAGGAGTGTATATTTGTTACTGCGGAGGAAATATCTCCGATTATGTTAATGTTAATAAAGTGAAAGATTCTGTAAAAGATGAAGATGGAGTTGTTCTTGCCAAGACAACTGTTTTTGCCTGCTCTGATTCAAGCCAGAAAGAGATGATTTCCGATATTATTGAAAACAAACTTGATGGAATTGTAGTGGCTTCCTGCTCTCCAAAACTTCACCTTCATACTTTCAGGAGTGTTGCCGAAAGAGCTGGCCTTAATCCTTATGAGTATGTTCAGGTGAATATCAGGGAACAGGATTCATGGGCACACTCTGATAAACCTGAAGAGGCAACAGAAAAAGCTATTCGCCTTGTAAGAGCTGGTATAAGAAGATTAAGGGAAGCACAACCTCTTTTGCCAAATGAAATTTCGGTAACGGATAGTGTTGCAGTTATAGGAGGAGGAGCATCCGGTATGAGAGCTGCTATTGAACTTGCTGATACAGGTTTGGAGGTTTACCTGATAGAAAAAGAGCACTTTCTGGGTGGAAGAATACCACAATGGGGTGAGCTTTTCGAAACAAATGAAAGGGGCGATATTTTAATTGAGAAACTTTATAATGAAATAATTAAAAGGAATAATATTAAGATTTTTACAGGGACTGAAGTTGAATCATTTTCAGGATGTGTAGGAAATTTTAATCTGGAAGTAAAAATAAAGCCTCGTTATGTAAAAAGTGGGATTGAGTGTAATGAATTTGAAAAAATTGAGGAAGGATGTCCTGTTGAAGTTGATGATGAATTTAACTTTGGATTAACTAAAAGAAAAGCTATTTATAAATTTTACAAAAATGCTTACCCTGATTTGCCCGCCGTTGATTTTGAAAATTGTACTAAGTGTGGATTATGCGAAAAACTCTGTCCCGATGCTTTTGATTTTAATCAAAAAGAGGAAAAGCTTGCTCTTAAGGTAGGAGCTGTGATTTTAACAACCGGTTTTTCCCCTTACGAGCCATCTGAAGGTGAATATGGATATAAGAAAAATGATAAAGTCATTACTCTGCAGCAATTAAGAAGAATTATGGAGCTAAGTAATGGGAATTTAAAATGGAAAGGCAAAGAGGTGAAAGAGATAGCTTTTATTTATTGTGTGGGAAGCAGGCAGAAAAGTGGTGAAAACAAATACTGTTCAAGGTATTGTTGCACTGCTGCCATTCACACATCTCTTCTGTTGAAAAAAAAGTATCCTTATATAAGAAGTTATCATCTATTCAGGGATATAAGGACTTACGGGAAACAGGAAATCCTTTACAGGGATTCCTGTAAGCAGGGGGATATATATCTAAAATTTGATGAAAATGAGCCTCCTGTTGTTGAAGATTTAAATAACAGAGCAATAGTTAAAGTTAAAGACCTTCTTACCGAGAGAGAGGAGATAGAGATTGAACCGGATCTTGTTGTTCTTGTTACAGGAATGATCCCGAGAAAAAACAGTGAAATAGAGAGAATTTTTAAAGTTCCTGTGGGAAGAGATAATTTTTTCAATGAAATTCATCCGAAATTAAGACCTGTTGAAACTGTAATTGATGGTGTCTTTATTGCAGGAACAGGTCAGGGACCGAAAAATCTTACTGAGAGTATTCTTTCATCTCTCTCAGCCGCAGCTAAGACTTACTCATTACTTTCAAGCGGTACCCTTAAATTGGAGCCTATTGTTGCTTTTGTGGATAGCGAAAGATGTAAATGGTGTGGAGATTGTGCGGAGGTATGCCTTTATGATGCTATAGAAAAGGAAAATCAGGATGGAAAAGAAATTGCAGTTGTTAATGAAGCCCTCTGTAAAGGTTGTGGCTCATGTGTGCCTGTTTGCGAATCAAGGGCAATTGAGATTAAAGGTTATACTAACAAAGAAATTATTGGAATGATTGATGGTATGTTAGAGGAGGTGAGATAATGAGCTGGGATAAGGAGAAAACTTTAAAATACATCAAGAAAAAACATAAGGTTTCAGAGGAGAAGGTTGAAGAGACGAGGGAATTTATGAAGATAAGAAAAGCAATTGCAAAGGCTCTTTCTTCAGGGCCGAAGACTATACCTCAGATTGCGGAAATTATGGGACTTCCGCTTGCTGATGTTACTTATAATGTAATGACATGCAGGAAATACGGTTATATTGAAGAAACAGGGGAAGTATCGGATGATGATTACTATTATTATGAACTTAAAGGGAGGAAATAATGGTAAGAATAAACTCCGCGTTCATTGAAAAGCTAAGAAGTTACGGTAGTTTTGATATAAATGCCTGTTATAATTGTGGAAACTGTACTGCAATATGTCCCCTTTCAACAGAAAACAATTCCTTTCCAAGAAGAATGATAAGAGCGGCAATTCTTGGTCTTGAAGAGAGAATTGATTCCTCTGTAGATCCCTGGCTTTGCTACTATTGTGGTGAATGCACTGACACCTGCCCGAGAGATGCGGACCCCGGGGGCTTAATGATGGCATTGAGAAGGTATCAGATAAGAAAATTCTCTGTAGGCAAGATAGGAGACTTTTTTTATAAGAGTTTTCATTCATTCTTTGTTTGGTTGATATTAACATTAATAGGAGTTGCAGGAATTTTTTATTTTAAGGGTAATCCGGATATGGAGGAGATAAAACCTCTCTCATTATTCAGTCTTGACTTACTTCACTATGCTGGAATAATTGCTTTTGTATTTTTACTTGTGATTGTTTTTTCACAACTTTACATTATGTTGAAAAGCACCAATTTTAAATCCGAAAGCAGTAATAAGAGCGGGAACTATTTTAAAACATTTTTTACAGTTCTTTTCAGGGAGGTTTTTTTTCAGGAGAGATTCGAAAAATGTGAGGATAAGAGTAGATATTTTGCCCATCTTTTGCTTGTATGGGGATTTATTGGTCTTTTTATTGCGACTATAACAATTATGATGATGGATTTTTTTGCTCCTCATAGTGAAGGAATAAGAATCATACCTAAAATATTGGGGCTGATTTCAGGATTACCGGCACTCTACGGGACATTATATTTTATGATAATAAGGGCAAAAAAGAAGGGAAGCTATGCAAAGTTTTCCCATCATACTGATTGGATGTTTATACTTCTTGTTTTCCTTGCTATCCTTTCAGGTTTTGCTCTTGACATTTTAAGATGGTCTTCCCTTTTTAAAGTATATTATTTTACTTTTGCTTTTCATATATTGGTGGTATTTGAGCTGATTGTATCCTTCCCTTTCACAAAATTTGCTCATATCTTGTACCGCCCATTTGCGCTTTTTTTGGTTGAATTAAGGAATTCGAGAAAATAAGAAGGCGGAATTATTCTCCGCCTTCTTTTTTATAATTTTTAAATAAAAATCGGAGAATTCTGGCTTTTTATTCTTTCCTTTGATTATGGGCAAACAAATCTTTACATATTATTGAAAGGGTAGGTTAGTTTAATAAAGTATTTCTGTAAAAGATAAATTTTTAAGAAGGGAATTGAGGAGCTAAATTCTTGATTTTTAATATTTCGTATGTTAACCTTTTTAAAGAAGGAGGAGAAAGGTATGAAAATAGATTTTCTGGTTAAAAATTGCTCTCAATTAATTACTCTTTTCGGGGATTCCCCCAGAAGGGGAGAGGATATGAAAGATCTTAAAATCATAAAAGATGGTTTTATTGGATCCTACGGAGGAAAGATAGTTTTTATTGGTAACGAAGATATGCTTAAAGATTATGAAATTGATGAAAATGCAAAAATAATAGATGCCACCGGAAAAGTATGTATGCCCGGCCTTGTTGATTCCCATACCCATCTTCCCTTTGGTGGGGATAGGTCCGAAGAATTTAAAATGAAACTTGATGGTGTGCCATATATGGAGCTTCAAAAAAGGGGGATGGGAATTAAATCAACCGTAAGAGCTACAAGAGAAATTCCTCTGAGTGAGCTTATAAAGATATCACAGAAGAGGCTTGATGAATCGGTGAAGGGTGGAGCTACTACGATTGAGGCAAAGAGCGGATATGGTCTTGATCTTGAAACAGAAATAAAACAGCTCGAAGCCATAAAAACTTTAAATGAGCTTCATCCTCTTGACATAATTCCCACCTATCTTGGTGGCCATGATGTTCCACCTGATACAGGGAAAGAGGAATATCTTGAAAAACTTATCAATGAGTTTATCCCTGAGATAAAAAAGAGAAACCTTGCCAAGTTTTTTGATGCTTTTATTGAAGATGGAGTTTACAATAGGGAAGAAACTGAAAAAATGCTGAAAGCAGCAAAAGAAAATGGTTTTGAGCTCAAACTTCATGCAGATGAATTTACAAATCTTGGGGGGGCCGAACTTGCGGCAGAATATGGAGCGAGATCCGCAGAGCATTTGGTCAGAATTTCCAAAACAGGAATAGAGGCCCTTTCAAAGAGTGGTACAGCTGCCGTTATTTTGCCCGGAGTATATTTCTTTTTAAGAGAAGACAAAAAGCCACCTGTTAGAGAGATGATTGAAAGGGGAGTTATTGTTGCTCTTGGCTCTGACTATAATCCGGGAAGTTCCCATATTAACAATATGCTTTTCATAATGAAGCTCGCGGTTTTTCTGGAAGGTTTTTCAATTGAGGAAGCAATAACTTCAGCTACCATTAATGCTGCCTATGCAATAGGAATGGACAAAGAAGTTGGTTCCCTTGTTCCCGGAAAGAAGATGGATCTTATTATTTTTGACACAGACTCCTATATAAATATTTTTTACGAACCTTCGAAAAATTATTTGAAGTATGTTATAAAAGAGGGTGAAATTATTCTTGACGGATGCGAGCTAATTTATTAGGAGGGAAAAGATGAAGAAAAAATTGGAAATCGGAGATAAAGCTCCCGAATTTTGTCTGAAAAATCAGAATGATGAAGATATTTGTTTGGAAAATTTCAAAGGGAAATGGATTGTTCTTTACTTTTATCCGAAAGATAATACATCCGGATGTACAAAAGAGGCTATAGGTTTTACAGAGAGAAAGGAAGATTTTGAAAAATTGAATGCTGTGATTTTAGGAGTAAGCCCTGATTCAACAAAAAGTCATAGAAACTTTATTGAGAAAAAGGAGCTTAAAATAACCCTTTTAAGTGATCCCGAACATAATGTGCTTGAAACATATGGAGCATGGCAGCTTAAAAAGATGTATGGAAGAGAATACTATGGAGTTGTCAGAAGCACATATTTGATTTCTCCAGATGGCAAAATTGCCTATATCTGGACAAAAGTTAAAGTCGCAGGACATGTTAATGCTGTTTATGAAAAACTGAAAGAGCTTTCCGCTTAATTATTTTATCTCAATAATCTCAAACCTGCTTGCCATCTTTTTTGTTAAAAGATCAAAGGAATCAAGATAAAGATGATAAATTCCGGCTTTTATATTATTGAGTTTTATTTTAATTTTTCCACTTTTTCTGGAGAAAATAAGATTTTTCCTTTCATTTAAAACAGTATTTCCATTTGTATCTGTTATTTTTAAGAAAATTATGACTTTTCCGTATATTCCCCCTTTTCCCTTTTGAGTTTTGAAATTTGTGATTCTAAAAGAGATTGTGTTTTCCTTGAATTTAAAAGCTTTTATTTCTATTTCAGGATTTTCTCTCTTTTTCTTTTTTATATAATTTTTTATGTAATCAGAGAATTGATTGGGATCATATTTAACTTTGTATTTTGAGTTTTTCATCTTAATTTTTATCTTGGGATTATTAACTGAGGGAGGATAATTAATCAAATATATGATATCTTTTTTTCTTTTAAATTTTCTAAAGGATTCTTCTATGTTATTTGACAGATTAACATCACCACCGGTGGAAAAAGTTATTTCTTTCAATGTTTTTTCAAGATCAGTGTATACATTTTTAAACACATAATCCTTGTCAAGTGTTTCCCTATCTTTTGTCAAAAGAAAAGTATAAAAAGTTGTATCAACTTTATAGAAAAGTTTTTTTATCTCCTCCGAAGGGAAATCATGTGGTATATCGAATTCGCTTTGCAAAGGATCAAAAGCCCATTTGGAGCCTTCTTTATTCCAAAAATCCACAATCTCTTTCGGAATGGGAATTTTTTTTATCTGATAAAAATTCAATACCCATTTTTTCATCCTTATCTTATTAAGATATTGCGCAAAATAATAAAATTTGTCTATGTCGGGGATCAGGTATCTTTTTTTATACCATCTTAAAAACATTAAAGTCTTATCCTTAATCATTTGAATTTCTCTTGGATCGAAGAATTCCGGATTTCTCCATCTCTGGGAAGCAAAATACTCTTTGATTGCACTTTTGATTGATCTTATTTGAGAGAACACACTGTTAAGCTCCATTCTTGCAAGAATACTTTCCCTTTTTAAAATATTTAGCATCTTTTTCTTGATTTTGTCTTTGCTGCTCAAATTATCTTCCGTAAAAAAATAATTCTTACTCATAAACATAAGCTTATCTGACTTTCTCAGAATTTTTTCAAATAAATAGTTAATTCCCTTTTCAAGATATGGCCCATAATCCAGAATGTCAAAGGTTAGCACAAAGTATCTCGGTTCATAAGAGTTATGAGTTTTAATATTAAAGGTAATATTTTCTTCTCCAAGTGTTTTTCTTATTATCTCAACCGATTCAATTTTTCGCCTTTTCCCATTTTCATATAAAATAAAATCATCCTTTGTAAGATTGTCCACAAGGTCTCCATTGCAAAAAACTCTTGCATAAACGGTTTTGTTTTTAACTTCTATCTTATATCTGAAGATTTTGTTTTGTGGGAATGTGTAAATTAATGAGAAGAAAAAGATAAGAGCTAAATATAGTTTTTTCATCTCAAATCTTATTTAATCTCAATAATCTCAAATCTGCTTGCCATCTTTTTTGTTAAAAGATCATAAACATCAAGGTAAAGATAATATATCCCTTTTTTTAATATATTTCCCAGGCCTATATTTATTTTGACAGAATTATTTTTTGTTTTCATTGTTTTTTGAGCATTATAGGCTAATTTGCCGTTTTCGTCTGTGATTTTTAAAGAAACCAAAAGTTTTCCTGTCTTTTCCTTTCCATCTTTTTCCATTTTAAAATCAGTTATTGAAAACCTGAGAGAATTGTTTAAAAATTTAAAAGTGTCAATTATTATTTCCGGATTCTCTCTTCTCTTTTTTTCAAGGTATCTTTCAATAAAATCCGAAAATTGATCGGGATCATACTTTACTTTATATTTGGGATTTTTCATTTTGATTTTTATTCTGGGATTATTAACTGAAGGAGTGTAGTTTATTAGATAAATAATATCTTTTTTCTTTTTAAACTTATTTACAGCTTCAACTATGTTATTTGATAATATAACTTCTCCTCCGGTTGAAGTTGAAATCTCTTTCAATGTTTTTTCAAGGTCAGAGTATATATCTTTATAATAAAAATTATTATCTCCCGTTTCTCTTGGTTTGTTTAAAAGTATCGTATAAAAAGTAGTATCCCCTTTGTAAAAGAGTCTTGAAACCTCATCAGCCGGAAAATCTCCCGGTTGGTTTAATTCCTTTTCAAGTTCCTGTTTTATTTCCACTGATTTAACCTCTACAGTTGCCCAGCTGTAACGATTTTCTGCATTGCCTCCGATAAATTTCTCAAGAAAATCCCTTATTGCAGTGGGAATGGGGATTTTTTCAAATTGGTAAAAGTTTATAACCCATTTTTTAAGCTTTACTCCTTTTATGTATTCTGAGAAATAATAGAATCTATCAATTTCAGGTGTAAGGTATCTGTTTCTATATTCTCTTAAGAAGCTTAAAAATCTTTGTATTGTTCTTTCCAATTTGTCCATCTCCATAGCTGATTGTGTTCCGGTGGAAAAAGCGGTATTTCGTAAAGACAGGCTTATATCACTTATCGTGGATGTCAGGGTTTTTAATTGTGAAATTATTCTGTTTAATTTCATTCTTGCAAGAATACTCTCTCTTCTAAGAATCTTCTTTATTTTCTTTTTTATCTTTTCCTTATCTTTTATATTATCTTCCACAAAATAATTGTGTTCACTGAGAAACATCAATTTATCATCCTTTCTTATGATATTGTCAAAAAGATAATCTATACCTTTGTCAAGATAATCTCCATAATCTATGATTTTAAATGTTAAAATAAAAAATCTCGGTTTGTACTTTTCATGCTTTTTAGCTTCCCAATTAACCTCTTCCTCACCAAAGGTCTTCCTTATAATGTCAACACCATTGATTTCGACTCTTTTACCATTTTCATAGAGAATAAAATCATCCTTTGTAAGATTGTCCACAAGCTTTCCATTATTAAAAACCCTTGCATAAACTGTTTTGTTTTCAACTTCCACTTTATATTTATAAATTTTTTTCTGAGGAAAGAGAAATGTTAGTGTTAATAAAAGAAGACTTATGAGAATATAAATTTTCTTCATCTGAAAACCTCCATTAAAAAGAATGTAGAAAGTATATTTCAAAAAGTGTTCCGTTTTATAGTTTCATATAATTGTTAGGCTTTTAACAATGAGAAAATTCTCTCTTTGTAATAAAAATTTATCAAGTGCCATAAATATTATACAGTTTAAAAGGGGTTTCTATTTTTCCTTTATTATCTCAAAATCATCAAAGAAAACATAACTGTCTGCCTTTGACCAGAGTCCTATTTTACCATTGATGGGTTCTTTCCAGTTATAGTTTATGTAAAGTTTACCATTTAAAAAGCCTTTTATTTTTCTCCCCTTTATTACGACTTTAAGTCTGTGCCAGACCCTCGAAGGTGTTCTCGCTCCTCTTATCCACTGGACAGCTCTCCTTTTACCCTTTTCCATTTTAAATAGTACCATATTGTTTTCAAGAGGATTCGCCCTTACGACAAGATAATCCCCATTCTTTTTTATATTAAATGCTATTCCGGCTGCCTGATCAATTCTTCCGCTTATTCCTTTAAATCTTACCTTTATTATTCCATCTTTAAAATTTTTAATTTCAGTACAAATTGAAAGAGGAAAATATTTGTATGCTTCAAGATTATCCAGAAATTCGGCATATCTTTCTCCGTATAAACCCTTTGCTTTGCTTATTATTCCCTCTGATAAAAGTCCCTGCTCCCACTTTCTCCCGTCAACCGCATAGACAATATTTTCTCCATCCTTATCAATGTGCCACTTACCTACAAAAGAAGAAAATCCTTTGGCCTCCGCTCCTACAATTTGATTGTCAAAATTAAAAAACAGTTTTTTCAAAGGAGTTGTCGTAGCTCCTAAAAGTGCGAATACCATAATCAAAATAAAGAAAGTTTTAAGCTTCATCTTTTCCTCTCCTTGGTTTTTTTATTTGATATAAGAGAATTATTACCGGAAAAACAAAAAAATAAATAACTATAATAATTAAACTCCACCTTTTTTTTACAAATAGAGGATATCCTTTGAATTGCTTTCTGTCATTTGTCTTTTCTATCTTAATTCCGGAAAGATTTTGCAAAACCATAAATATTTCATGGGAACTGTTTGAATATGTTTGATCTGTGTGTCCATTAATTTTATACCTGAACAAACCGTAATTATCTTTTAACTCCTTCCCTTCTGCAAATTCAAGTTTTACATCTGTTTTAACCATTTTAAGCTTTTTTAAAAAATCATTTGCATAATCTCTGAATCTACTGTCTGTGGGCTCAAGAAAAACCTTAATTTTTATAGCCGGAAGCTTTTTTAAAAATTCTATCTGGCTCGGAGAAAATGAATTCTTTCCACTTTCGCTTATGTCTTTTTTATATTGAAAATTCGCATTTAAGATAAAAAGAGGGATAAATAATAATACTGTTATAAAAACTGAAATAGCCTTTTTTCTAATATTAAAATCAAAAAACAGGAAAGCTATGATGAAAAAAAAGACACTTAGAAGAAAAAAGTACATTATTGCTTGAAAGGAAAAAATTCCCTCCTCAAATTCTTTGAGCTGTTTTGTAACTGTCCATTCTGATATTTTATTTAAAAAAGAAAAGATATGCATCTCTTTTCCAAAATCAAGAAACCAAGAAAGAATGATTAATGAGAGAGCAAAGATGGAAGCCTGCGCATTTGTCCTGAATAAAACAGAGGCAAGAAAGGATACTGAGAGGATAAAAAGCCCGTATAAAAAATAACCAGAGTTTAGCAAAACAATCTCTTTCCAGGGGATGTGTCCTCCAAGATAGCTCCAGATAGCATAGGTTGGTAAAAATGCAGCAAGAGATGTAAATATAAAGATAAGACCTGCTGATAGTTTTGAAACAAAAATTTCCTTTAATGAAAAAGGAAGCTGAGATAGAAGGTAGATAGTATTGTTAGTTTTTTCATCTCCTATTAATCTTATTAGAATAAACGGAGCAATCAGGGAAAACACAATAAAAAGGCCTCCGAAAGTCGGGACAAAGACTCCTGGGACCGGTTCAAATCCTGCAGCATAAAGAGGATTGTTAATTGCCGCAATACTTGCTTTTGAGTAAAGGTCAACCGCCGAATAAAAACTATAAACAATAACGGCGAATAGAATAATAAAGTAAATTAAAAGACTTTTGTTTTTGAAAATATCTTTAGTTTCTTTTAACACAAGCAATCCTTTCATTTTTCCAGTGCCCTTAAAAAAATAGTTTCAAGATCATCCTGTTCACAATTGTACCTTTCCTTCAGTTCCGCTAAATTACCCATTGTTACAATTGAGCCATTGTCTATTAATATGTAATAATTGCATATCTTCTGAGCATCAGCCAATTGGTGAATTGAAAGTATAAAAGAGAATCCAAGTTCATTCCTCTTTTTTATTATCTCTATTATTCCTTTCATTTGTAGCGGATCAAATCCGTCAAAAGGCTCATCAAGGATAATAAATGGTTTTTTGGTTGATAGAGCAGTGTAGAGTTTTAACCTCTGATGCCATCCTTTTGAAAGATGTTTAATTTTTTTATGAAAAACACTCTTTAATGATAAAGCCTCCAAAAGTTCATTATCGGTAAATCCGTTTGCTCTGTTAAAAAATCTCAAAAATTCCACCACATAGTATTCAGGATAAAGTTTTAATTCTTCAGGCATAAATGAAATGTATCTTTTTCTCTCATTAAAATTTTTTAATACTTTTTGATTTATTATTACTTCTCCTTTATCCGGGAACTCAAATCCTGCAATTACTCTAAAGAGAGTTGATTTTCCAGCGCCATTGGGCCCTATTATTCCTGTAATTGATTTTTCAGGAATTGAAAAGGATATGTTTTTTAAAACAGGTGTCTTTATATAACTCTTTTCAATCTCTCTTATTTCCAGATAGGACATGTATTAATTATAGTATCAGAGGGGATTTGCTTCAAGCAAATCCCCTCTTTTATTCTATTTTGCCATTAATATTGAGTTGAATATTAATTTATAGGAGACAGGAGTGGATGCTCTGAATTGCGGATTAAATCCTAACAAGATAAGCTGTCCCCTGTTCTTTTTTAGCCAGACAAATATTGCTTTATTGTTGAGTAATTTACAGTTTTCACAATATCCGCTCATAAGCAAATTACCATTTTCAGGAAATGCTGCGATTACTTTTCTGTCCATGTCAAAGTTTGGTATTCTTGTGGCAAAAACAGGTCTACCTCTGAAAAAGACCCCTATTTCCTGCTCCATTCCATAAGTCAAAGGTGTGTCTTTTATAAATTTGATTTTTACAAGAGAACCGGGACAATATAGTCCTGATTTTCTCAATCTCTGAGAAATGTCAGAGATCGGAAGGTTGAACATTTCAATATTTCCCTTTTTATCTTTAAAACTCAGAGTTGACATAAAGAGTTTTGTTGACTGCCCCCATGAAAGAACTGTTCCGCCATCATTTATGAATTTTGCTATTTTTGAAAGTCCCTTTTTCCCAATGCCTCTTGTGTATTGGGGAGGATAGCTTGGTATGAAATAATGTCCTTCTCCCCCGTATTTACCGGATAAAAGAATTTGACTATTCGCATCGGGGAATATAATCATATCAAATTCTTTTTCAAGGTCGGTTTTTGCAAAATCTCCCGGATGTAATACTTTATAAGGAATATGGTATGTGTCAAAGATAAACCTTGTCCATCCTGCATCCATGTCATGGAAGAATGTTTCAACAAGAGCAATTCTCGGAAGCTTTACTTCCGAAGCTGAATATTTAATATCTTTATCAATAAAGACCGGAGAAACTTTTAATTCTTTCAGAATTGTTTGGAGTTTTGATACAGGAGCTTTTATTATAAAACTTCCTTTACAAAAATGTTTATCATCAATCTTAAGACACTTGCTTAACCTGAGAACTTTTAATCCCATCTTTTTGGCGAGAAACATTGCCTTAAAACTTTCGTTGTTATTTACCGGGAAAAGAGCAAGTTTATAGTTTTGAGGTATTACTGTTTTTAATGTAAATGGTATTTTTACTCGAATAATTGATTTTTCAAGCTCAGGAATTTTGTAATTAATTTCATATGATTTTACCCCTCTGTGAAGAGGAAGAGACCAGGAGGTTATATCATAAGGTTTTATAATTTCTCCTCCGGGAGTATAGTGTCTTACGGGATAATTCTGCTTTTCCATAACCTCTTTTATAAATGCTCTGAATGGTTGCGCTAACGGTACCACGATGTCGCCTTTTTCATAAATTTTATTTTTATAAACAATATCTTTACTTAATTTATAAACATTCACTCCATGCTCGTCCAAGAGATTAATCAAATTTACAAATTCACTTAAATCATGCTGTTTTTTGGGAATGATGTAGTAATAGGGAGGGGTTGTTTTGCCTAAATTCACTTCCTTTTTGCACATATGGTTTCTAAATTTTAGTATTTCTTCTTTATGAAGAGCTGCAGTATTAAGGATGGAATATGTGGAAGAGATCTCATATTTAACTATATCTGATAATCTCCACCATCCTCCCTTCCAGGGGAGAGGCATATTTACGCTTTTTTTGTACTCAGAAAGGCCTTTCCCGTGGGCATTAAGCTCGGTCGGTTCCACATAAATAGGTGTTGCATATTTAGCACTTGCAGCTTCCGTAAGCATTGAGATGACATTTTTCCAGAGAGGTGTTTCTGTTGAGCCTGGCCAATAATCGTCGAAAAGATAGTGCTGGGATACACCTGCACATCCATCCTTCGTCATATCTTTTAATAGATTTGAGCCGAATACTCCTATCCAATCCCAGATACCCGCATCAACATTTTCAGCTATTGGATCATGGAAGGGTGGAACAAAGTATCTTGCAGTTGTGGAGCCCATTTGATGTTTTTCCACCATTACCTGAGGGAACCAATCCTTGTTTGAGATTCTTGCAATAGCCTTTGTATCTTTTTGTGTTAAAGAGACAAAGTCTCTGTTATTATCATGACCTACATATTTGTGATAAACGCCGGGCATTGAAGAGCCTTCATATTTTGTCCCTTTGTATTTTCTGTAGTGATTTACCACCATATCCATGCCATCCGGATTATGACATGGTACCATTGCATAAACAACATTTTTTAGAATATTTAGTGTTTTTGGCTCTGTCGAAGTGATTAATTTGTAAACTATCAAGGGAGCAGCCTGCGAAGGGCCAACTTCTCCTGAGTGCATTGAGAGTGTTCCTAAAACAAAAACCCTACCATTTTGTACAAATGTTTTTAGTTCGGAAGGAGAAAGATTCGGGTTTAAAGCAAGCTCCTTGTTGATTTTTTTTAACTCATAAAGTCTGTCCAGGTTTTCTTTTGAAGAAATGAAAGCAATATACATGGGCTTTCCCATAGGACTTTCTCCGATTTTTACCAATTTGAGCTTATCCGTTTGCTTTTCAATTTTTTTCAGATATCCTATAAGTTGCTCATAATCCAAAAGCATTCTGTCAGCTCCGGGCATAAATCCGAAGTATTCTTTTGGGGTTGTGATTTTAACCGTTGAGAAAAGATTGGTTAAAGTGATTACAAATAAAAAGATAAATAAAGCAGCAAGAATCGGTTTGCGCTTTTTTTTCATAATACCTCCTTTTGTATAAATTCCTTAATAAAAATTATACGATAAAAGGTATTAAAAGTTAATCTGATTTTTATGGTTTTTTTAATTTGTTTTTTGAAAAGGGATATGCTTAATTTTTTTCTTTACTTTGATACTGATCTTTTAAATATTGATAATGAAATAGTCAGTGTAATAGCTCCCATTGCAAAAAGGACAAGAAGGTCTTTGTAGAAAAACTCCATACCATTACCCTTTAAAAATATTTCTCTTATTATTTTCATCAAATATTGAAGGGGATTAATATATGTTATCCATCTTAATCCTATCGGGATGTTTTCTATAGGGGTGTAAAGGCCGGAAAGCAGTATAAATGTTATCATTGAAAACCATGCAAAAAACATGGATTCCTGCTGTGTTTTAGTGAAAGTTGAAATTAAAAGGGCAATTGATAAAATTGCCGTAAGATAGATCATTGAAGCAAACAAAAGTTCAAACATATTCCCTTTCATCGGGATTCTAAACCATAAGACAACAAAAACCACTCCCATGAACATCTCTAAAATTCCTATTAATAACATCGGGAGAGCCTTTCCAAGGTATATTTCAATGGGACTTAATCTTGAAATCATAAGAGTATCTATAGTCTGCTGCTCTTTTTCTCTTACAAGTGAACTTGAAGTGAGGAAAATTGCAATTACAGTAAGTAGCATGGCAACAATTGCAGGCCCCATATAATTTATACTTTTAAGCTCAGGATTATATCTTATAAGGGATTTGCTTCTTATTGGTGTCTTTACTCCTTTTTTCTCCATTATTTCCGTAAGATAATTGCTGATTATACCATTAAAATAGCCGGCTGCGATAAGTGAGGAGTTTGAATCAACACCATCCATCAGAATCTCGATTTCCGGAAAACCAAGAGGGTTTCTTTTTTTATCAAAAGGATTTCTGAACAGTATTGCAGCTCTTATCTTTCCCTCTTTCATATTCTTTACAGGATTATCATACCTTGAGCTGACTTTTTTTACCACAAAAAGAGGGGAGCTTTTGATTCTGTTTATTATCTCAACTGCATACTTACTGTTTGAGATATTTATAATCTCCACCGGTAGGTTTTTAACATCCGTTGTTGCAATATACCCGAATAAAATAAGTTGAAATATGGGTGAGACCACTATCATAAAAATCATCTGTTTTTGTCTTAATATTTCTATTATCTCTTTTTTCATAAGATAAAAAATTCTCATTTTGATTTGCTCCTCTCTTTTGAAAATTTTATTGTTGAAACAAGCAAAAGAAAAATACTCATTCCGGCAAGAACAGTTCCTTCGGTTACAAAGCTTTTCATACTGGCTCCTTTAAGCACCATGCCTCTTATGATTTTCAAATAGTATGTTGCAGGAATAATGTAAGTAAAAGTTTGTAATGTCTTTGACAGGGATTTTATCGGAAAGATAAAACCCGAAAGCATAATTGAAGGTAGCATTGTTAGCATCAAAGAGCCTAACATTGCTGTTCTCTGATCTTCGGATGAAGTGGATATGAATATCCCGAGAGAAAGTCCGGCTATTATGTATAAAAGTGAGAAAAAGGTTAGAGAAAGAAGATTTCCCCGTATCGGAATCTTAAACCAAAAATAGGCAAACAGGAGAATTATTACTCCTTCCGAAAGAGCAATAAATACATAAGGAATTGTTTTCCCGATAATTATTTCAACGGATTTGAGGGGGGATACAAAGATAAGCTCAAGAGAGCCTGTTTCCTTTTCCCTTGCTATACTTAAAGAGGTGAGAAGAGCTGAAACCATTAGAAGAAGAATGGCAATGAGACCCGGAACAAAGAAATAAGAACTTTTAAGCTCAGGGTTAAAGTAAACCTTTGTTTTAACTGTGTATGGAACTGATTTTCTTTGAAGTGAGAGGGTATAAGTTTTTATTATCATTTCACTGTACTGGTATACAATGTTTGCGGTGTTGGCATCACTTCCATCTATGGTTAAACCTATCTCTCCCTTTTCTCCTTTTGCGATTTTTTTTGAAAAATCAGGTGGGATGATTATTATCTCCTTGATTTTTCCCCCTTGCAAGAGTTTTTCTGCTTTTTCAATTAGCTTTTTTTCTCCTATTAAATTGATTAACTTAAAATATTTGTTATTTTGAAAAAGTTTGATTAAATCTTTTGAATATCTTGAATTGGAATAATCTATTATCGCAGCATCTATCCTTTTCAAATCATAGGATATGGCATATCCGTAAATAAAAACCATAATTACAGGCATTATAAAAACAATCGTAAGACTTTTGGGATCTCTGAGAATGTGTAAAAATTCCTTTTTTATAACAGCTTTTAATCTTCTCATTTAAACTATTACCTCTCTGAAAATTTCTTCAAAATTTTCCTTATTGTATTTAATTAAGAGCTCTTCAGGCTCTCCCTCCAAAATTATCTCTCCTTTGTGCAAAATTATAACTCTGTCGGCAAATTCCACTTCATCGAGATTGTGTGTGCTCACCAATATTGTTTTACCTGATTCTCTTAATTTGTAAATTTCAAACCAGAAGTTCCTTCTTACCTCGGGGTCAACCCCTGATGTGGGCTCATCCAAAAACAAAATTTCCGGATTCGGAATAAGGGCTGCAAAAAGAGCTATCTTTTGTTTTATCCCGGGTGGAAGAGACTCAACCTTTATTTTTAAAAATTCAATTGGAATCATTTTTTTTATCCGGTTTTTCATCTCTTTGATTTCCTTTCTTTTCAAGCCGGAAATTCCTCCGAAAAACTCTATGTTTTCAAGAGCTGTCAACAGAGGATAAAGGGAGAATTTTTGAGACATATATCCTGACAATTCTTTTATTTTATCACTATTTTCGGTTATATCTTCTCCGTTTAACAGGATTTTGCCGGAGCTTACTCTCAAAAGACCTGTTATCATTTTTATGGTTGTGGTTTTTCCCGCTCCATTCGGACCCAAAAGAGCAAGAATTTCACCTCTTTTTATTTTAAAGTTTATGCCCTTTACAGCAATAAAATCACCGAATTTTTTCGTAAGATTTACAACCTCAACAATATCTTTTCTATTCATACTTCTCCTCTTTTTGAATATCATAAAATCTTTCGTAAAACATATAGATATCTTCAAGTTTAGGCTTTATTTCCTCTTTTTCCTTATAGGGGATTTCAAGGGAATAATCCTTTTCCCCTGTGTGAAGATAGTGAATGTATCTCCCCCTCAAATAAAATCTGTCTTTAATCTCCCTTTTGCTTTCAAGTTCTTCCATTATTTTAAATACATTTTCCGAAACTTTTAATCTGAAAAGTTTTAGTTTGAAATTTTCCTTTAATCTCTGAAGTTCCTGCTGTTTTAAAATTTGGCCGTTTTTCAAAAAAACCACATAATCCCCTTTCTCCGCTTCATCAAGGTAAGGGGTTGAGATAAGAATTGTTCTTCCTTCATCTCTCAATTCTTCGATAATATTGAAAAACTCTATTCGGGAGAGAGGGTCAACTCCTGTAGTTGGCTCATCCAAGATAATTAAATCGGGAGAAGACAAAAGTATTGTTGAAAGGGAAAGCTTTTGTTTCATCCCTCCGGAAAGAGCTCCGGCTTTTCTGTCCTTGAATTCTGCCATTCCTGTTTTATTAAGAAGGGTGGATTTCATCTTTTCTATCTTTTTCTTTTCAACCCCATAGATTTCTCCGAAAAAATTCAGATTTTCTTCCACTGTAAGATCTTCGTAAAGGGAAAATTTTTCAGGCATATAGCCTGCGATATCTCTTATTCTCTCACTGTTTTCTCCGGCATTTTCACCATTGAGCAGTATTTCCCCTTTGTCTTTTTTTATCAGTCCGATTAAAATCTTAAAAAGTGTTGTTTTTCCTGCACCATCCGCTCCGGCGAAGATTGTGATTTTACCCTTTTTAATTTTAAATGAGAGATTTTTTAATGCATCTATTGAGTCAAAGCTTTTGGAAAGATTGTTTACTTCAATCATTTCTCGATTTCTACTGTTACAGGCATACCGATTTTGTAAAGCTCAATATGGTTTGTCGGTTTTATCTTTACAAGGTAGAGAAGTTCTTTTCTCTCTTTTTCGGAAATAATATATTTCGGGGAAAACTCAGCCTTTTTACCAAAATAGAATATTTTACCTTTAAGATTTTTTTTCACACCATCAATGGTTATCTTTACATTCTGATTTACTTTTAAATTTCCGATTTCACCCTCTTCAAGAAAGACTTCTATGTAAATACTGTTTCTGTCATAGATATCAAAAACCGGTGTTCCGGGAAAAACATTTTCCCCTTCGGATACGAACTTATCCAGGATTTCTCCGGTTACAGGTGATTTTATAAAAAAATTCCTTAATTCAATATTAAGATATTCTCTCTGGTTAATAAGCTTTTTTTCATTTAAAGTTAAAAGAGTTAATGATTTTTCAATCTCTTTATCAGAAGATATTGCTTCATCCAGAGAAAGTTTGGCCCTTTCGAGTTTTTCTCCGGAAACCGCTTTTTTTAGGTTTAATCTACGGAGCCTTTCATACTGTTTCTTAAGGTATGATAGTTTCTCCTTTAATGTCTTTTTTCTTAACAAAAGCTTTTCCCTGTTAACTTTTATCTCTTTTAACGCTATTTCTATCTCATTTAGTTTGTTTTCTATTTTATCCGAGTTTATTTTAAGAAGTATAGCATCTTTTGTAACACTATCTCCTATATTAAAGAAGATTTTCTCCACTTTACCGCTTGCAATTGGTTTCATTGTTATAATATCCGCATCAACTATTCCCTGGACAATTATTGAATTCTCATTTTTTTTAGCACAAAATTGAATGAGGAAAACCGAAAGTATTAATATTGTTAATTTTTTCATATTACCTCCTGCATATTAGACTGTTTATTTTTATCTTTATTATTTCCAATTGAAGTTTTAGCATTTCATTTAATGAAGCGTATGTCTCTTTTTTCAGGACAGATGATATGTAGTCAGTATTATTAATTTGTTTTTCTTTGAAAAGCTTTTCCTTTAAAACCGAATTTTCTTTTGATAAAGTGAGAAGTCTTTCTGAAATTTTAAGCTTATTCTCCAATATTTTCTTGGCATCATAGAGCTTTTTCAAATCTTTTGAGGAGTTTTCTATGAAATCCTTTTCACTGTTTTTTATCTTTTTTATTGAATAATCATAAATTTTCCTTGTTTTTTTAAGTTTTCCCCAATCAAAAAGCCTTAAACCGATTGTAATTCCTCCTTGAAAATATAAAGACCACTCATCCTTGAAAAAATCTATTCCTGGTTTTCCATAATGAGTCTCACCGAAAGCTGAAATTTGAGGAAGATATTTCCCCTTTTCAATCTTTTTTGAAATATCAATTAATTCAATATTTGTTTCAAGATTTTTTATAAACGGATGATTATTTGTAAGATATTTTAGGGATTCTTTTAAAGGTAAAACGGGTTCTTTAAAATTTTCATCAATCTCATTTATATTTATTCCCGTGAGTTTTTTAAATTCTTTTTCCGCATCCGATATTGCTATTTCAAGATCTTTTATATTTATTCTCAGCTCTTCACACTTTAACTCTGTCTCTATTATGTCCGATTTTTTAATTAACTCTTCCTTATAAAATTCCTTTAATCTTTTCAGATGATTTTCAAGATTTTTAAGAGTGAGCTCAAGCTGTCTTTTTTTTATTAGAAGATATTCATAATTCAAAAAAGTTAATTTAATGGAAGTTGAAATACTATTTTCGAGCAATTCTTTTTTATATTTATTTTGCATATTTTTAATTTCAGGAATTTTTGCTCTAAGAGAAAGGATTCCTCCGGAATAGAGGGGCTGTTTTAAACCTATTTGAAAATCAAATATATGTTTTGTCCCTGCTGTCATATGAATACCGGGAATGGTAATTCCGGGAGCAGGGTTAATATCAGGCATGTTTAATTCGGGTTGTTCGGATTTGTAAATATAGAATCCTCCGAAATTCAAAGAGAAGAGTTTCTCCTTCTCAGCAATCTCTTTTTCCAAAGAAATTATCTTTTTTGAAATATTTTCATTAATCAGGCTGTAATTTTTTTGTATCCCGTTTTTTATTGCTTGTTCAAGAGGAATTTTTCCCCAACCAAATGCTGCAAAGTATAAAACCGTAAAAAAAACAAAAATTCTTTTCATTTTAACATTCCCCTTTTTAAAAGATTTGAAACACTTTTTATTCTTTTATCAAAAAAAGCTTTATCCTCTTTTACTTTTATCCCGAGCACAGCTTCTGCGATTTGCTTTCCCATAAAGGAAAAAACCGATAGGGATATTATGTTCATTAAAAGATTAAATTGGTCGGTTTCAACAATTTCACCATTGTTAATCCATCTATCAATTAATTTTTTTATTAAATGAGGTGTTTTTCTCTCCTCATTTTCTAAGAGCTCTGTTATTATTAATTTATAATAATTATCTTCATTCATTAGCTCTCTTCCTAAGATTTTGACTATTTCCCTGTTTCTTGAAAAATATCTTATGTAGATTTCCGGCATCTTTTCTAAGAATGTCCTTGCTTTAAGTTCGGGAGTGACTATGCTTTTAATCTGTGACATTAATTTTTCCGCAGCTTCTTTTAAAACACTTTTGTATAAATTCTCTTTGGATGAAAAATAGTAAAATAGCATTGCTTTGTTTATTTTGGCTTTTTCAGCTATTCTATCAACCCTTGCTCCTGAAAAGCCATACTCTGCAAATTCTTCTCTTGCTGCTTCGAGAATCTTTTCTTTACTCATAATTTTCCCCTTTAACTAACCAATTAGTTAAACTAAATGGTTAATAATATCTCCTTTTTTTTAGATTGTCAAGAAAAGTTGACTGTTTTATGAAAAAATCCTATTTTTTCTATATTAAGATGTTTGAAATGGGAGGAGGGAAGCAGTGAGAAAAGTTTTTATCATCTATGCAAAAAGACTTTTAATATTTTTTATGATGATAGTGATTTCTTTTTCAGTGATTTATGCTTCTTCTTATGATGCTTCAAAGTATTTGAAAGTTGAGTCAATTGTTTTATATCCAAAAGAACCTGTCCCTGGCGAGTATTTGAGTATTAAACTTATTATTAGAAATGTTGGTTATGAGGAATTGAGAAGAGTAAAAAGCAAGCTTATAGTAAGAAATCATTTTTCCAAAGAATTTACATTTGTAATCCGTAGACTTCGCGCGGGAGAGGTTTTTAGAAAGGTTTTTCGTCTTTATATTCCGCCTGAAAAAGAACAAAAATTAGCTTTTCTTGTGAAATTTGGAGATGAAGAGGAGCCTCAATTATTAAAAACGGTTGAGGTTAAGAGTGAAGATATTAATCCTATTATTGTATATTTTAAGACTTCTAAAAGTGTTGTAAATTCTGGTGATACAGTGAAACTGTATTGGGGACTGAGAGGAATTGTAAAAGAGTTAAAAATAAAATATGAAGTATTAGGACATAAGCTAAAAAGAAGAAGTGGATATATTAGAGTAAGGAATAGAAAGGTTGGTTCCATTACTGTTAAACCTGAATTTCCTACTACTTATAAATTGGTTGCTAAATTTCTTATTCGAAAGGCTATTGACAACTCATCACATTTTAAAGTGTTTGAACTTTCAAAGCTCGTTAAAGTAAAAACAAGACCATTGATAAAGTATTTTAAAGCAGATCCTTCTGTTGTCACTCCGAGTTCCAGTACAAGATATCCCGCGGAAACAAGAATTAATTGTGATATTCGTGGAGCTACTGAGGCAAAACTCATATGTGGAGGAAGTATTTATAAAATAAATCCTTGGGGTGATATAGTAAGAGTCAGTCCCGATATACAATAAAACAAAATGTGTTTTAAAAGCCAGAAATACCTATTTTGAAACAGAAAAATCCATTGGGATTCAGATAAAACCTAAAATTATTTCTTTTAAGGTTTCTCCAAGTTTGATTAAGGCTGGAAGCAGGGTAAGGCTACACTGGTCATTTATTGGAGCAGAAAAAGCTATTATTGAACCTGGTATTGGAAATATTATAAGCAAAAGAAGTGTTTATGTTAGGCCGTCTAAAACAACTGTGTATAAACTGAGGATATCTTCAGAGCAGGGGGAAGATGAAAAAACTGTGAAAGTCAAAGTATCTCCCGTAATTTCATATTTTAAAGTTGATAAAAATTCTATTTATCCGGGGGAAAGTGTTAATTTAAGCTGGAAGGTTAAGGGAGGAGTGGAAAAGGTAAGTATTATTAGGAAGAACGAGAACATAAAAGAAGTTCTTATACACGAGGATAATAAAGCAATTGGGAGTTTTGAGGATACTCCTGATCCGGGATATTTGAAATTTTTTTATAAGTTAGATGTTAAAAATGATGCTGGTGCGGACACCTCGAAGTCTGTAGTCGTTTATTTTAAACCTAAAATTCTATATTTTAAAGCTGATAAGTATGAAATAAAATATGGGGAGAATGTAAAATTATATTGGAAAGCTGTCGGAGTATATAAAAATAAGACTATGCTTAAAGGTAATGGAAGTATGATATTGATTAATAGTAACCCAGTTCAGGAGAGAGGTTTTGTTGTAAAACCTAAGGAAACAACGACTTATATTTTGACCGTTAGGGGGCCTAAGGGGAGTGTGAAGAGAACTATAGTTGTAAAGGTTCGTAAATAGCGTCTGTTATATTTAGTTGAGTTAATTTATTTATGGCAGGATATATTTTTTATCAAGAGCAGTAATAGAAAAATATATTGACTTTTTCATTTTAGAGTAATAAAGTATATTAAATATAATAAATTTATATTAAGGAGGATTAAAATGGATAAAGTCTTAGAGGGCTTAAAACCTGAGCTTTTATGGAAGCATTTTGACGAAATAAGGAAGATCCCGAGATGTTCCGGTCATGAAGAGGCAATAGGAGATTATATTGTTAATTTTGCAAAGGCTCACAATCTTGAATACACAAGAGATGAAGTGGGAAACATAATCATAAGAAAACCTGCCACTAAAGGCAAGGAGAATGCTCCCGGAGTGGTTTTGCAGGGACATATTGATATGGTTTGTGAAAAAAATTCTGATGTGGACTTTGATTTTTCAAAGGATCCGATTAAACTTAAAAGAGAGGGGGATTGGATAACTGCTGACGGAACAACATTGGGTGCTGATAATGGCATAGGTGTTGCAGCAGCTCTTGCTGTTCTTGAAGATGATTCATTGGTTCATGGGCCCATTGAGGCACTTTTTACAGTTGATGAGGAGAGAGGTTTAACTGGAGCCGCCCATATAAAACCGGGTTCTTTAAAGGGGAAAATACTTTTGAACCTTGATAGTGAAGATGATGGTGTTTTTACTATTGGTTGTGCGGGAGGAGGAGATTCTATTTTTAAGATTAAAACAGAGACAATCAATCCCGGCAATGAAAAGGCTGTTAAGATAGTAGTATCAGGCTTAAAGGGAGGACATTCTGGTATAGATATCAACACAGGAAGAGGCAATGCTGTAAAGATTGTTGCAAGAGTTCTTTATGAGATGAGAGAAAAGATTGATTTTGAACTTGCCGTAATAGAAGGTGGTGATAAGAGAAATGCAATCCCGAGAGAGGCTTATGCTATAGTTGTTTTAAATAATAATGAAATGGATGATGCTAAAAAGATTGCTGATTGTGTACTTTCTGAAGTTAAGACAGAGCTAAAAGGAACAGATGATGGAGTGTTAATTGAAATAAAGAACGAGAGTATGCCCCAGAAGGTCTTGACAAAGCTTTTGAGGGATAAAGTTATAAATACAATTCTTGCTCTTCCCCATGGCGTTCTTGCTATGAGTCAGGCTATAGAGGGGCTTGTTCAGACTTCAACCAATTTGGCAGCTGTTCACACCCATGATGATATTGTTGAAATAGTGAAAAGTAGCAGAAGTTCAATAAATTCAGAGCTTAAATTTGTATTAAAGTCTTTGAAAGCATTTGCCAATCTTATAGATGCTGATATTGAGCAGCCGAATCCTTATCCCGGATGGGCACCTAATCCGGATTCGGAAATACTTAAAACAATGATGAAGCTTCACAAAGAGCTTTTTGGAAAAGAGGCAGTGGCTGAGGCTATTCATGCTGGATTGGAAACAGGTATTATCGGAGAAAAATTCCCAGGAATGGATATGATTTCATTTGGTCCCACAATTAAAAATCCCCATTCTCCCGATGAAAAGGTTCAGATTTCCACTGTTGAAAGATTCTGGACACTTCTTACGAAAACACTGGAGCATCTTGCAGGATAAAGAATAAATAAAACTCTTACAATTTGACATTCTCCTTTAAAAATAATATTTTATAGTCTGTATTATCTTTTGTAATAAGGAGGTATTATGGAAAGATTAAACATAGGAATTATCGGGGGAAGTGGTTTTTATCAAATGGAAGGTGTTAAGGTTTTAGAAGAGAAAACAATTAAAACACCATTTGGCTCTCCTTCTGACAATTATATAATTGTTGAAATTGAAGGAAGAAAGGTCGCTTTTCTTTCGAGGCATTCAAGGGGACACAAAATAAGTCCTTCTGAGATAAATTACAGAGCAAATATTTACGGATTTAAGATGTTGGGAGTTGAGAGAATTATCTCTGTTTCTGCTGTTGGCTCTCTTAAAGAAGAAATTAGACCTCTGGATATTGTGCTTGTTGATCAATTTTATGATAGAACATACAGGAGAGAAAACACATTTTTCAAAGATGGAATTGTCGCCCATGTAAGCTTTGCAAAGCCTACCTGTCCGGTATTGAGAGGCTTACTTTTTGAGGCCGGAAAGGAGTTAGGTTTAAATGTTCACAATGGTGGTACTTACATAAATATTGAAGGTCCTCAGTTTTCCACAATAGCGGAGTCTGAAACATATAGAAAATTGGGCTTTGATGTTATCGGGATGACAAATGCCACGGAGGCAAAACTTGCGAGAGAAGCCGAGCTTTGCTATACGACAATGGCTCTTGTTACAGATTATGATTGCTGGAAGGAGGATGAGGAGGATGTTAGTGTTGAGATGGTAATTGCGAACCTGAAAAAGAATACTGAAAATGCTCAGAAAATCATAAAAAAGGTAATTCCCATGATTCCAGAGGAGAGAGGAGAAGATTGTATGTGCAAACATGCTTTGAAATATTCAATAATAACATCTCCCGAACTTATTTCTGAGGAGACAAAGGATAGATTAAGATTAATTATAGGTAAATACATTTAGGAGGAAATTTAATGAGTCTTTCCATAGGATCATTAGCTTTTGATACGATTGAAAATGTTCACGGAAAAAGGGAAAGGATTGTAGGTGGATCTTTAACCTATTATGCTTATGCAGCATCTTTGTTTGAAAAACCCAAGTTAGTGGGGGTTATAGGAGAGGATTTTCCTGAGGCTATTATAAATGAGATGAAAAAAAGGGGAATAGATGTCCGTGGTATTGAAAAAGAGGAAGGGAAAACCTTTTTCTGGGAAGGCAAATATTCGGATGATTTTCTTGAAAGGGAAACCATCACTACAGAGCTTAATGTTTTTGAGCATTTTGACCCGAAAATTCCGGATTTTTACAAAGGTGAAAGAAATGTCTTCTTAGCAAATATCGCTCCTTCTCTTCAGAAAAAAGTTATGGAACAATTGGGGGAGGACAAATTTTATGTTATGGATACAATGAATCTCTGGATTAATATTGACAGGGCAGGGCTGGAAGATGTAATTAGAAAAGTTGATGGTATTATTCTTAATGATGAAGAGGCAAGAATGCTTACGGAAAAATCCTATATTTATGATGCTGCCAAAGCTTTGAAGAATTACGGAATTTCCTTTGCTCTTATTAAAAAAGGGGAAAATGGTTCAATGTTATATTATGATAATAAATTTGTTGTGATTCCTCCGTATCCGATAGAAACCGTAATAGATCCCACAGGTGCAGGGGATAGTTATGGTGGAGCCTTTATGGGTTTTCTCGAAGAGGCAGGAAATATTGATTTGAAAACATTGAAGAAAGCTATGGTGTATGGGACTATTGTATCTTCTTTTACCATAGAAGATTTTGGTGTGGAAAGGTTAAGAAATTTAAAGAGAGAGGATGTTGAACAAAGACTTGGTGAGTACATGGAGATGTTAAACTTTTCCGTATGAGAAAAAGCCTTGACCGATACATAATAAAGGAAATATTACCATATTTTTGGGTAGGGTTATTTCTTTATACTTTTACTTTATTAACAAGCAGATTATTTGATTTAACTGATCTTTTAATCTCAAAGAATGTTGATTTTCTTACTGTTATAAAATTATTTATTTTCTTACTTCCTGCCATTTTATCAATTACTATTCCTATGGCTTTCCTCTTTGCTGTCTTAATGGGGATGAGCAGGCTTTCTGCGGATTCGGAATATCTTGCAATGAGATCCCTCGGAATTTCTTTAAATAGAGTTTTTAAACCTGTTTTTTATCTTTCCTTATTTGTCTTTTTCACTCATTTGGCTGTTACTTTTTATATAGCTCCGAATTCCAATTATAATTTCACAAAAACCATAGTAAAAATAATTCTTGAGAAAACGGGACAGGAAATCAAACCTCGAAAGTTTGTCAAAGGTCTTCCTGGAGTTGTTCTTTACATTCAGGATAAAAAAAACAGGAGTATCTGGGAAAATGTTTTTGTTTACAATCAAATGGATTCCAAGAAAAATAAAATTCTTATTGCAAAATATGGAGAATTAAAGATAGATAAAAAGAAAAGGAAAGCTGAGATAAAACTTGTTGATGGCTTTTTGCATATGTATGATAAAGAGGAGCCGAAAAAATACACTACTGCAAAGTTCAGTTACATGCTTCAACCTCTTGATACTGAGTTCTTTTTCAGAAAATTTAATGTTGCCAAAAGAAGGCGAGATAAAAGCTTTAAAGAACTTCTGAGAGATTTGAAAAAGAAAATTTTACCCCGAAAAGTCAAATTAGCTTATAAAGCGGAACTCCACAAGAGAGTGGCTCTACCGTTTTCTGCAATTATATTTGCTATTTTGGGGGTTGGTCTTGGTCTCAGTGTTAAAAGGGGAGGTTTTGCTTTAAGTTTAATAATAATAATTGTTTATTTTACAACATTCTCCTGGGGGGAAAACTTTGCGATAGATGGCTATCTTTCTCCATTCTTAGGTTTATGGGGGCCAAATATTTTTTTCTTAATCATAGGTTTATTTTTTCTTTTTAATACCAAGATTAGAGAGTTTGCCTCTTCTACCAGAACTACTAAGGATAGTGAAGAAAGGGAAGAGCGGAAG
>JAMOVU010000064.1 GCA_027067555.1 Candidatus Aminicenantota bacterium | reverse complement strand
TGGGGGCAGGCAAATAGGTGGATGCTTGTTTGCAAAGGTAAAGATGGACAATTTGATAATACAAATCCGAATGCTGCTGTAAATCAGGATAATCTTTATTACCCCGATGAACCTTTAAAATTAGATTCATATACTGTTTCAGGTAATACTTATTATACTGTATTTACTTCTCTTGGATTAAAAGCCATTATTTCAGGCTCTGATATTTTACCGCAAAGGGTCTCTTTTATCTTTTATGATATAAGAAATGGTTCTCCATATCAGAGAACAGGAACCGGAAATAGCGGACTTTTTTATAATGCCACAATAGGAGTTAGGGTTATTGATGCCGCTTTTATTCTTGATAACGGAAGCTTGATAGGAGGATCTTCTGTAAGGAACACTGTATCTCTTCTTCCTTTTACGCCTACTAATAAAGAGATTACATTTTCTTCCACAGTTGAAGGTTTTTGTAATATTACGATAAATTACGGAGGATGCGATCTTCCCTCAAATTTTTCTCTTGATTCATCCTTTAATAGAAATAATAATAGTTGTAGTGGAGCTGATATAGGTCAAACTCCTGCTTTTGATGTTTATTTTGAGGGATATAATTCTTCGGGAGAAAAAATCTGGGGACCTGTTCGTATGACAAAATATTCTTCCTCTCCTCACTTTAGGTATTCAATAACAAATAGCCCTTGCGGGATAAAGACCATAAGGTTTTATTCAACCGGAGGAGGGGGATGGTTTGTAAGAAACCTTTAATGAAAAGGAATGGGCTTGCTCTTCTTGAGGTTATAATAGTTTTAGCCGTTTTATCAATACTTGCCGGTGTTTTAGCTCCCTTGATTTTCAAGTCAGAGGATTTCAGAAAAGAAAGGTCAGCTGAAAATGAGCTGAAACAGATTTATAGGGCTATTTTGGGTGATCTTGAAAATAATTTTGGCTATCTGGGAGATATGGGTATTTTTCCGAAAAGCCTGGTTGATCTTTACATTCAGGGTAGTCAGCCCTCTTCGTCTGAAGCATCTCCAGGAAGCGGTGTTTATTATGGTTGGAAGGGACCTTATATATCTTTAAAAAATAGTAATTCGCAAGGAATAATTGATCCTTATGGTAATTATTACCTACAGTTTTTTCTTAAAATTAACTCAGATTCTCCCTGTGAAAATAGTGACACAAAGTGCCGCTGGTTTCTTATGTCGGCGGGAAAGGATGGTGCTTATAATTCTTCAGCACCTTTAAACAAAAGCCTTTCGGAAAATGAAGATAATATCTATTATCCGGAGACACCTCTAATAATAGATAGAAGTAATTCTTATAATACTATACTTGTGAACAAAGAATTAAGAATTATTGTTAGCAGATCTTCAGAAACTCTTATAAAAAATGTAAAAGTAGCAGCAATCTATTCAAATAATGGAACATCTGCTCAGCTTGAATCAAATTTTTCAAATCCTGTGACTTTCACTTTACCTGCTGGGAAAAGAGTTTTTGTTATTTCCCTCGAAAATGATAATGGAGATATTGTTCAAAATTTAAAAACTTCTACCATTACTTTTACTGGGAAAAGCAATAATATTGAGTTTATAAGGATAAACACTACAAATGAAGCTTTGATAATAGATAATTTGAGTTTTTCTTCTATTGTGTGTTCACCTACAACATGTACTGGTGTTTGTGCTTCAGTTTGCTGTAATCCTCAGCGAACAGCATGTCGTCATAGCCCTCACTGGATGCAACAGTGTCATGCCTACGGTTGTTATTCCCTATGTTGTAGTGGAAGCGGAGGCGGAGTATGCAGTCTGGATATTTCTGTTAATTCTAACTTGAACAATGATGGAATTAATCCGCATTTTGATCTTATTATAGAGGGCTTTGATTCGGATGGAGTAAGAGTCCTGTCTCCATCTTATTTGCAAAAAAATAGTAGCTCACCTTTTTTCCATTTTGTGAGTAATTCTGTTGGTTGCAATTTAAAAACAATTAGAATATACTCAACAGGTGGAGGAGCTATTTTTGTGAGGAATTTGTGATGAATGGAAATGTTTTTGAAGGAAACTTTACTTTATTTTTAAAGATTGCTAATGAGAGAAAGACAGGCTCTCTCTACGTAAAAAAGGGAGATGCCCTCAGAATACTTTATTTTTTAAATGGGAAGTTTGCATATGCCCATTCAAACCTAAAAGGTGAAAGACTCCTGGATGTTATTTCCTCTTCCGGGCTTCTTGCTGATGAGTATATTGAAGATGTGGTAAATAATCTGGTACCGGGAGAATCTCTTGGAAAAATCTTTGTTGATAGAGGATATCTTACTCCTATGCAACTTACCAAGCTTGTTGAGGCTCAACAGAAAAAGATATTTTTTTCCGTATTATTTTTAAAAGATGGTGAGTTTAGATTTTTTGAAGAGGATTTACCTACAAATATAGCTCCTTTGAATATGGAGATTGTTGAACTTATAAAGGAAGGAATCTATCAATGCAAAGATAGAGTGATAATAGCAACCCTTATGGGAAATCTTGATACTGTTTTTAAAAGGGCAGAAAGTGAATATAATGATTTTATTGCTGAAAAGGAGAAAGAGTTTTTAAAAAACCTGGAAGAGAAATCATCCTTATATGAGCTTATAAGGAAATCAAACTATGATGAATTTGAAACTTTGAAAATTCTTCTTTTTTTAAAAATAGTTGGAGCAATTGAAGAGTATAAGGAAGAAGCTGATTT
>JAMOVU010000063.1 GCA_027067555.1 Candidatus Aminicenantota bacterium | reverse complement strand
GGGATCATTCACAGGTTTATATGAGAGGATACAGAGTGGGATGGACAAAGGGAGTAAAATTTGAAAAGGATGGTGTTGTAGTAAGAGTTGATGTTAAGAAAAAATACAGAATCCCGGCCGATTCGAAGTTTGAAATAAACACACTTAATTTTATGGGAGAGAAGGCCATAACAATTAAGCCGGGAATTTCAGACGAATTTTTACAAGCGGGAGATTTAGTAAAAGGGAAGAATAAAGATATAATGATTGAAGCAAAAGAAATCCTTGATACAATAAAAGAAAGAATAAAAAAGAAAAATTTTGAGGATAAAATAGCTAAAGTTTCAAGATCTCTGGATTTATTACATAATGCTCTTGTTAAAATTAATGATCGGATAGATAAAGTTAATGTTGCTGAGTATAACAGGCAAATAAAAAAAATCGGGGAAGCCGGTGATAACCTAACCCTTTTCATTAAAGATGCAAGAAAAGAGCTAAATGTAACGGCTGAAAAGGGAAGAGAATCGATTGAGAAGGTAGATAAATTAGTTGAGAACTTAAGTAATTTGACAAAAAAGTTGGATGAAATTTCTGATAAACTAAACAATGGAAAGGGGAGCGCTGGGAAGCTCCTTAATGATGAAAAATATATTGAAAATTTGAATAAGACCATTGAGGAGTTAAAGAATTTAATAACTGACATAAAGAAAAATCCAAAAAAATATGTTAAACTATCTATATTTTAGAGGAGGTTGCTATGGGAAAGGATAAAGTAAGAGTTGCAATTATCGGAGTCGGTAATTGCGCATCATCTTTAGTTCAGGGTGTGGAGTACTATAAAAATGCAAGGGATGATGAATTTGTACCCGGTTTGATGCATGTTAATCTGGGTGGTTATCATATTTCCGATATTGAATTTGTAGCTGCTTTTGACATTAATGAAACTAAAGTTGGGAAAGACCTCTCAGAAGCTATTTTTGCTCATCCCAACAACACCACAAAATTCGCTGATGTTCCAAAACTCGGTGTTAAGGTTATGAGGGGAATGACCCATGATGGAATCGGTAAGTATCTTGCAAATGTAATTAAAAAAGCTCCCGGTTCAACGGTTAATGTTGCAAAGGTTATCAAAGATTCAGGAGCAGATGTTGTTATTAACTATCTTCCAGTTGGCTCTGAAATGGCTACAAAATGGTATGTGGAGCAGATTCTTGAAGGTGGAGCTGGTATGGTTAATGCAATTCCTGTGTTCATTGCAAGAGAGAAGTATTGGCAGGATAGATTCAAAGAGTATGGACTTCCCATTATTGGAGATGATATTAAATCTCAGGTAGGGGCTACTATACTTCATAGAACGCTTGTTAATCTTTTTCTTGATAGAGGAATGATTATTGATCGAACCTATCAGCTCAATGTTGGGGGAAATACCGACTTTTTAAACATGCTTGAAAGAGAGAGACTTGATTCCAAGAAAATTTCCAAAACCAATGCGGTTACATCTCAATTGGAAAACAGAGGAATTAAGCTTGATCCTGATAAGGTGCATGTTGGACCTTCCGATTATGTGCCCTGGCTTAAAGACAATAAGGTTTGTTATTTGAGAATCGAGGGAAAACACTTCGGCGATGTGCCTATGAATCTTGAATGCAGGCTTTCTGTTGAGGATTCTCCAAATTCTGCAGGAATTATCATTGATGCGGTAAGGCTGATTAAACTTGCCAAAGATAATGGAATTTCCGGTACCCTCGAAGGTCCCGCTGCTTTTCTTATGAAATCTCCTCCGATTCAGTATGATGATCACACAGCAAAACAGTTGGTGGAAGAATTTATTAAAAAGTATGGTAAAAAATCTAAAGAAAAAAAATAATAAAACATAATATATAGGAGGACAGTGGCGGAGATCTATTCTCCGCCATTTTTTTCAAATGAAATTTGTATTTAATTTTATTAACAGCATCCTTGTTAAAATAAGAGAAATTATTCTCTATTTTTTGGGAGATATTCTTAAATTAAATCCCGATACTTTAACAATAACAGGTGTAATTATATCAATTGGAAGTGCTATTCTTTTTGCGTATGGTTATTTTATGGCGGCGGGTTTTGTTTTATGGGCTGCCGGGCTTTTTGATGTTTTTGATGGCTTGGTTGCCAAACGATACGGAAGAGGTTCAAAATTTGGCTCTCTTCTGGATTCTGCATCAGACAGGTATGTGGAAATTTTTCAATTAGCAGGACTTATCTATTGGTTTAACAAAGCAGGAAAATCGGAGTTTTCTTTTATTGCACTTTTCTATCTTTTAGGCTCTGTTTTAACATCTTATATACGGGCGAAAATTGAGAGTTTAGGGGAAGAATGTAATGTTGGTATTGTCCAAAGGCTTGAAAGACTTTTTGCCTTTGTAACTTTTGCTCTCTTATCCTATTTTGACAAAAGATTTATGTTCTGGGGGGTTTTATTAATAGGAGTAGGAGCTAATATTACAGCTTTTCAGAGACTTTTTCACGGTAAAAAGGTCCTAAAAGACTAATAAATCCAATGCTTTGAAAAAAGAGACTTTTTCTTTCTCAAACTTGATAACCTTATACTCATATTATTTTATATAAAATTTATCAAAAAACACTTGACAAATTTTTAACTTTGGACTATATTAATAGTGGAAATTTTAAGAAAGGAGGTGGGAAGATGACAATAACAAAATGGAGTCCATTGGCAAATTTAATGAGCTTAACAGACAGATTAAACAGGCTTTTTGATGAAGGGCTCTGGAGTGAGTTAGAAGGTGAAACCATGCCTCTTGCAAAGTGGCAGCCAGCAACAGATATTTATGAAACCAAGGATAGCTACAAGTTCAATGTTGAACTTCCCGGTTTCAAAAAAGATGATGTTGCAGTAGAGGTTAAAGATAATGTTCTCATTATCAAAGGTGAAAAGAAGATGGACAATGAGGTGAAAAAGGAAAATTACCACAGAATCGAGAGATTCTATGGTAGTTTTCAGAGAAGCTTTCAGCTTCCTCAGAATATAGAGCCCAACAAGATAAAAGCTAAAATGGACAATGGCGTTCTTGAGATTACAATACCCAAGAGTGAAAAAGCCAAGGCCAAAACTATCCCTGTAGAAGTCAAATAATTCAAAGTAATTCCTTATAAAAGCCCCTCTTGTGAGGGGCTTTTTTTATTAAATTTAATTTGATATTTTTTCTTTTTTTAGATATAATTTCTATTAATTAAAAGAGGAGGTATAAAGATGGCATTAATTATTACAGATGAATGTATCAATTGCGGAGCTTGTGTTCCTGAGTGCCCTAATGAAGCTATTTCTGAGGGAGAGGATATTTTTATAATTGACCCTGACAAATGTACTGAGTGTGTCGGATGGTATGATGAGCCTCAATGTGTTCAGGTTTGCCCTGTTGATTGTATAGTTGATGATCCTGACCATAGAGAGACAAAAGAGCAACTCCTTGAAAAATTTAAAAAGCTCCATCCTGATAAAGAACCTAAAGTTTAATTTTATTCGGCTTAATTAAAGGGGGAGAAAAAATTCTCCCCCTATTTTTTTATTAGAAAGGAGAGAAAAAATGGATAAACCTAAGTTTTTTATAAATAAAAATCCTCTTGAAGAGGTGAAAAATATTATTGCAATTGGTAGTGGAAAAGGAGGAGTCGGAAAAACAACTGTTTCCGTTAACCTCGCCTTAACCCTTAAAAACAAAGGGTTCAAAGTAGGACTTATGGATGCTGATGTTTACGGACCGAATGTCCCTGTTATGATGGGGCTTTCCGGGACCCCCAATATTACCGATGATAAAAAAATCATTCCCCTTGAAAAGGATGGAATAAAAATTATCTCTGTTCACTTTTTTGTTCAGGAGGATCAACCTTTAATTTGGAGAGGTCCATTGGTTTCTAATTTAATTAATCAATTCATAAATGATGTGGAATGGGGAGAGCTTGATTATCTCCTTGTCGATCTTCCTCCGGGAACTGGTGATGTTCAGATATCACTTTCTCAAAAATTAAAACTTACCGGTGGTATTGTTGTTACAACCCCTCAGAAGATATCTCAATATGATGTTAAAAAAGCAGTAAATATGTTTAAAGCTGTCAATGTACCTGTTCTCGGTGTCATTGAAAATATGTCCTATGTAGTTTGTCCAAAGTGCGGAGAGAAAATTTATCTCTTTCCTCAGGGCGGAGGAGAAAATATCAGTAAACTTTTTAATATAGATTTTCTCGGAAGTTTACCTTTTGATCCTCAAGTATCTTCCCATAGTGACGAGGGAAGACCCATTGTTCTTGTCTCACCCGATAATGAAATTTCAAAAACCTATGAAAACATAGTGGAGAAAATAGTAGAAAAAACATCAAATTGATACATTCTTTTTGGGAGCTGCTGAGGAAATATTATTTAAATATTATACTTTTTGTATTAACTTTTTTTACCACAACAATTGTGGGTGCTATATTTTTTCTTTCTTTTAAAAACCCTTCAAAAGAGCTCTCCACAGAATTTGTAAAAAATTATTTACTTGAACCGTCAAATTATATTTACGGGCTCTATTATTCTTTACCACTTTTAATAATTTTATTTGCCCATGAGATGGGACACTATTTGATGTGCAAAAAATACCAAATTAATGCCACCCCTCCCTACTTTATACCCGCTCCTACTCTTGCAGGAACTTTTGGGGCTGTGATAAAAATAAAAGAGCCTATTTATTCTAAGATTCCTCTTTTTGATATTGGAGTAGCAGGACCTTTAATGAGTTTCTTTCTTTCTATCCCTGTCCTTATTTATGGAATTGGTAAATCAAAAATAGTTTTTTCACTTCCAAACGAGGGGCTAAATCTTGGAGAACCTTTGATTTTTAAACTAATAGCTTCTTTCTTTTTTAAAAATTTGCCAGAAAACGCAAATTTGCTTATACATCCTCTTGCATTTGCAGGATGGTTCGGAATTTTAGTTACTGCCTTTAATCTTATCCCTCTTGGACAATTAGATGGGGGGCATATCCTTTATGCTTTTTCTCCAGGGGCTTATAACAAACTAAGATATTTTTTTATAGGGGGGCTTATTCTCGCAGGAGTGCTCTTCTGGGAAGGCTGGATTCTATGGGCATTACTTATCTTTATTTTCGGTATAAAACATCCACCGGTTTTTGATGATGATAGAGAACTTGACTTTAAAAGAAAGTTAATTTTCTATTTAATTATAATTATCTTTCTTGCTTCTTTTACTCCTTCTCCGCTTTACTATTCAAAGTAGTTAGTACTCTTAACCTTTATAAGTAGAATTGTCAAAAGCTAAAATTGGCCAGAAGATAAATCCAAGGAGGATGAGACCTATTCCAAAGCCAACATCTTTCCCAAAGTTTTTTGCAATATCAATGGCTACAATAATGCCTATGATAATATTTATAAGTGGTATGAACATGAGAATCAACCACCACCCCGGTTTTTTTGCTATTTTTAGCAGGATGTAGATATTATAAATGGGAATTATGGCTGCCCATCCGGGCTGTCCAGCTTTTTCAAATATTCTCCACATCACATAGATGTAAAAAATAACAAAGGCCAACCATACAATAAAAAAAGTTCCTCCGAAAATTGCAATACCAGTTGAATCATTCATGTTTTTGCCTCCTCTTTTATTAGTAATAAATATAAAGTTATCAACTCATCAGGTTTTTGTCAACAATATTTTTTTCAAATAATACCAACCACTAAAAGAGAAAGAATTGGTAGAAAACTACTATATATTTTGATATAATTACATAAGAGGTGATAAATGGCAAAAAATAAAGGAAGCAAGTTTAAAAAGAGAGGATTTGACTCTTTGATTTTTTGGTTGATTGTCCTTTCTATTCTTGTGGTTTTATGGACTATATCAGGTCCTGTTAGTAAAAAACCGAAAAAAATGGATTTTTCAGACTTTTTAAATAATGTGAAAAATGGTTCCGTTGAGGAAGTAAATATTGATGAGCAAAAAATAACATTTAAAACAAAGGGAGAAACATCCGGGATATACATAACATATATGCCCAAAAATTATGATACCGAGTTGGTTAAACTCTTGGATAAACATAATGTGAAAATAAAGGTAAAAAAGCCTTCTGACGGGACTTTCTGGAACTTTGTTTTCAGCTGGCTTCCCCTTATTTTAATTTTTGTTTTCTGGATTTTTATTATAAGGCAGATGCAGGGAGGAGGAAATAAAGCCTTTTCTTTTGGGAAAAGCAAGGCAAAGCTTTTTACTGCAAAAGATAAGAAAATTACATTTAAAGATGTGGCTGGGGTTGATGAAGCTAAAGAAGAGCTTAAGGAGATAATAGATTTTCTTAAAAATCCGAAAAAATTTCAAAAATTAGGTGGTAAAATTCCTAAAGGTGTCCTTCTTGTGGGGCCTCCGGGAACAGGTAAAACACTTCTTGCAAAAGCGGTTGCAGGAGAAGCAGATGTTCCGTTTTTATCAATTTCAGGTTCTGATTTTGTTGAGCTTTTTGTAGGTGTTGGAGCTTCAAGAGTAAGAGATCTTTTTGATCAGGCAAAAAAGCTTGCTCCCTGTCTTGTATTTATTGATGAAATAGATGCTGTCGGAAGGCATAGAGGAGCTGGTCTTGGTGGAGGTCACGATGAAAGAGAGCAAACACTTAACCAGCTTCTTGTTGAAATGGATGGATTTGATGCCAATGAGGGGATAATAGTCATTGCAGCTACAAACAGGCCTGATATCCTTGACCCTGCTCTTTTAAGACCTGGAAGATTTGACAGAAGAATTGTTGTCCCCACTCCCGATGTAAAAGGAAGAGAGGAAATTTTAAAAATTCATTCAAGGGATATTCCTCTTTCGGATGATGTTAGACTGGACATAATCGCGAGGTCAACACCCGGTTTTTCCGGAGCGGATCTTGCCAACCTTGTAAATGAAGCTGCTTTAAAAGCAGCAAGAGAAAACAGAAAATCTGTTACTATGGCTGATTTTGAATATGCGAAAGATAAAGTTATGATGGGTGCCGAAAGAAAGAGCATGATTATTTCAGAGAATGAGAAAAAAATTACTGCTTATCATGAAGGAGGGCATGCACTCCTGGCAGCACTTATTCCTGAAGCTGACCCTATTCACAAAGTTACGATTATTCCGAGAGGAATGGCTTTAGGATTAACTCAGCAGTTACCTGTAGATGACAAATATACATATTCGAAAGAATACCTTGAAGCTCAGATAGCTGTTCTCTTAGGCGGAAGAATTGCAGAGGAGCTTTCTTTGGGGACAATGACAACCGGTGCGGGTAATGATATAAAAAGAGCAACGGAGCTTGCACGAAAGATGGTATGTGAATGGGGAATGTCCTCATTGGGTCCTATCTCCCTTGAAGAAAAGGATGAGATGGTATTTTTGGGAAAGGAAATTTCATCCAAAAGATCTTATTCTGAAGAGACTGCGGTAAAAATTGATAATGAAGTAAATAAGATAATAAGTGAAGCGTACGAAAGAGGGAAAAAGATTATTCTTGATAATTTTACTGTCCTGGAAAAAATAGCTCAACTTTTGCTTGAAAAAGAAAGCATAACTTCTGATGATATTGTAAAAATCATAAAAGAGGAGAAAGGCGAGGATGTGGATGTTAATATATATAGAATTCAGGTGGAAGAACCCAAAAGTAAGAAAAAGCCGGCAAAAAAGAGAACCGTAAGAAAAAGAAAAACAACAAGAGTTGAAACTAAAAAGAAGAAAAAAGTATCCTCAAAAGAATCGGATGATAAATAGCCTTTTTTCAAATTTATTTTATCTTTTTTCAAGTTTTACAATAGTTGATGCAATAGATATTCTGGTATTAACAGTTTTCATTTACTATATATTGAAATTTTTAAAAGGGAAACAGGCGAATCAGATTTTGACAGGTATTCTTATTATTCTTCTTGTGGATCTTTTAAGTGCTGTTTTTAAGTTAAATGCATTGAACTGGGTCTTGAGTTTTGTTATAACATATTCAATTTTTGGTTTGATAGTTATATTTAGTGATGAAATCAAAGCTTATCTTGCTTCTATAGGATCCGGTTTCCCATTTAAAAAAAGAGAAACCGCTTCTCAGGAAAGTATTGATTCTATTGTAGATGCTGTGGAAGAGCTTACAAAGAATAAGATAGGAGCTTTAATTGTTTTTGAGAGAAATGTATCACTTGGTTCACTTACTGAAAAGGGAAAAATTATTGATGCTAAAATCACAAAGGAAATTATAATAGCACTTTTTTATCCCAACAATCCTTTGCATGATGGAGCGGTGATTATCAGTAAAAATAGAATCGTGGCTGCATCTGTAGTAATTCCATTGCCTGAGGAAATTGTTGAGAGAAGAAAAAATTATGGGACAAGACACCTTGCAGCTATTAGTATTTCTAAAACAACTGATTGTATCGCTCTCGTTGTGTCAGAGGAAACCGGAACTATCTCCATTGCAAATAGAGGTAATCTCACGAGAAATTATACTTTGAAATCATTAAAAGAAACATTAAAAGAGGAACTTATAGAAAATGCGAAACATAGGACTTAAACTTTTATCTTTTTTAATTGCTTTATCAATTTGGCTATGGGTAGCGAGTGAAAAAAGAGTTCAGACGAACATTATGATTTCCTCTATCCCAGTTGGGACTATGAATATTCCAAAAGATGTGGAAATACTTAAAATCTCTCCAACTACAGTAAATTTAAAATTAAAAGGCCCTTTAAGTTTAATAAAAAATCTTGCACCATCTGATATTGCAATTTTAATTAATATACCAAAAGACATTCCTGAAATTGATAGGTTTAAAGAGGAAAAAACCTTTAATATAAAAATAAAGAGAAGCAATGTCCAAACACCCAAGGGAATAAAAGTTGAGAATATTTTACCACCTACTATTCAAATAACTCTTGAGAAAAAAATAAAAAAACAAATCAAAATCTTATTGAAAAAGAGGATAATTGCCAAAGAAGGATTTATTATAAGGAGCGTTGATTATTCTCCCAAATCCATATTAGTTGAAGGGCCAATCTCCATATTAAAAAGGCGATCTTACATTGTGGTCGAATTTCAAAAAACAGGTGTGGATAGAAGTTTTACAAAGGAAATTCCTTTGAAAATTTTTGATTCAAGGGTCACTTTCAGCAGTGATAAAGTTGTGGTGAATGTTGAGGTCAGTAAAAGTGAAAGTAAAAAAGTTTTGAAAAAAAAGAGGAAAAAATGAAAAAACTTTTCGGGACAGATGGAATAAGAGGGATTGCCGGTGAATTTCCTCTCACGAGAGATATTATTTATAATCTTGGAAGAGCTATTTCCGAAAAATTAAGCATAAATAAAGTTTTGGTTGGAGATGACAGTAGAGAAAGTTCAGAGTGGATTCTTAAAACTTTGGCAGATGGTTTTGCAAGCTCAAACATTGAATTTGATTATACAGGGACTATCACAACTCCGGCTCTTGCCAAAATAGTCTCGCTTGATAAGGAATATGATGGCGGAATAATGATCTCTGCTTCACACAATCCAGCCGAATTTAATGGGATTAAAATTCTAAATTCAAAGGGGATGAAATTAAGTGATAATATTGAAATTGAACTTGAAAAAAGAATTTTTGAGCTTTTGGAGAATAATGGAGCTCCTCACTTAAAAGGTAATATTGTAAGAACTGATAAGAAAGGCTTTTATATTGATTTCATTAGAAAAAATTTTCAGCGATGCCCGAAGCATTTGAAAATCGCAATTGATTGCTCAAATGGTGGCACTTCAAATCTTTCGGAAACTCTTTTCAAAGAATTGGGGTATGATGTTATTATGATAAATTGCTCTCCCAATGGAAAAAACATTAACAAAAATTGCGGTTCACTCTATCCCGAAAAGGTGGCTAAAAAGGTGAAAGAAGTAAAGGCATTTGCGGGAATAGCTTTTGATGGTGATGGTGATAGGGTTATTCTTGTGGATGAAGAAGGAGAGATTTTAAATGGTGATATCCTTCTTTACATACTTGCAGACTATTACTCAAAAAATGGCTATAAAGGAGCCATAGTTGGAACAATTATGAGTAATTTATCTCTTGAAGAAAAAGTTAAGGATATGGGTCTTAAATTCTATAGAACTCCTGTAGGAGATAAATATGTATGGGGAAAAATGGTTGAGACAGATAGTCTTATAGGGGGGGAAACTTCCGGACACATAATTTTAAGAGATTATCATATAACCGGGGATGGAATAATTGTAGCTCTTAAGGTTCTGGAAATAGCTGTGAAAACCGGGAAAAAACTTTCAGAATACAGAAATGAAATCCCCCTTGCTCACCAGATTATGGAGAATATACCCGTAAAGAAAAAAATCCCTCTTGATAGACTTTTTTCTGTAAAAGAGATGAAAGAAGAAAGCGAAAAGCTTTTTGGTAATAATGTAAGAATGATTATACGGTATTCAGGAACAGAGCCGCTTTTAAGGGTAATGATAGAAGGAAAGGATGAAGGGAAAATAAAAGATTTTGTTAAAACTTATTCAAATAAAATTAAAAATGAAATAGAAGAGGTGAAAGAATGAGGCTTGGAGTAAATATTGATCATATTGCAACACTGAGAGAAGCAAGAAAAGGAAGTGAACCGGATCCTGTACAAGCTGCTGTTCTTGCCGAACTTGGGGGAGCCGATGGGATAACCGTTCATTTAAGAGGTGATAGGCGTCATATTAAAGAAAGAGATGTTGAACTTTTAAAAGCTACTATTAAAGTTCCCCTTAATGTTGAAATGGCAGCCACTTCTGAAATGAAAGCAATAATGCTTACCATTCTTCCCCATCAGGTGACTCTTGTACCCGAAAAAAAGGATGAAGTTACAACCGAAGGGGGGCTTGATGTAATCTTAAACCAGAATGTTCTTCCAGATTACATTAGAGAACTCGAAGTTTCTGGAATTAAGGTCAGTATTTTTATAGATCCTGATAAAGAACAAATAAGAGCCGCTCATAAAATAGGGGTAAAAACTATTGAGCTTAATACTACAAGATATTCAGAGTGTAAGGATAGGGAATGTGAAAAAAAAGAGTATGGGAAACTTCAGGAAATTGTAAAATATTCAAAAAAATTGGGAATGGAGGTTCTTGCAGGACACGGATTAAATTACAGAAATATTCAACTTTTCAGAAACCTAAAAGAGGTTGAAGAAGTGAACATAGGGCATTCAATAATCAGCAGAGCTGCTTTTGTGGGACTTGAAAGAGCCGTAAGAGAGATGAAATCTCTTCTGAATTTTAATTTATAATGCTAAAAGACGGAAACCTTTTTCTCCTTTATAGTGAAAGGGGGGATACTTATCTTTTAACTTTCAAGGATGGTTCAAGTTTTAGCACTAATTTAGGAAACCTTATTTTTGAAAAAGGATTAACATATGGGGATACTCTTCTCTCAAACAAGGGGGCAAAATTTTATGTGCTAAAACCTTCGAATTTTGATCTTATAAAAAAAGTCCAGAGGAAAACCACCATTTTGTATCCAAAGGATATAGGCTATATGTTTATGTCAACAGGAATAGGAAGCGGGAGCATTGTTGCTGAGGTTGGAAGTGGTTCAGGTGCTTTAACAACTGCTTTGGCTATTACTGTCGGAGAATCCGGCAAGGTTTACTCTTTTGAAAGAAGAGAAGAGCATCAAAAGTATGCAATAAAAAATATAAAAAAATACGGACTTGAGAAGATCGTGGAATTTATCTTAAAAGATGTTGCAGACGAAGGCTTCGGAGATTATACTTTTGAAGCTTTATTTGTTGATGTGCCTGAGCCTTGGGAAATTGTAGAGCATGCGAAAAAGGTTATTATTCCCGGATACTTCTGGGTTTCACTATCTCCCAATTTTGAACAGGTAAAAAAAACCCATTTTAAACTTATTGAAACAGGTTTTTTTGTTGAACGAACGGTTGAGCTTTTTGAGAGGGAAATTCTTGTAAGAGAGTACGGAGTAAGGCCTTCCGAAAGAATGATATCTCATACGGGGTTTCTTACAATAGCCAGAAATCTTAATGATTAAAAGATACCTCCCTTACTTACTAACTCCCCTTTTTTTATTTTTTGCGTTTCCCCCATTTAATTTATATCCTTTAGCTTTCATAGCTTTTATACCACTATTTTTTAGTTTTGAGAAAGAAAAAAGTTTTTTAAAGCTTTTTTTATCCGGTTTTATTTTTAACTTTTTGCTTTTATACTGGCTTTTTCCTGTACTTACAGGATACGGAGGAATGCCTTGGTATTTTGCAGTATTATCATTAATTCTTTTGTTTAGCTATCTTTCTCTCTACCTTTCAATACCTTTGTATTTCTTTAAAAATAAATTGATTTTTCTTTTTCCCTTTTTTTATCTCTCTTTTGAAATAATTTTAGAACATTTTTTAACCGGGTTTCCGTGGGGTATTCTTGCCAATTCTCAAGCTTCAAATACAGGTTTAAATTATCTTTTTCACTTTCTCGGAGTTAGAGGGGTAAGTCTTTTTGTACTATTTTCAAATATCATTATTTATAAAACCATAAAGAGCAAAAACAGGAATGCTTCTTTGATAACGATTTTTCTCATCATAGTGTTAAATATTCCCGGATATTTCATAAAAGTAAAAAAGGGCAAAGAGATAAAGGTTGCAGCTGTTCAGGGAAATGAGAAGATGAATACTGTCTGGACAGGAGAGAGAGTTTTAAGTGAATTTGAAAAGTATATGAGATATACACGAAAAGCAGTAAGAGAAGGTGCTAAAGTTATTGCATGGCCTGAATTTTGTTTTCCTTACTATCCGAAGTACCAGAGTTCCCTTACCAATAAATTAAAAGAATTTACGAAGATTAATGATATTATTCTTATTTTAGGAGCCAATGATCTTGAATCGGGAAATTATTATAATACTGCTTTTATATTTTATAAAGGTAAGATGGATTATTACCATAAGGTCCACTTAACTCCCTTTGGTGAATACATACCATATAAAAAAATATTCTTTTTTGCTAATAAGATTGCTAATGTAGAGGGAGAATTTACGAAGGGAAAAAATGTAAAAGTCTTTGATATTGATGGCTTAAAAATAGGTATCCCTATTTGCTATGAAATGGTCTTTCCATCATTAATCAAAAAATTTTATGATAAGGGAGTGAATCTTTTAGTCACTATAACCAATGACTCATGGTTTGGAAATACTTCGGGCCCTGTTCAGCATTTTTACCTTTCCAGGATAAGAGCTATGGAAATGTCTGTTCCTGTTTTAAGGGCTGCAACATCCGGTATAAGCGGAGTCTTTGAATACGATGGAAAAATTTTGAAAAAATTGGGTTACGGAAAAGAAGGGCTTATAATGTCAAAGATATATGTAAAGGAAAAGAGCTTTTCTGTTTTTTATTCAATTTATTATTTTTTAAGATACCTGATTCTTTTCGGCTTTTTACTTTATGTTTTTTTATATTTAAAAAATAAAAGAGAGGGTAAGAGATGAAAAAAATTATTTTATTTAGTCTTATTGTTTTTTTTATGTTTTCCTTTGTTTATTCAGCTGAAGAGGGCATTCCTTGCAGAGTCTCGGCAAAGGAAAGTTCCATACTGTTTATGACTCTCGGCAATGTAAAAACCTCTGTTGCTGAAGGATTATATTATCCTTCAAGGGATCTTTTGGTGTTGAAAGACGGGGAAAAAATTGAAAATTATTATAAAAAAAATCTCGGAGTTAAATATTTTAAACCAATAGATAAATCTATCTTTAAAGAGCCTCCTTCGGGCTGGTGCTCATGGTATTTTTATTATCAGGAGATAAATGCTGATGAGATTTTGAAAAATGCAAGATGGATGGCAGAAAACCTGAAAGAATACGGAGCAAAATATATTCAAATAGACGATGGATGGCAGGGAACAGGTCATGGTCTGGGAGAAAACAGAGACTGGTTTACAATTAATTCAAGATTTTTAAAACCGGGGATGGATGGGATTGCAAAAGAGATTAAACGTTTGGGATTAAAACCGGGGCTCTGGCTTGCACCCCACGGAGAGAGCAATTATGAAATTGTGAAAAAAAATAAAAAAGCATTCTTCCTTGATTCAAAGGGAAAGAGCCTTTCAAGTACCTGGGAAGGCACCTATCTCGTAAAACCCAACAAATACGGAAAAAGGTATCTTAAAAATCTTTTCAGAATTTTAAGAAAATGGGGATACGAATATTTTAAAATAGATGGTCAGCCGATAGTTGTAAGGGAATATAAGAGACTTTTAAAGAGCGATAAAAAAGGTGAGGAAAAGTACAGGGAAACCCTGATGGCAATAAGGGAAGCAATAGGAGAAAATAGTTATCTTCTGGGATGTTGGGGTATTCCCATAGAGGGCGCCGGTATAATGAATGGCTCAAGAACAGCGGGAGATGTCTGGCTTGGCTGGAGCGGGTTTATGGAGGCATTCGATGCCACTATGAAATGGTACTTTTTGCATAATATCCTCTGGTATGCTGACCCCGATGTCATCTTGGTAAGGCCTCCAATGAAATTTGAAATAGCTCAGGCATGGGCCACTTTACAGGGACTCACAGGGCAGGCTCTTATGGAATCCGATATGATGTACGAACTTCCTGAAGAAAGAGTTAATTTGCTTAAAAAGATTTATCCTGCGGTAAATATTAAACCTATGGATCTTTTCCCTGTCAAGACACATGAGAATATCTGGGATCTTAAAGTTTCTCATCTCGGAAGAAATTATGATATAGTGGCTGTTTTTAATTTAGGTGAGAAAAGAGATGGTGAGTTTATTGTTTTTAATGAGCTCGGCTTAAAATCAGATGAAAATTATAATATTTTTGATTTCTGGAATCATGAGTATTTAGGTTCGTGGAAAGGTGGATATTATGTTGATGTCGTACCGCATGGAGTAAGGGTTATTACAATTGTTGAGGAAAAGAACACTCCGGTACTTGTCTCAACTTCAAGGCATATAACGCAGGGCTGGACTGATTTAAAGTCAATTGAGTACGGAAAAGATTACATAAAGGGGAAAAGTTATGTGATAAAGGGAGATAATTATACTCTCTCTTTTGCAAATCCCCATGGGGTTTGTTATAAACTCAAGGATGTTAAAACAAGGGTAAAGTATAAGCTTATAAATCACGGCATTTGGTCAGAGCTTAAACTTTTACCTGAGAGAAGTGGAGAGTATGAGTGGGCTTTTGATTTTGAAAAGACAGAGTGCTATTCCTATCCTGTAAGAAAACCTTATAAGATTTACAATGCAAAACCTGTCTCCATGAATGAATTTGTTTTAAAGTGGTATCCGCACTATTATCTTACAGCCGGCTATAATGTTTATCTTGATGGAAAACTTATAGGATATACTCCTTTGGGGGAGGCAAAGATAAAATTGAATGAGCTTTCAAAAATTCATAAGATTGAGATAAAAAGTGTCTGGTATGATGGAAGGGAGAGCGAAAAGCCTTTTGTTTATAAGTTAGATCCTTCCGAACTTTTCGGTAAAAAAGTTTATCTTTCTGATTTTAAACCCTTTTATTCAACTTCCGGCTGGAATTACTCAAAGCTCAACCGATCAATTGATGGCAATACTCTGAAAGTTGGAGGAAAGGAGTTTGAAAAAGGAATAGGAACCCATGCTCCTTCAATAATCAAGTATCATTTAGGTGGTCTTTTTAATAATCTGAAAGTAAAGGTGGGAATAGATGATGAGACAAAGGGAAAGGGCTCTGTTATTTTTAAAATTTACGGGGATGATAAACTTCTCTGGGAGAGCGGATTGGTTAAGGCCGGTGTTCTAAAAAAGGCGGATGTGGAAATTAAAGGTGTAAAGGTTTTAACCCTTGAAGTTTCCGATTCGGGTGATGGCAAAGATTATGACCATGCTGATTGGCTTGAGCTTTTGATTTTCAAATAATTTTCATTAAAAAAGGAAATAAAAAATTATATTAATTAGAACATTATGTTCTCAACTTTTTCTTCCTCTCCCTCTGTTTTGAGTTTATTCTGGATTGAAACAGGAAGCATAACATTATGATTTTCAAGTTCAAAATTTAAGAATGTTTTTATCTGGTTCACTGTGGAGGGATCATTAACTCTCTCCACCACTTCTATTAAATGCCTTAGCGCATCAAGATAATCTACTTTTATATCTGTTATAGTATCTCTTTCAAGCTTAAAAACAGTTGTAAACTGGCCCGGTTTTTTAAGCTCTGTTTTTAATTTTTCCCACTCTTCCGGATAAGCTGTTTTTAGTCTGTTTATAAAATCAGAGAGGGAATCCAGAAGTAAATCCTTCTGAGGCTCTGTGCTCTTAATATAATCTATTCCCACCTCAAGCTCACTGAGCCTTGTAAGGAATTCTATTGTAAACTCTCCCCTTATAACATCCCCGTGCTGAGGGGCTATTATTTCCGGAAGAGGATTTAAAAGCCCTATTCTGTCAACAGTTTCTCTTACCGCAAGATTGCTTGGCATATAAATCGTGTGGAAAATCTTTATACCTTCCCATGATTCTTCGGTGGCAAATATTCCTTCATCACTCTTTTTTGTATTTACCCCGGCAGCAAAATCTCCCGAAAAAAGTATTTTGGTTTCATAATCAAAGAGCATCATAGCTCCTCTGAAGTGACAATAGTATGCAGGGACGAATCTTATCCTATGCCCTGTCTTTTTTATTGTGAGAACTTCCGAATTAAAGTTTTCAATCAGGACAACTCTTTTTTCCGGAATACCATACATACTGACCAATCTAAAAGTATCTATTGAGGTTAATAAAATGGATTTTTTTGAGCCTGCTAATAAAAATGGTGTGAGAGATGATACATCGGGATCCTGATGGCTTAAAAAGATAATATCTATGTTTTGAATACCGCCGAAAAGTCTTTTCGCAGCATCCATCACAGTGTCCCCATCAAGTTTTGTTCCCGGGTCAAAAATCATATTAACTGTTTGTCCATTGTTTGAAAATCTTTTAAAATAAATATTTCTGTGAAGCTCTTTTTCCTTTGATCTTACAAGAAAAAAATCTTTCCCTATTTCAGAAATTTTCGCTGATGTCATTTGAAACTCCTAAATACAAAAATTTATACACTATTATAATTGATATAAGCTTTTTAATCAATCTAATTTTTTAGGTATTTTAGAATTAAAATTAATAAAAAAAGTATGTTTTTATATTGGTAGTTTAGACTTTTTTTAAGGTAGGTAAAACAGAAAATATACAGCGATCGTTGATAATAGAAGATATATAATTGAGTATTTATGGTAAGATGATAGGACTTTTTCTCCCTTGAGAAATCTTATGGCAATGATATTTGCAAGAGATGCAAAAATTAAACCATTTCCTCCGACTGATACCCCATAAGCAATGGCCTTCCAGTTTGCTGAGAATTTTGAGACAAATATGCTTGCTGGCACATTGCTCATAATTTGTGATGAAAAAAGAGATGTGAAAAACACAGTTGAGGATGAGTTCATATTTAATTTTTCAATAAAAGAAGAAACAAATCCGAGTTCACTTATCAGATGAAAATCAATAAACATTATAATGAATAGAATAATCAAAGGATAATCCACCTTTAAAATAACCTTCTTAAAAAGCAGTAAATACAGAAGAAAAACAATAGGAACAGACACATAAAAATCAAGTTCAATTGCAGCTATAAAAAGCGGTAAGAGAAAAATTGAGATTAAAAATAGTCTATTATCTGTTTTAATATTTTCGGTTTTCTCTTTGAATAGGAGAGTCTTGTTCTTGAAAACAGTCAAGGCAAAAACCAAAAGTATTACCACCATTGTTAAAAAAAGCGGAAACATATTTACAACAAAGTTTACAAAGGAATTATTCCATTTGTGCCACAAAAAAAGATTTTGTGGATTTCCTATCGGAGTTAATGCAGAGCCTACATTTACTGCAATAGCTTCAAAAATAACGATTTTTTTTAAATCATTGTCAAGGCTCTCCTGCATGCTTATTGTCAATGGAACTATGATAAATAGGGCTATGTCATTTGTAAGAACCATTGAAAAAACCGCTGAAAGAGCTATTAGGTAAAAAGCTAAAATTCTTTCATTTTTCACCTTTCTTAAAGTTATTCTTGAGATTTTTCTCAAAAAAGCACTCTCTTTTATACCTGTGGTTATAATAAGTAATCCTAAAAGGGTGATTATGGTTCGCCAGTCAACAAATTTGTGAGTTTCCATAATTTTCTCTGGAAAAACAAAAAAAAGAACAAGTAACAAGAGGATAAAAGGTAAAAAAATAGTATTATCTTTTAACAAAACTTTAAATTTTTCTCTCATTTTGTAAGATTTTATAATATATACTTACCTTTGTAAATTAAAATTGAATTTTTATTGGCTAAAAATCACTCTTTTTTTATCCTCTTTATTTCCTCCTCCATTTTCTCAAGTCTTTTTAAAATTTCTTTTAACTCACTCTCTTCTTTTTGTTCGGGTTTGTTAGTTTTCTTTGATATTAAAAAGATGAGGTATATTATACCAGCGAGAATCAATAACATAATAATAAAATTTAAAGTGGGGCCTAAAAAAGGCACTGGAGCTGGTGGAGGAGGTGGAGGAAGGGTCTGCCCAATAGCCTGCGGTTGTGGTGGAGTTTGTCCTGCCGGAGGAGGCACCTGGTTTCTTGGGGGAGGAGGTGTTTGATTTTGAGGTGGTAAGGGAGCAGGCTCTTTCAAAGCTGGAGCAACTTGACCAGCCGGTGGGTTAACTGACGGTTGGTTAACTTGCCCCAACTTAATTTCAGCTTTTTGATAAAGAGGCTCATTTGAGAAATTCTTGATTTCATTTTTTGAAAATAGGGAATTTGATGATAGGATAATAAAAGAAAATATTAAAGTGATAATAAAAAGGTTTTTCATTGTAACCTCCTTTTATTAGTCTACACCCTTCTTAAATAAAAGGCAAATTTTAATGGAAATTAATGTTGAATATTTCTCTTCAAAGTAGTATATTAAGATATGAAAAAGATAAGTCTTTTTGTGCTAATTCTTTTGATTGTGTTTTCCGTTTCCTGTATTCAGGATTATTTGATTGCTCCCGAAGGAACAACTCTTTCAATCACTGCGAAGCCAAGTGTTATATATTATGATAATGATTATTCTATTATAACCGTAACCGCATTTGAAAAGAGCGGGAGACCTATCAGAGATGGTATTACAGTTTATTTTTATTCTGATCTTGGCTCAATTGTGGAGGAAGCAAAAACAAAAAATGGTAAGGTTTCAGTAAAGCTATACAGTACTGGAGAAGCGGGGACTGCTAATGTGACGGCTACAATGCCCGGTGCAGGAGAGGTCTCCATTCAAGTGGTGTTTTCTTCTGATGTTAGGTAATCTCGGTTTTCCGGAATTAGTATTAATCCTTATAATAGCCCTTCTTGTTTTTGGCCCTGAAAAATTACCTGAGCTTATTAAGAGTGCTGTTAAAACAGCGAGGACCATAAAAAAAGAGATGGCTGATGTAAGAAAGACAATAGAGGATGAAATAGGAGACATTACGCAGGATATTGATGATGTAAAAAAAGATATTGTGTTAGCAGGGGATGTAATTGATGTTTCAGAAGAAGAGGATGATAAAAAAAGCGAAGAAAATATAAATGGAGAAAACGGAAAACAAACAGAAGAAAAAACTTAAAGGTAAAAGGAAAAAAGATCCCAATAATCTTACTTTTTGGGAACACCTTGATGAGTTAAGACGAAGAATTTTTTATTCCATTATTATTGTTTTAATCGGATTTCTTGTTTCCTGGGCATATTCAAAAAAAATCTATGAATTTATTGCAATGCCAGTTTTAAAATTTCTTAAAGATGGAAAGCTTGCCTATACATCTTTAACAGAGCCTTTTATGATGTATATAAAGCTCTCCTTTCTTGCTTCACTTTTTCTCACATCTCCTTTGCTATTTTACCAATTCTGGAAATTCATCTCTCCTGCCTTAGAGAAAAAGGAGAAAAGATTTGCGATCCCCTTTATATTTCTTTCTACAATATTTTTTCTTATAGGCGGATGGTTTGGATATAAAATTGTTTTCCCTTATGCATGTAAATTCTTTCTTGATATAGGAAAGGATTTTACCGCTGTGATCACAGTAAGTCAGTATCTTTCCCTTGCCACAAAGGTTCTTTTGGGGATAGCTCTTACATTTGAGCTTCCTGTTTTGATTTTCTTTTTATCGAGATTTGGTATCGTCACTCCGAAGTTTCTTTTAAAATATTTTAAATACTTTATTTTAATTGCTTTTATCATAGCTGCTGTTATAACTCCAACACCTGATATGATAACCCAAAGTGTTATTGCCCTTCCATTAATTGCCCTTTATGGAATAGGTATTATAATTGCTCTTATTTTCGGGAAAAAGAAGAAAAAGGATGAGTGATTTTGAAAGAGCAGCAGAGTTAATAAAAAGTGCGAAAAAAATAGCTGTTTTGACAGGTGCCGGGATTTCTGCGGAAAGCGGAGTTCCTACTTTCAGAGGAAGAGGAGGGCTGTGGCAAAAGTATAGAGCGGAGGAGCTTGCCACACCTGAAGCTTTCCAGAAGGACCCTGTTCTGGTCTGGAAATTTTATGATTACAGAAGGCGATTAATATCCAAGGTAGAACCCAATAAAGCTCATAGGATTTTGGCAGAGTGGGAAAATTCTTTGGGAAATATTGAGATAGTAACCCAGAATATTGACGGATTGCATCAGAGAGCAGGCTCAAAAAAAGTTGTGGAATTGCATGGAAATATCTGGCAGGCCATATGTTTAAAGGAGAACAGGGTTTTTAAATTTAAAGAAAATCCTATTAAAGAATTTCCTCCCAAATGCTCTGAGTGTGGTGGTCTTATTAGGCCTGATGTCGTCTGGTTTGGAGAGGCTCTTGATCCGCTAATTCTTGAAAAGGCTTTTAATCTTTTTGAATCAGCTGATGTTGCCATTGTTATAGGAACATCATCAATTGTTTACCCCGCTGCCTATCTTCCGCAAATAACAAAAAAGAATGGTGGTAGCACTATAGAAATAAATATTGAAGAAACCGCTCTTACACCCCTTGCGGATTTCTTTTTTAAGGGGAAAGCCTCCGATATTTTAAGTCAAATTAACAATTATTTATCTTAATCCCCTTTTTGCTCCTCCATTGAAGAGTCAAAAGCTATTACTTTATTCCTTCCTGTCTCTTTTGCTCTATAAAGGGCAATATCCGCTTTTTTAACACTTTCCCAGAAATCTTCCGAATCATCGGGAAACACGGATACTCCTATGCTAATAGTTATTTGAGGTATCCTTATTGACATCTTTTTAAACTCATGTTTCTCCACATTCTCTCTTATTTTCTCAGCAACCTTAACAGCATTCTCTTTTGCTTTAACATTATTTAAGATAATCAAAAACTCCTCTCCTCCGTACCTGAATACCATATCAAGCCTTCTTATTGTATTATGAAAAACATCAACGATTTCTGTCAGAACAAAATCTCCCACATCATGGCCAAATCTATCATTTACTCTTTTAAAATGGTCAAGGTCAATCATTAATACTCCGAATTTTATCTTATCACGATCAGCCTGCCCTGATATATGCTCTTCAAATTCCTCTAAAAATCTTCTATTGTAAATTCCTGTAAGAGGATCTCTCATTACGCTTTCTTTAAGGCTTTTCATTAATTGTTTTGCTTCAAGAACAGGTGCGGCTTCCTTTATGTAGTTTAATAGAAGGGGCTTGTTTTTCTTTATGAAATCTGCTTCTTCTTTTTTATAAACTATTTGAAGAATAGCTCCCACGCTTTCCTGAAAATAAATTGGTACACAAAGATGATATAAGTCTCCTCCTCTGAAGTATGGACATATTCCCGGAAAATCTTCCTTTGAATCAACAATCTTCCCTATCCTTTTGGCTCTACAGAGGGATGAATTTAATAGAATCTCTCTGCTGCACCACATCTTATCCTTTTGGGAAGATATTATGTTCATCTTATCCTGAGAATTTTTTACAAGATAAATACTGTATGTTTTTATCCCGAATTTATTTTTTAATAGGTATTCTATTCTTTTAAATACATCCTCGGTTGAAGAATCTTCTTCTATTGTTTCTTTAAATTCAAAAAGCTCCGATGTTCTTAAAACCAATTTATTAAATGTTTCTATTGCTCTTCCAAGCTCATCTCTTGAGGAAACTTTTAAAGTTTTATTTTTTAAATTACCTGTTAACGAAATTTCTTTTATATTCTTATCTATTTTTCTTAAAGGAGATATTATGGATCTTTTTATACTTATGTAATATATTAGAAGTCCCAATAAAATAATTATTATTTCAAATGAAGCATATTTATAAAAAGTTGAATAAAAAAGGTTTTCTATCCTTTTATAATGAATTCCTATTATCAAAAAGGCCGAATTCTTTTTCTCAATTGATTCTATGGGTATGGAAAAGTATGCGGAACTTTTTGTTATTAAAAAATCATCAAAATCAAATTTTCTCAGTTTTTTTAAATCTCTTATCAATTCATCTTCTTGCTTTGAGAAAATGGCTATGTATTTGTTGGAAAGAGTTTCATATTGGATAAAAAGTTTTTTTTCTGTTTCAGGTTTTCTTGTTATTAAGGCTGCTTTTACATTAAAGATTTTTTCTATGGGAGTCAGGATTACATCCTTTATATTGTAAAAAGCCTCAACCGAACCTGCTATTTTCCCATTTACAAAGATGGGATATAGACATCTTAGACTCCAGCTATATCTCCCGTTTTCAAGAATAAAAAGAGGTCTTTTCCTTTCGTACAGTATTGATATGGATCTCCTGAATTTTCTCAAATCCTCCCCATAATCATCTGGCACCCAAGATCTGAAATAGGAAAATCCGGGATACTTATGAAAATGAATTTTAAGGTTTTTGTCGGATTCCAGTATCTGAATTATACTTAAAAGCTTAAATCTTTCTCTTTTGTCTTCCTTATAAATATTAATTATTTCAGGATTATGAGACAGTGTTTTTGAAATATTCATTAATTTGCTTTTTTCATCCTCTATCTCTTTCTTAATGTATTCTTCTATTTCTATTTTTCTTGTTTTTAAAATTTGATTAAAGGAGGTTTTATATTGTTTGTGCACTATGGCAACTGTTGAATACAGAACTATGAAAGATAAAGCCACCATAGGAGTTAGCAGTTTTAAGGTTAGGGAATTTTTAAAAAGATTGATGAGTTTTTTTATCATTTAATTCTTTCAACGGAAAGGGCCTTGTCCTGAATAACCTTTACTCCTTTTATATGTTTTCTTATTTCAAAACTTCCGAATTTTACATATTGTGAGCCATTCCATTTTATAAAAATATTTGCCCACGCTCTTTTCCAATTATAATAATTATTGTAAAAAGCTTTTACAGAGCTTGCTCTGTATCCGAACCCGGATTTTATCGTTATCGGCTCACTCGTTTCTCCGGGTAAAAGGGGCTTTTTTGTGATTATCGGTTTCCATCCATTGCCTAACTCCTGATTTAACCCCTCAAGCTCAAAAATTACATTGGCAATAAGATGCTGAAGCGGTTTGCTACCAACATTTTTGATTTTAAATGTGATTTCGGGAACTATTCTTACTTCATTTTTTGTTCTGTACTTATATGTCCAATCAGTGTTTACCAAAATTACCTTAATTGAATTTTCCACTTCTTTTACTGATGGGGGGTTGAAAGATGTGTGCTTTAGAAAAAATTGGAGTACGATGATTAATATAAAAACAGAAACTAACGTAACCCAAAATGTTAAATCTTTCTTCATTTTAAACTCTCACTTTATAAAATAACTCTTTTCCCGTTAAAAATCAAGGAAAGGCGGAGCTTTAAAGCTCCGCCTTTTTCACTTACTATCTTTTTCTCTTGTATTTTCTATGAGTTTTAAGATATTTGTCAAACCAATTTAAAACTTCATTCCACCAGAATTCAGCATTGTTGGGTTTTTGTATAAAATGGCACTCATCCGGAAATACTATCAATTTTGAAGGTACTCCCATTTTTTGAAGAGCTGTGAAAAATTGAAGGCTTTGAGTGTAGGGGACCCTGTAATCCCTTTCTCCGGCGGTAACAAGGCATGGAGTTTTGAAATTCATAACATAAGAAGAGGGAGAAAATTTTTCATACATTTTTGGATTTGTCCAGGGAGTACCTGCGAATTCCCACTCAGGGAACCAGAGCTCTTCTGTTGCTCCATACATACTCTTTTGATCATAAACTCCGGCATGGGATACAAGTACCTTGAAAGGATGCTCATGACCTTCAAGCCAATCAATCATGAATCCTCCGTATGAAGCTCCTGCTGCTCCTATCCTGGTGGGATCAATATATTTGAATTTGTTAATTGCATACTGTGTTCCCTTAATTATATCAATATAAGGCTTTCCTCCCCAGTCCTTGCTTACTGAATCCGTAAATGCCTGTCCGTATCCTCTTGAGCCATGAAAGTTAACCATTAATATTACATAACCTCTTGCTGCAAACATCTGAACATTCCACCTCGGATGAAAATCATCTCCCCATGCTCCCTGAGGTCCTCCGTGAATAAGCATTATTGCGGGATATTTTTTCCTTTTGTTGAAAAAGGGAGGTTTAACCACCATCAAATGAACAGAATCTCCTCCTGCTCCTTCAAACCAGTACTCTTCAAGGGGGTTCATCTCAAGTGATGCAACCAATTTATCATTAAAGTGAGTTAATTGGAATTCCCTGTTTTTTTCTATGCTAAAAGCATAAATTTCCGATGGTCTGTTTACTTTTTCCTTTGTATAAAAAAGATACTTACCATCACTGCTTACAACAAAGTTTTTAACAAAAGCCTTTTTAACAATCGGGAATTTCTCACCCGTATCAAGATTAACTTTATAAATCGGATGGTATCCCTCCTTGCTTACCGAAAAGAATATGGAATCATCATTTGGGGACCATCTTATTGTATTCACACTTCTATCAAAGTTTTCCGTTAAGCTTACGAGTTTTCCGCTTATTAAGTCTTTTACCATAATATTGTATTTATCAGCTTCAAATCCTGGCCTCTTCATGGCTTTATAGGCAAGGAATTTGCCATTGTGCGATAAAAGAGGATTATTATCATTGGCTGCATTTGATGTTATTTTTGTAATTGCTCCTCCGTAAACTGACACCTTGAATATATCATTGTTTGTGGAGTTTTGAGGTTGAGAAGATTTATTCATAACAAAAAATATGTATTTTCCATCTTTTGAAAATTCAAGATCATGGGAAGAGCCAAGGTCAGCCGGAGGAACATCATAATACCCGCTCGTAAGCTGCCTTATTCTATTTATGGAAGGTGAGTAAACAAACAGAGTGGAATATTTTCCCTTTCTCCAATAATTCCACACTCTGTAAAAAAGCCTGTCACTAACATATGCGGATGTTTTTCTGTTTTTCTCATTTTTCCAGAATTCAACCTGCTTTTGGTATGTCCTTATGTTTGGCGATGCAAAAGCTGTGAAAGCAATACGATTTCCCGTTGGTGATAACTTAAAATTATCAATATCCGTAGGAATTTCAAGGTACTTTTCAGCTTCTCCTCCGTTTACCCTGATTCTCCAGATAGCAACTTTTCCACTCCTTGTGGAAAGAAAGTAGAGATATTTTGAATCATATGAGAACTCAGGAGAAAAATCCGAAGCATTTGAATTTGTAAGTCTTATCTCTTTTCCCTTTGAAAGATCAAAAAGGTAAAGTGATGACCTTGAGCCATTTTTCTTTTTATCAAGGACCTTTACTGTGTATGCAAGATAATTTCCATCGGGAGAGATTACCGGACCACTTACCAATTTAACCTTAAGAAAATCAGCATATGTTAAAGCTCTTTTTTGTACTGAAAAACCTATACCTATAAGTCCGATAAAAAGTAATAATACTATGATTTTTTTCTTCATACCAACCTCCTGCTTTTAACTATGTTATTAATTTAATCAGAAATACTCTTTTTTTGCAAGGGGAAAGGATGCATATCGATCTTTATAAAGCTAACAGAAGGGCAAAACAGTTTGGGATATCAATCAATAACGGGTGATGAGGTTTTACCTTTTTTTATTTTTTGGTTGTTAAAGTAAAATGGGGACGGGGGATAGGGATTATTTCCCGTAGAGACGTAGCATGCTACGTCTCTACGGATTTTATATTATTTTACCATCTATTTTCACTAATATATTTTCTTCGTATATTATTGCAAATGTTATTTTCTCATTATTTTATCTCTCTCCACTGCCAATACATTGGCAGGGATTTCAAACCTGAAACCTTTTCCTGAAAAAAGTATTATTTTCATATTAGAATACCTTTTAAAAGGTATAAGTTCAAGTTTTTTAATAAATCTTTTATAATCACTCTCCGTAAAATATCCCCATTTAACTTCTCCCGCCAAAACAATTTCTTTTCCATTTAAACCCAAAATATCTATCTCTATGTTCTCTCCATTTTTTGCTTTCCCCCACCATCTTCCGATTTTTTCAACTTCAGTCACTTCTTCTTTTCTTATTAAATCATAAATAATCTGCATTGAAAGATCCTCGTAAACTCTGCCCATATAATTATCCCACTCCCTTTTCAAACTATCAATTATTCCCATTCCAGCATCAATTTCAATAAGATGTCTTTTCGGAAAAACAAATCTGAACCAGAACCTTACCATGGGATCCTCTATTCTCCAGAGTCCTCTTTTTCTTCCCTCTTTAATTCCGACGGGAATTTCCTGGGTTACTATTTTCATCTCCTTTAAAACTTCAAGATACTTCATAATGCTTGATGGATTTATTGACGAAAGATCAGCTATCTCATTAAACCTTCTCCTTCCGCTTGATATGGCATTAAGTATTGCCATATAATTTTTTGTCTCTCTCAACTCTTCCCTTAAAATATAAAAAACTTCCTGAAAAAGCGGGCTTTCGGGTTTAAAAAATGTATAATAAAGTGTTTTAAAAATATCTTTTTTTAAAATAACTCTCTCCCAGTTGTAAGGCATTCCTCCGAGAGCTCCGTAAAGTGAAGCTCTGTAGTAAAAATCAAAATTTTCCCAGTAATCCTTTGTGTATGTAAAATCAATCGGTTTAATTTCAAGAGAAAGTTCAATTCTACCCCATAGAGGAGATTTTTCTCCTAAAAGCGTTTGTATTATTGAGTATGTTGAACCTGTAAGAATTATCCCGAATTCTCCTCTGTTTTCATCAATTGTTCTTTGAATTATTGAAGGAAGCGAAGGATCCACTTCAACCATATAACCAAACTCATCAAGAACGAGGGTATAGCCTTTTGCATTTTTTGAAAATAGTTTAAAAATCATTGCCGGGTCTCTTATCTCTCCCGAGCTTAAAATCTCATCACCTATTTTGTTACCGATTATAGTGGAAAGCTCTTTGTAGAGAAGTTCTTTAGGTATTTTTACTGCCTGATAATAGATACTTTTTTGGTTTTCAATAAGTTTACGAATAAGAGCTGTCTTTCCAACCCTTCTTCTTCCATAGACTATAACAAGACCTTTTCCAAGATATTTTTTTAAAAGTTCAAGCTCTTTAATTCTATTAACAAATTTCATACTCTTAAGTATAATACTTTAAAGTATAAAAATCAAGAAGTTAAAAAAATAATATATTCTATTATAAACAAAAACAGCTTTTTACATGCAAAATCAAGCTTACAGGCAAAAAATCCTTTAATTATTCAAATGTAATCCAATTATTTTTAATTCAGTTTGACTCTTTTGTATTTTTCTAATTTATCTGATTTTTGAGGAATATATGTTTTGGAATCATCACAAATAATATTCATCCTCCTCCCATTTGAGATGATTTTCCAATATGTATTCCGATATTTTTATAAAATCATTTTCATCTCTTATTATGTGTTCATAGTATCGCGGCTGCCATGAGAAATTTTTGTTGATTTTTCGGGCAGTATTTGTAACCGCTGATTTGTACGAACGGATAATTACCGACAATGAACCTGTTTTTGGCGATATTTTTGACATAAATTTGTTTTTCCCATCCCTCTGTAGAGACCTTGCATGCAAGGTCTCTACATTGGTTTTATATTATTTTATATTATTTGTATTGTGTTTGAGACGCACGGGTTGTGCGTCCTCTACAATGTCTCCTCTCTATTTCCCGAACCTTCCTCCGAATACAGGTAATAGAGTGGATTCTTTTAATTTATCTGTTGATATTTTGCTTTTCCCTCCTGAAAAGCCGAAATCTATCAAAGCCATAGCATCTGGTTTACCGTGTGAATCAACACTTTTTATCATACCGAATGGGACATCCGGAGAGCAGTAAACTTTTCCATGATTTTTATCTGATTCTATTATTGTGGCTTTTATTTTTTTGCCACCGGGAAAAATCTCAGTCTCTTCCTTGATTGTTACTCTATTTTCACAATTTGGAGGTGTTAAAATCTGTCCTTCAAATATAATTGTGCTCCAGCTTTTTCCCTGCATAAAAAGTTCTATGAGAGGTTTTGATATGTAAAAAAGCTTTCCGCCCAAAAGGAGGTATGCCTCCATTGGCGCTATAGTCCAGAATTCATATGTTTGCCCATTATAGCTTTCTTTCTTTTTTGTTAATTTAAACCAGAGCTGTCCTGCCGGTCTTCCCTGAAATTCAATAACCCTTAATTTTAAACCTGTTTTTGGAGAGACCATTTTCCCAAGATATATTGCTTTTATATTTCCGTGTTGAGCCCAGCTGCCCGGGGGCAGATTGAAAAATGCCTTTGTTATGATTTCATTCTGTAAATCGTGGAGTTTTTTCGCATCATTGAGACAATTACCTGAAAAAATATAAGAATGGATGAAAAAAAGAAAAAGAGAGAAAAATATTAGTTTTTTCCTCATTTTTTATCCTCCTCTATCTTTTTCATTGATAATACTTTAACATACCATTTGTTATTTTGAGTAATTATTATTTTTGCCTTTATTTTGTATTTTCCGAAGGATACCGGCGAGATGGGAAACAGAATTACTGCTGTGCCATCAGTAAAGCTTCCCCAGTTTCTTGAAAGACCTGTGTTGTTCTTTGCAAAGGGTAATTTTAAAAAAAGTTTTCTAATATCTTCCGGAATATTATTAACTGCCCACCCCTTTGCATATCCGGATAATTCCACAATTTTATCTTTGAACTTTAAGGGATTTTCTCCAATCTTGAGAAGAGAAAGGCTATTATTATTGCTGACCTTTTCCCCTGTCTCACACTCTTTGATGATTTTTATCTCCACTCTTCTATTTTTTGCTCTTCCCTCCTCTGTTTTGTTTGAGAAAAGAGGTTTACTTTCCCCGTAGCCTATTGTTTTAATTTTTTCCTTTTTAATTCCTTTTTTTATCAGATAGTTTGCAACAGCATCGGCTCTTTTTCTGGAAAGTTTAAGGTTATACTCTTCCGTGCCTATGCTATCTGTGTATCCCTCGATTATTATTTTTGTGAATTTCATTGATGAAAGTTCAAGATATAAAGCATCAAGAAGTTCTCTGGCTTCTTTTTTAAGGTTGTATTTATTAAAATCAAATAAGATTTTATCACCTATCCTTAAATTTATTTCACAATCACTCTCTTTTATTTTAAGGGGTGTGAAATCTTTTATATTAAAGACTTTTTTCCTGTTATTTTCCATGTAAGTGAGAACCAATGCCACCTGATATCGGGGACCCTGAAAGTATTGAACTTCAATTGTGTGAAAGCCTTTTTTAAGAAGAGCCTTACCTGAGACTTTTCTCGGAGGATGAACACCATCATTATCTATTATGCACTTACCATCAATTATTAATTTTGAACCATCATCACTCAAAAGGTTAAAATTTATTTCCTCTGTTTTATTTATATAAAACTTTCCTTTGTAATCAATAGCAAACCATTCAAATCTTTTTGTTACTCCAGGGAATCCTTCTGAAAAGCTTCGCGGGGTAATATTAAGAGAGTTCGTAAATATCTCCCCAACAGGTTTTAATTTTGAGAAATCAGGTAGTTTTAATGTGCCATCATTAAGATAATAAATTTTTCCTTTAAGAGAAAATAGTATCTTTTCGGATGTGCCGAAAACCTGAGTTTTACTGAGTAAAAACACTGGAAATAAAAAGAATGAAATAAGAAAGACGATAATTCCATTCTTTGCTTTATCCTTCATGCTGACCTCCTTAAGCTCAAGTTTTTATTCTTTCAAAAATCATACCAGATTTATTCGCACCTTTTCACTATATTTAGCTATCCATCGATGAAAAGATTTTTTTACATCTGTAAAAAAAATGACACAGAGGATCTCTCCCTCTATAGTCAAGATTGACTGAAAAGCTCTTTACTGATATATTTTATTATGAAAAAAACCTTTTTAAATTTTGTTTTAGTGTTGCTTTTAAGCGGGATTTTACTATCCGCCGACATATACGGTATAAACACCCATGTGTGGGGACCAACTGTCCTGCAAAAGGTCAAAGAAGCCAGGATCGGATGGATTAGAGTTGATGCATCCTGGAATGAAATTGAAGAGAGAAAGGGATTTTTTAATTATTCAAGACTAGATCAAGCAATAAATTATGCAGCTAACAATGGGCTAAAAGTTCTGTGTGTGCTTGCCTACACCCCATCCTGGGCAAATGGGGGGAAAGCCCCAATCTATCCTCCCCTCGATGTTTCTTACTGGAGAAGGTTTGTCTCAACAACAGTGAAAAGATATAAAGGGAAAGTTCACTATTGGTCTATCTGGAATGAACCGAATTTAAAAGATTTTTTCGTTGGAAGTCCTACAGACTACCTTGAGAAAATTCTTATTCCTGCCGGACAGGAGATAAGAGATGCAGACTCAACAGCAAAAATTGTAGCCCCTGAAATAAGTTATTCAACAGCACCCGAATCCAGGTGGGATACTTATATGAAAACTGTTTTGAACAAAGGGAAAAAATTCATTGATATAGTTTCCATCCATATATATGACAATCGCGGAGCTGATGCGATAATGAAAAAAATAGAGGAAGGAGATGCTGTTTATCCCTCTGTTGTAAATCTTAAGACAATTACGGGATATGGTGGCAAAGAGTTATGGCTCACTGAAACAGGGTGGACAACAGCAGTTGTTACAGAAGATCAACAGGCTACAAATTATTTTGAACTTTTGAAAAGAATCTTAAACTCATCTTCTGTTGATAAGGTCTTTTTTTATGAAATTAAAGATATTGAAAATGTATCCTATTACGGAATTTTAAAATCCAATAATACCCCAAAAAAGGCTTACTATACATACAAAAACTTCATTGCCAATGAATCAGATTTTATTGAAGATAATAATGATGATGAGAAAGAGAGGAAAAAGGCATGTGCATACAATGCTTTTGTTTCGTATGAAAGGGACCTTATTGAAAACTTGAGAAAGGAAAAGAAAAAATATTTAATTAACAATGTTTCAAGGGAAAATATTAAATTCTACTATGAGCTCAGTTCAAAATACGAAAGTTTTTTAAATAAAAAGCCAGTGTTAAAAAAAGAGGTTTCCAAACTTTTAATAAGATGGGGAAATGTATTTTTAGCTATGGAAAGAGAAAAAAAAGCTGATAATTTTGAGCTTTTAGTTAAAGATACTATAAAGTTTTTATCTGAATTAAAAAGGGAAATAGGTGATAAAGAGAAAAAGAATGAAATTGATAGAGGCATTGGACTTTTAAAGGTTTATCAACATTCTTCTCCTGAAAGAATGTTTTATGATTTTACCTTTAATATAAAATTGAAAGAATTAATAAAATAAGAGGAGGAATTATGATTAATTATGAAAAACTCTTTTCAAAAAATGCATTGGGAATGAAAAGATCTGAGATAAGGGAACTTTTGAAAGTTACGAGAAGACCTGAAATTATATCTTTTGCGGGAGGTCTTCCGGCTCCAGAACTTTTTCCTGTTGAGCAGGTCAAAGAGGTAACAGATTATATTTTGGACACAGAAGGGAAAATAGCTTTACAATATGGCCCTACAGAGGGAGACCAGAGGCTTAAAGAGGAGCTTGTAAAACATATGGAAGAGGAAGGTTTAAAGACTAATGTTGAGAATGTCCTGGTAGTCTCAGCTTCGCAACAGGCACTGGACCTTATAGCAAAGGTTTTTCTCAACAGGAAAGATATTGTTTTTGTTGAAGAACCTACCTATGTTGGTGGAATTCAGGCTTTTAATTCATACGGAGCAAGAATGGTTGCAGTTAAGAGTGATGATAATGGAATCTTGCCTGATGAACTGGAAACAACAATTGAAGGTTTGATTAAAAATGGATTCAGAAGCCAGCTTAAACTTATTTACATTATCCCGGATTTTCAAAATCCATCAGGGATTACAACTTCTCTGGAAAGAAGGAAAAAGCTACTCGAAGTTGCTGAAAAGTATGATCTTATAGTTATTGAGGATACCCCTTACAGACAGCTTAGATACAGAGGGGAAAGTGTAACTCCTATTTACTCACTGGACACCAATGACAGAGTAATCTCTCTTTTTACATTTTCAAAAATATTTGCTCCCGGATTCAGACTCGGATGGATTGTTGGCTCAAAAGAGGTCATAGAGAAAATTATAATGGCAAAGCAGGCGGCTGATCTATGTACCTCCCCGTTCACCCAATCCATAACCTATGAATATTTAAAGAGAGGATATTTAAAAGAGCAGATTAAAAAAATCAAAGAAAATTATAAAGAAAAGATGGAAATAATGCTTGATTCTCTTGAAAAAGAACTTCCTGAACTTGAAGGTTTAAAGTGGACAGAGCCTGATGGAGGATTATTCCTCTGGGTAACCCTTCCGGAGTATATGGATTCAAGAGAGCTGTTTTTAAAGGCAATTGACAAAAAGGTTGCCTATGTAGTAGGGGATGCCTTTCATCCACAGGGCAAAATGAAAAATGCTTTTAGGCTGAACTTCTCTTATCCATCTCCAAAGAAAATAAGAGAGGGGGTTAAGAGATTAGCAGAAGCCATAATTGAATATGAAGATGAGATAAAAAAAAGAAAGCTTAAGGATGCTGTGATTTTTCCATGAAAAAATGAAGATAGATCTTAATGGTATAAATGTTCTTCTTACGGGAGCAAGCAGAGGAATAGGTTTTGCAATAGCAAAACTATTACTTGAAAGTGGTGCAGGAGTTGCTTTACATTATAACAAAAATCGCAGCAATCTTGATGATCTGGTAAAGAAAGGTGGTAGTGGGAAAGTTTTCCAGGGGAATCTGGAAGATCTCGGTGAAGTGAAAAGATTGTTTTCTGAGGTTATCAATGAATTCGGGAAGATCGATGTATTAATAAATAATGCAGGGATAGCAATAGATTCTTCCATAGAATCAGAAGATGAAAAGTGGCTTGAAGACTGGGAGAGGACACTGAGAGTTAACCTGACTTCCCTTGCCTTTCTTTGCAAACTCGCGATAAATCATTTTGAGAAAACAGGAGGCGGAAGAATCATAAATATTTCTTCCCGAGCAGCTTTCAGAGGAGACACCCCTGATTACATAGCTTATGCAGCTTCAAAGGGAGGAATTGTTTCACTGACAAGATCAATTGCAAGAGGGTTCGGAAAGAAAAATATCAAAGCCTTTTTAATTGCTCCCGGTTTTGTCAGAACAGATATGGCAAAAGATTTTATAGATAAATATGGAGAGGGAATTGCTCTTGACGACATAGCGCTTCCAAAGCTTACTGAACCTGGAGATATAGCTCCTCTTGTTGTTTTCTTGCAAGTGGTTTGGCTGATCACGCAACTGGTGCTACCTTTGATATAAATGCAGCAAGCTATGTACATTAATTAAGAGAATGAAGGAATTTTTAGTTGCAGTTGATAATCTAACCCATCGTGATGGAGTATTAAAGGGACTGTTAAACAAAAAATATGATAATTTTTGGTTTATCTCGCCTCTTAAATTTAAGAAGGATGTTTTGTTCTCCTTTGACTTAGCAATATCTTTTGATTCCTCATTTTATAACATTTATCAAGAGCAGCTGGATCAAAGTGTTTTTAATCTTTTAGCTGATTTGGAGTCTTATTTTTGCAAAAAAAAGAGTAAAATTGGGTTCATTGTTTCTGATAAAAAGTGGAAATTCAATTGTGAAAATATTCTAATTGAGGAATCTCCCAGAAAGCTAAAAGAGTTGGTAAAAAAAGAGATAAGAGGGGAAATAACTGCTGCTGATTTTAAACAATACGTGGAAAATATCATTGACTCTTTCCAAAGAAAAGGAATAAACTCTTTTTTTATTGCTCTTAATGGAAAGGAAAATCTTTTCAATTCAAAGAGAGTATTTACTCCTTTCAGGGTTTTTAATGATTTCTCATTAAAAAGGCTTTCTTACAAAGGAGCTCTTATTGTTATAGAGGGTATTGATGGCACAGGGAAAAGCACGCAGGCAAAGCTTTTGCTTGAATATTTCAAGAGCAAAGGTATAAAAGTCATTAAATTTAGAGAACCCTCTGATTCAAAATGGGGAAAATTGATTAGAGAAAAGTCATCGGAAAAGGATAGTCTATCTCCGGAAGAACAGTTGGACCTTTTTCTTAAAGATAGAGAATACAACTTTTTTCACAATTTGTTACCATATTTGAAAAAAGGATATTTAGTGATTTTGGACAGATACTATCATTCCACTTATTCTTACCAGGGAGCTTTTGGGATAGATAAAAAAAGGATTTTAAAAGAAAATTTGAGAATTTGCTCTCCTCCTGAAATGCTGTTTATTCTTGATTTACCGGTTGAAGTAGCTTGGAAGAGAATCGGAGACAGAAAGAAGGATAATTTGTTTGAAAATATTGAGTTTCTTAAAAAGGTAAGAGAGAATTACTATGATTTTTGGGGAAAAGATATTCACTATATTAATGCTGATCAGCGTCCCTCCATTATTATGAAGTATATAGTTAAAAAGATTGAAGAGCGTTTCCCCCTTTCTCTTTTCTATTGACCTGAAAGAGACTACTGTATATAATTTATTCTTTGTAAGGAGAGGAAATGAGTTATAGAATTCATGTAATTGATGATGAGCCAATAATTCATGATATTATTTCAAGAATATTGAAGGATAAGGATTATGAAATTGATTTTTCCACTAATATTGAAGAATCTCTTGAAAAACATAAGACTAAACAATATGACCTTGTTCTTTTAGATTTAATGATTCCCGGAACTTCCGGCATCCAGATTTTTAATGAGCTAAAAAAGATAGATAGTGATGTGAAAGTTATAATAATGACCGCATACGGTACTCTTGAAACAGCCGTTAAAGCAGTTGAAATGGGAGCTATTGATTATGTAAACAAACCCTTTGACAATGAGCATTTAATAAATACCATAGAAAAAGCTCTTTTCTCTGAAGAAAAAAAAGATATTGAAGAATTAAAAACAAGTTTTGAGGGAAGTGTTTATTTTCACAATATAGTAGGAAAAAGTAATGCAATAAAAGAAGTAATAGCAAAAATAAAAAAAGTGGCTAAAACCAATAGCACTGTTCTCATTTATGGTGAGAGTGGAACAGGCAAGGAGTTGGTTGCAAGAGCTATTCATATGGAATCATTGAGGAGTACCCAACCTTTTGTGGTGGCATATTCAGCTCCGGATGAACTTTTTGAAAGCAATCTTTTCGGACATAAAAAGGGAGCCTTTACGGGAGCAATAGCTGATAAAATAGGCTTGATAGAGGTTGCAAAGGGAGGAACACTCTTTTTTGATGATGTTGCCACTGTTCCCCTTCAAACACAGGTAAAACTTTTAAGAGTAATCCAGGAGAAAGAGTATATTGTTTTAGGTGATACAAAGGTGAGAAAAGCTGATGTGAGGGTTATTGCAGCTACCAATCAGGAGTTAAATGAATTGGTGGAAAAGGGAGAATTTAGAGAGGACCTTTATTATAGATTAAATGTAATAAGAATTGAAATTCCCCCCTTAAGAGAAAGAAAAGAGGACATTCCTCTTCTCGCGGATTTCTTTATTAGCAAGTATTCTGAAATAAATGGGAAAAAGATAGAAGGAATTGATGATTCTGCTCTTGATTATTTAATGAATTATCATTGGCCAGGAAATGTTAGAGAGCTTGAGAATGTTATTGAAAGCATGGTAGTTTTATCAGAAAAATCCATATTAACGAAAAATGATATACCTCTTGAAAAGAGGTACTCTTCGATTCCTTTTTTGTATAATTTGCTTGAACTTAATGGAACACCGTTGAAGGATAAGGTGGAGCAGTTGAAAGAATACTTGATCTTGAAAGCATTAAAAAAAGCCAACGGAGTTCAGAAAAAGGCAGCTGAGATGTTGGGAATGAAAAGTACAACTTTTAATGAGATGTTAAAAAGATTAAATTTACCATCAGGGAAAAAAAGTGACAACTCTGATTAAACTTTTGACCGATAGAAGAGTCAGTTCAAGACGAAAAATTAAAGAGTTGATAAAGGATGGCCACGTTAGGGTAAATGGGAAAATAGTAAGAGATCTCTCTTTGGAAGTTAGTGAAAAAGATGTTATTCTGATCAAAGGGAGAAGGCTTCCGCCTCCTCTACCAAAAGTTTATCTTCTCATGAATAAGCCAAAAGGGTATATTACCTCCCTTGATGATCCGAAAGACAGGAAAACAGTAAGGGAGCTACTTCCCTATAAATTCAGGAAGCTAAAAGTTTATCCAGTGGGGAGACTGGATCTTCAATCAGAAGGCTTATTATTTTTTACAAATGATGGCGATATTGCCAATATTGTTCTAAACAGTGGCCTTGAAAAATGGTATTTAGTGAAAGTTTCCGGTTTTCCCGATGAGAAAAAGATAAGACTATTAAGGAAAGGTGTAAAATTAAAAAGTGGAATAAAAACCCTTCCCTGTAAAATAAAATTTTTGCGAAAAACAAAATCAAATTCATGGTATGAGGTGAGACTTAAAGAGGGTAAAAAGAATCAAATAAGACAAATGTTCGAAAAGATAGGACACCCTGTCTTAAAGTTAAAAAGGACAAGAATAGGAAATTTTTATTTAAAGGGAATCCCTTTAGGGGGAATAAAAGTTCTCGGGGAAAATGATTTAAAATGGTTAAAAGCATTAACAAATAATAGCAATGTATAAAGTTCTTTTGATAGGAGCCGGAAATGCAGGTCTTCTGTATGAATTTGATCCCAAAAGAAAAAAACCTGCTTCCCATTATGGTGGTATTTTATCTTTCCCGGAGAAATTACAACTTTCAGCTGTTTGTGATATTGACAAAGGAAAAGAGAAATTTTTAAAAGAGAAAAATATAAATGTGCCCTTTTATTTTGATTATAAAAAGGCAATTGAAGAAATAAAACCTGACATAATAACCATTGCTTCCTGGACCAAAACACACAAAGATATCTTTATCCATGCCCTTGAAAATGGTGTTAAAGGTATTGTTCTGGAGAAACCTATTGCGAGAAATTTGAAAGAAGGTAAAAAGATGATAGATAGGTGGAAAGAACATAAAATTCCGGTGGTTGTTAATCATGAAAGAAGATGGGATGCCAAATATACTCTTGCCAAACAGATAATTGAAAAAGGGGAAATAGGCAAAATAAAAGCAATTTACGGAAAGGTTCTTTTGGGCTCTATCCCCCGGGATTTTCAGAAATTAATGTTAGATCTTGAAGGCGGTGGACCGCTTATTCACGATGGTACCCACCTTATTGATTTATTGCTGTATTTTTTTAAAGACTTTGAAATAAAAGATGTGTATATAGAAAAAGATGGAATACTTGAAACTCGTGTTATAGCACTTTTTTTTGTGAAAAATGAGTATATTCCTATTTTTGTTGAGATCGGAGGTGAAAGGGATTACTTTCACTTTTCAATTGAAATTGAGGGTAGTAGGGGAAAATTAATTGTGGGCAACGGGATAAAAGAGCTTTATATTGCAGAAGAGAGTACTCTTTATTCTGGTTTTAATGATTTAAAAAAAATAAGATTCCCTCTTGAAAGATTAAGGAATAATATGACCTTTAATGGACCATACTTTGAAATATTAAAAGCTTTAAAAGAAAAAAAGCAACCATTTTCTAATCTGATAGATGGGTATAAAGCCCTTCAAAAGATAGAAGAGATTTATCACTTTAACTCAAAAAAATAGATTTTTATTCAGGTGTGTAAATCTTTCGGTAAATAAAATAATTTGTTAAAATTATCTTCACATATTTTCGTGTCTGGGTGAAAGGAATCATCTCAACAAATTCATCTTTTTTTAAGTCTTTTAAAATTTTATCCCAATAATCAACTCTGTGCTCTCCAGCATTATAAGATGCAAGCACATATACATAATTGTCTTCCCCGTACCTGTCAAATAATTTTTTTAAATAATAGACACCTAATTTTATATTTGTCTGAGGTATGTAAAGATGTTTTTTATATACTCTTCTCATATTTAATTCTCTCGCTAATCTCCGGGCTGTATAATACATAAGTTGCATTAATCCCCGTGCCCCTGCATAAGAAATCGCCCCCTCATTAAAAAGACTCTCCTGTCTTATGAGAGATACAATGAGATAAGGGTCTATTCCATATGTTGAAGCTTCTCTTTTAATAAGTAAAAAGTATTGTGGGGGCAGAGGATAGGCAAAATAAAGATATTTTACTGGAGTTGTAATAGAATAAGGATACTTTAAGTCCAGTCTCTTTCTTATTATAAAGTACAAATTGTCAAGTCTTTTTAATTCATCCAGATAATAATATTTAAGCTCTTCGGAGGAATATATAAAAGATAGATATCTTAATTCTCTCCTGAATTCTGAAATAAGGTTGTTTTTGTAAAAAAAATCAAGCCTTTTAAATTCTTTTATTATAAGGGGAGTATAGGGAAGATCAAGTTCTCTATGCTCTATTGTCTGCTCTATCTCTTTTTTTGCTTTTCTTGAAAGTCTTTTAAATGCTAACTGTCCATAATAGTGATAATAATAATTTTTTGCTATCCTTTCATATATTTTTTTTGTTTCTTTATCTTTCCCAAAGAGATTTTCTTTTAATCTGGCATACCAGTATTCATCTGAAGCAGAAGGTTCATTTTTTGGGTAAAGGTGTTTGTTTTTGTAATAATCAAATGTTTTTTCCTTCTCCCCCAAAACAAAATTTATCCACGCCAATCTTCTTTTAATCTCATCTCCCTGTACAAGAGGGATTTCCGCTTTTATAGTTTTTTCATAAAAATGTTTGGCTCTGAATAAAATTAAATTTGAAAAATAAAAATCTCCCATTATCTCTCTTAAACTATCTTTATTTGCCCCTGCTCTTATACATTCATTATAGATATTGTCTATTTTTAGAAGCTTTGACCTTTTATAGGATATTCTCAAAAGATGTTTACAGGCAGGCACACCACTTTCGGATGTCGGTTTAACTTTTTTAAACCACTGGCTGGCAAAAGAAAAGAGACCTCTTTTGTAATAACTTAATCCGATTAAATATTTTTTTCTTTCACAATCTTTCACTTTATAAAGCTCTGTTCTTGCTGTTCTAAATTTTCTCTTTCGAATAAGATTCTCTATTCTTTTCATCTTTTCTTCATTATTTAATTTTTGCAAAAGCCGCGGATAAATCTTTTTTATTGGTTTTTCGTATTCTGAAAGTGGATAGTTTATTAATATTTTCTTAAATAAATTCCGTGCTTTTCTTTTCTCTTTTCCGTATTTGTGCCTGATTATTTCTCCTTTTAAGAATAAATAAAAAACGGGTGCCTTAAGTGATAATATCTTTTCATTTTCATTTAGAAGCTTTTCTAAGTTTTTCCATCTTTTATTTTCCCTATAAGTTTGAGCGCAAATTTTCAGAATATCCTGATAGAAGGGTGATAAATAAAATTTTTTTATCTTCAGGCATTTTAACATTAATTGTTGGTCTTTTTTTAAGGTTTTCATCATCCTCAGGTTTTCTATGAATTGATAATCATTAAGAAAAGTGGGAAATGTGATTTTTTTAAATACTTTATATGCTTTTCTGTTTTTTTTCTTTTTAAGAAAATCTTTGTACTTTTTAAATTTTTCATATTGATCTGAGAACTGGAATTCTGTTTTATAGTTAAATTTGTATATCTTTTTATAAACTTTTTTTTCTTTGAGTTTAAATTTTTTACTTTCGTAGATTAGAAAAATAACTGAAAAAACAAAGGATAAAAATAAAATTAAAATTATAAGGAAAAAGGCTGTTTTCTTCTTTTTATTCTGTTCTGAAATTAAATCCATCTAAAAGACTTTTGTTACCATTTGCTATTTTTTCAATAAGAGCTTTTTCAAAGTAGTTTTCTCTTTTCCACACACTTTCAGGAATCTTATTGTAAAAATGTGCGGCGGCTTGATCTATTTCATGTTTAAGATATTTGTAAATATTCCCCTCCTTTATCCCCTTTTCAATTCTATCTTTATTGTAGGATGTTAAATCTGAGATTATAACATTTGCTAATCTTTTAGCCTCTTTATGCTTTTTCTCTTCTTCCGGAGTTAAAGGCTCGGGCTCCTTTTTATCCTGAACTATAGCTATTTGTTCAAGTGTTTCATCTTCTTCTGTGGAGGTTTTTTTCTTAGCTTCTTCTTTCTTTTTTATTTCCTGACCTTCTCCAAAGGTAGAAGTAACCCACTTTTTTATAGGAATGAGGTCAAGAGACATGGATGTAACAGTTGTTAGAATTAAAAGAGCATCAGTGTTTGTAATACTTTCTCCCTTGTTGTCCACATAAATTACTGCCATTGCTTTTCCCTTTATTTTTATTGGCAGAACCATTATTTCTTTTGCTTCAGGTTGTTCTAATTTTTTTGTCAATATGTACTCTTCTTCAAATTGTTGAGGTGTTCCATAATAAAAATTTCCCTTTTCAAAAACATACTTTATGGATGTGTTTAATGAAAATGGCAAAAGTATACCCGATGTATTCTTTAGGTTTGTACCGACTGCTTTAAAGCAAACAATTTTCTCTCCCCTTTTAACAAAAAAATAAGCTCTTCTGGTAAGGAACTCCAACCCTTCCATCATACTATCAAGGATTTTTGCCTGAGTATCAGAAGCAGATATTTTTTCTATAATCATTCGGAAGTGAGACATATTTACTTCTTCGGTTTTTTCTTGAACTTCCTGGATTATTTCTTCCTTTACCGGAAGAGTTTTCATAACTTCGTCCTTCTCTTCATCGGAAAGAACCACGCTTATCTTTTTACTCGCCTCCTTTACATCTTTTAGTTTATCTTCTACTTCCCTGATTTTTGATGTAATCTCTGAGCTAATATCCGAAACCTTTTTCTTTAATAAATTTTCAATCGTCTCTAAAATTTTTACTTCATTTGCCATTTTTAACTCCTTATTCCCATTCTATTGTTCCGGGAGGTTTGGATGTTATATCATAGACCACTCTGTTTATTCCTCTCACTTCGTTTACAATTCTTGTTGAAATATTGTTTAGAATTTCATAGTTTGCAGGATACCAGCTTGCGGTCATTCCATCCGAAGAAACAACCATTCGTACTGCACACACATTTTCATATGTCCTTTTATCCCCCATCACTCCCACACTTTTTACTGGAAGCAAAACTCCAAATGCTTGCCAGAGCTCATCATAAATCCCGGCTTTTTTCACCTCTTCTCTTATTATAAAATCAGCTTCCTGAAGCTTTTTAACCCGGGCTCTCGTAATTTCGCCCAAGATTCTTACTGCAAGACCGGGGCCGGGGAATGGATGCCTTCTGATAAACCAATCATCAAGCCCTAAAATCTTACCCACCTCTCTTACTTCATCTTTAAATAATTCTCTTAAAGGCTCTACTAATTTCATCTTTAATTTTGCAGGAAGTCCTCCCACATTATGATGACTTTTTATAATAGCAGAAGGGCCTTTTACAGAGGTGCTTTCAATCACATCAGGATATGTCGTCCCCTGAGCTAAAAATTCAATCTTTCCCAATTTTTTAGCTTCTTTGTAGAAGACATCTATAAATGTTTTTCCAATAATTTTTCTTTTTCTTTCAGGTTCTCTAACTCCCTTAAGTTTTTTGAAAAAGAGAGAAGATGCATTTACCTTTCTTACTCTAATCCCGAGTTTTTTAAATTCTTCGGAAAGAATTTTCTCTTCATCTTTTCTTAAAAGACCGGTGTTAACAAAAACAGGTATAAGATTTTTTCCTATTGCTTTGTGGAGCAAAACAGCTGTTACAGAAGAATCAACTCCACCGCTTAGTCCCAATAATACCTTTTTATTCCCTATGACTTCTTTTAGTTTTTTAACAGAAGTATCCACAAAAGATTCCATCGTCCATTCTGGTTTTATATTTGCAATCCTGTATAAAAAGTTTTTAAAAATCTTTTTTCCTTCCTCTGTATGAACAACTTCCGGGTGGAATTGAACTCCGTAGATTCTTCTTTTATTGTTTTCTATTACTGTATTTGGTGTATTGTCCGTGTATGCTGTTCTCTCAAAGCCTTCAGGTAGTTTTACAACTTCATCTCCATGACTCATCCACACCTGACTTCCGTCTCTTACACCTTTCAAGAATTCTGTTTCCTTTACCTTTTTTATCTTTGCAAATCCAAACTCTCTTTTTTTTGTGCTTTCTATCTTTCCTCCCAGAAGATGGGCAATTAGCTGTAAACCATAGCAGATTCCCAAGATGGGAATATTTAATTCAAAGATTTCTTTGCTTATTGAAGGAGCTTCCCTATCATAAACACTTGATGGTCCACCGGATAAAATTATAGCTGATGGAGAAATTTCTTTTATTTTTTTCATAGAAGTATTAAAAGGGAGTATTTCAGAATATATTTTTAGTTCTCTTACTCTTCTTGCAATTAACTTGGTATACTGAGACCCAAAATCAAGTATTAGAACCGTTTTTCTCATAGCAAAATATAACAAATAAGCCATTTATTGTAAAGAGAAAAGAGCTACTGTAGGGAGTAATTCTACCTTTTGGAAAAAATCTTCCAGTAAAAATGTAATAAATATAATACGAAGGATTCTTATAAAATAGAGCGAATTTGACAAGAGGATAAAAAAGACATAGAATTAAAAGACAATGTCAAAGAAGGTGAGTCTTTATTTATTGTTGTGGCTCTTTTTTTCTTTTTTTTGTACTTTTTCACTTAAAGCTGAGAATAATGAAAATATAAACATACTAATATCTTTTTCTACTAATAGGTTAAAAAGAGGGGAACCAAACAAGCTTATAATTAAATTTAAGTTGAACAGTGGATATTATCTAAATTATTATCCTTTACTGAGTATCCAACTTAAAGAATATCCCGGACTGAATTTTTCAAAAGATTCTTTTAAAATGAATGAAATTGATGTTGAGCTTTTAAATATTGGAAAGAAAAAATATGTTAACACAAACAGGCCAATTGTGATCCCTTTTGAAGTTTTAAAAGATTTTAAAAGGGGTAAATATGTTTTAAAAATCGTTTTTGAGGGTTTTATTACCAATATTAATGAAAAGTATGCTATTAAGTTTGTAAATCCGGTTGAAAAAGAATACAGAATATATTAGGAGGTTGTAATGCACAAAAATATCAAAATAGTAAAGACAAAGAAAGATTTAAAGAAATTCATCAGATGTCCTTATTCTATTTATGGTAAGCTCTACAGAAATTGGGTTCCCCCTCTTGAGCTTGATATGAAAGAAAGATTAGATAAAAAGCATTATCCCTTTTTTGAATACAGTGATTCGGAATTTTTTATCTATGAAGAAGATGGAGAAGTTTTGGGAAGAATAACAGCATCGGTTAATCACAGGTATAATGAGCATTTTAATAAAAAAACAGGCTTTTTTGGATTTTTTGAGTCTGTTGACAGGCAGTATGTTGCTGATGCACTTTTTGAAACTGCTTTTGAATGGCTTAAGGAAAGAGGAATGGAAGATATCATGGGTCCTTTTAATTTTTCTACCAATGAAGAAGGTGGACTTTTAATAAAGGGTTTTGACAGACCTCCTATGCTTTTAATGACATATAATCCCGAGTACTATATTAAGCTTTATGAAAAGGCTGGATTAAGGAAAATAAAAGAGTGGTGGGCATGGTATGTGGATAAGTGGAATGTTAGAATTTCCGATAGGATGAAAAATTTTGTTAAAAGGGTTGAGAGTAGAGAGGATACTGTAATCAGAACAATAAATATGAAAGATTTTAAGAATGAAGTGGAAAGAATCAAGGAAATATATAATGAAGCATGGATTGATAATTGGGGGTTTGTCCCCTATACTGATGCGGAGATTGATAAACTTGCAAAGGATTTGAAAATGATAGTGGACCCAAATCTTGTTCTTTTTGCAGAGGTTAATGGTGAACCGGCGGGGTTTCTGATTGCTTTTAGGGATGTTCACGAGATTTTAATTGATTTAAAAGGAAAATTATTTCCTTTTGGTATTTTTAAACTTTTATTCGGAATGAAGAAGATAAAACATATGAGGGTTGTTACTCTCGGAGTTAAGAAAAAATTCAGAAGAAGAGGTTTTGATGTGGCCTTATATTACAATGTTATTGAGAATGCAAGAAAGATGGGAATAGTTGGGTCGGAGATGTCTTGGATACTTGATGATAATGTGGTGATGAATAATATTCTAAAAAACATTAATGCAACAAAGTACAAAATTTATGGAATATATGGAAAAGAGTTATAAAAATCAATTGACAAAATTGGTTTTATGTGATAAAAAAAGCTATTAAAATTTGGAGGTAGCACAATGGGTATGGCAGTTGGTGGTACAGGTACCACGAAATCAGATCCTAATGTAGTTCCTTTAATTGACATTTTATTAGTTCTATTGGTTATTTTTATGGTTATTACTCCTTCTACTCAGAAGGGTATAGATTTAAAATTACCCGAAACCGCATCCGGTCAGGATCAAGGACCTTCCAATGTTATTATTTTATCTTTGAAAGCTGATATGACAGTTATGATAAATCAGGAAAAAGTCCCTTATGATTTGTTAGTTCAAAGATTGAGAGATATCTATTCCACAAGACAGGATAAGACCATATTCATAAGGGCAAATTCTAAGCTTCCTTATAAAGAGGTGGTTAAAATAATTGATGCTGCCAAAGCTGCAGGGGTGGAAGTAATAGGTATAGTCCCGGAGAAGTACGAAGAATAGTAGGCCTTGAATTCATTTTCTGTTAGAACATCTGAAAGGATAGAAGCATTAAATATAACTTCAAAGGTAGAAGAATTAATTCAGGCAAAAAAGAGTGGGATAATTTTTCTATATGTTCCTCATACAACAGCTGGAATTTTTATAAATGAATCAGCTGATCCTGATGTGGCTTTTGATATAAATAAAAAACTGAGCTCTCTTGTTCCCGAGGGTGCTGGTTACAGACATTTTGAAGGAAATTCAGATTCACATATAAAGTCTGTAATAGTTGGAAATGAGGTTTTTGTATTTTTTGAAGATGGAAAATTAATTCTTGGAAGATGGGGCGGAATATTCTTTGCAGAGTTTGATGGGCCAAGACAGAGAATCCTTTACTATAAAGTTTTGGAAAATTTTTAGAAAATATAATAAAAGTATTGACAAATCTGATTATTTTTGCTAAATTTAGCCTGTTTTTGCTGGCGTAGCTCAATCGGTAGAGCAGCTGATTTGTAATCAGCAGGTCGTGGGTTCAAGTCCCTCCGCCAGCTGTTAATGGGTAGGTGCCAGAGCGGTCAAATGGGGCGGGCTGTAAACCCGTTGCCGAGAGGCTACAGAGGTTCGAATCCTCTCCTGCCCATTTTAATGCGGGAGTAGCTCAGCGGTAGAGCTCCTGCCTTCCAAGCAGGAGGTCGCGGGTTCAAATCCCGTCTCCCGCTCTTAAACGCCCACGTAGCTCAGTCGGTAGAGCACATCCTTGGTAAGGATGGGGTCATCAGTTCAAGTCTGATCGTGGGCTTTTTGCACTTGATTTAAATTTTTTAGGAGGTAATAAAGATGGCAAAAGAGAAGTTTGAGAGGACGAAGCCGCATTTAAATGTTGGAACGATAGGGCATGTGGACCATGGGAAGACGACATTGACAGCAGCGATAACAAAGGTATTGCATA
>JAMOVU010000062.1 GCA_027067555.1 Candidatus Aminicenantota bacterium | reverse complement strand
AACGAAGCAATTCAGCACGATTCTAATAAAGCTCCGAGGCTCTTGGCTTTGGGCTTCGAGGCTGGTGAGGATGAAATCCGAACCATGGACGGCAATATCATAGAAAGATACAAATACAACATATATGGCTCACCCACAATCTACAATGACACAGGCAACCCGATAACAGAATCAGCAATCGGCAACGACTACATGTTTCAATCCCGCCGCTACGACCCGGAGCTAAAACTCTACTACTACAGAGCCAGAACCTATGATCCACAGATAGGCAGATTCTTACAGACAGACCCTATGGGCTACCGAGACAGTATGAACCTATACCAAGCAATGAATATGAACCCATGGGGGTTTGTAGATCCGTGGGGGTTGGCTGAGTCTATGTTCGCTCAACATATGTTAATAGGTACTAACCAAGTTATAAAAGCAGGAAAAAGAGATAAAACAATATCAGCGGAGCAAATGAAGGCTTTATTGTCAGGTGCTAAAAATATTATGGAAGAAATTAAAACTGATAAATTTTATTATTTATATCCTGTGGAAAAGAATAAAGATGATTATGAGCAATTAACAAATTGGGAATTAGATAAAAAGGAATCAATGGGGCCTGATCTTTATAATGGTGTTATTGATTATGATAACCTTGATAAAAATAAGATACTTGATGAATATAGGATTGTAAAATGGAGAGCATTGGATAAGAACAAAGGAGGAGTTGTGAATATGACACCGTTTCCGGGAACAAGAGGATTGGTGAAACTGTTTTGTGCACAGAGATGGAAAGCTACTAAGATATACAAAAAAGTAATTTATTATAATCCTATTGTTTTAAAAGTGAAGTTTAAAAAAGATAAAGATTTTATAACAAAACATATTGAGATTCCAAACTATCAAAAGGTTATTACTAACAAAATAAAAGATGAATGGATGATGACAGTATTGAAATATGAAATAACCATAGGAACATATAATGCCGCGGGAGAATGTATAGCACCATATCCTAATGAAAGAATAGATGAGGTAAAACATGAAAAAAAGAAATAAAAAAAGAGCAGCAATTATAATAATTATCATAATTGCTTTTATAATATCCCTTATGATACTAATTAAGAAGAACAAGGTTATAAAGAAGATTGAAAAATTTGATATGATAATCTATCCTAATGCAAAAAATATTAAACCCATCTTGTATAAAACTCTTTTATTTTGTAATAAGGAGGTTCAATATAATATTAGGATGAAATTTCCTCCGAAGAAAATAATTGAGTATTATGACAAAGAATTAGAGAAAAGAGGTTATAAAATATATATAGAGAAACCTTACAGAGATAATATAAGGAGATGGATATTTGCATCAAGATCGATAGATAGTGATAAACATTCGGCAAGATATTATTCATACTGGACTGATAAAGAAAAAAGCGTTCGTGTCTGTCTGTCTTTAATATATTATTGGGATTCCGATGATTATAGAGTAGGAAAGCCGAAAACAGACGAATTATCGGTTCGATTTTTAGTTCAAAGTTTTAAGAAATTTCCGGTTCCGAGGAAACAAAGAGAAAAACCGCGAGAAACGATATATAGGTATAAAGACGGACTCTATAAAATAGAAGCCGGAAGATTTGAAATAAGGGTTGAGAAAGATAGAAAAGAAGATATATCTGATCCTGAAAATTGGGAGGAGCTGGAAGATTTAAACGGATATCAATGTATAGTGAGTAAAAAAGCGATAATAGAAACAAAAGATATATATGGAATCAGAATAGAAAAAAATGATGTTTTTGATGAACCTTATTATCATCTTGAGATAATTTCAAATAAGAATGTTATTGAAAAAAATCTTTCTATTTTTAATAATAACCTTAATAAAGATTTGGCTTTAGTTAGATTTGATAAAATATGTGGGCATTTAGATAACTCTATAATTACAAAAAAAATAAAATATTATAATATTACAGAACAAGAAATTTCATGTATTATTGCAGGTATGGTAAGAGTTGAAAAAAATAAAAGTAAGATTCTTCCTCCCGAAATACGAAACAGGTGAAAGAAATTGAAATGATTGAACAACAATTAAGAATAGTCAAACTCTTAATCCTTATACGCTATTTATACGAACTTCAAAAAGCTCAGAGGCTTTTGGCTTTGGGCTTCGAGGCTGGTGAGGATGAAATCCGAACCATTATAAAAAAAAGGGACAGATAAATGATAATCTCAATATTATATGTGATTGTTGCTTTTATTATTATCTTTTTGTATATAATAAAACGATTAAATAATCCTACGATTTTCGTTAATGTAAAATTCAAAGATTTGGAAAAGTATTGGTATGTATTAAAATACAGAGGGATAGCGGATGAATCAATATTACAAAATGCAAGAGTTAATTTAGAATCGTTTTTTGAAGATAATCTTATTATTATAATAACAAAATACAAAGAGTTCGGGAAAACAGGATTTTATTTTATCGTTGAGAAAAGTGATGAAGACAATAAGAATGATTTGTTTTTGAAAAAAATCGAAGAACTTAAGCTTGAGTATTTCATATGGGAGGGAAAAGCGATTTACAGTAAGTATTATGTAGTGGATATACATTATAATTACGGATATTTTAAAGAATTGGTTAAATTATTCTGGATTGATATCCCTGAAGAAGATCTTTATTTTTATTTGCATTATAGAGGCAATATATCAAAGAATCTGATAATAAATATTAATAATAATGATAAAGAAAAGATAGAAAAAATGGTGATAA